>CAYPAL010000247.1:0-1002 GCA_964408695.1 uncultured Oscillospiraceae bacterium | reverse complement strand
CCCTCCGGATTCGCGATCCCGACCAACTTCAGCATATCGATCGTACGATTCCGTACTTCCTCATTCGGCATGCGAGGATTATGGAGTTTGATGACTTCATCCACCTGATCGCCGGAGCGGAAGACCGGATTCAAACTGGTCATCGGCTCCTGAAAAATCATGCTGACCTTATTGCCGCGGATCTTCATCATTTCCGTGGTCGGTGTATTCACGATATTGTAGGCTGTGCCGTCTCCCATGTTGAAACGAATTTCTCCACCTACGGTCTGACCTTGAGGGCGCTGGAGCAGTTGCATCAGGGAAAGGCTGGTGACGCTCTTGCCGCAACCGGACTCGCCGACAATGCCGACAGTAGCGCCCTTGGGCACTTCAAATGAAATACCGTCCACCGCCTTGACCGTGCCGATATCCGTGAAGAAATAAGAACACAGATTATCAAATTCGACGACATTTTTATCGTTCTTCATGAAGGTCGTATATTTCTCGGGGTCCGCTCCGCTGTCGGCACGCTGCTTTTCGAGTTTTTTCGTGAGTTTGCGATTGAACCGTGTGATACGGACCGATTCCTTTGTGTTGATATATACTGATTTTTTTGGCTTCTTACTCATGGATCATACCTCCTTACTGCTTCATCTTCGGGTCGAAAGCGTCACGCAAGCCGTCTCCGACAAAGTTGAAGGCAATGACTGTCAAGCAGATGAGGAGTCCGACAGGAATCCAGATGTGCGCGTATCGAATCAAATTCTCGTTGGAACTGGTTATGGAATTGATCATGGTTCCCCATGTGGCAAGAGGATGCTTGACGCCCAATCCAAGGAAGGAGAGAGTGGATTCCATGATAATGACCGAGCCAAGCCCCATCGTTGCCGAGACGATCAGTTGGGGCATAACATTCGGAATCAGATGTTTAAATATCTTGCGTCTCGTGGAGATGCCCGTGGATTCTGCGGCGGTCATAAATTCCTGCTCGCGTAACGAGAGGATTTGACCGCGGACCAGACG
>CAYPAL010000246.1:0-1003 GCA_964408695.1 uncultured Oscillospiraceae bacterium | reverse complement strand
ACTGTAAGCAGGTTGTTAGAATAGCCCCTTTATGTTTCCGCGCAATTACAGTCCTTTTACTTGTTCCGACATTCTATTGAACCGAATATCAAAGACTTCTATACTGACCCTAGTGATTCTTTTCACTAGTTAGCTCGTTCAACTAATTATGAGAGTCAATAGTGAATAAGATGATATTTGGAGGTATTGAAGATGGCAGGTTTTTTCAAGAAGATTGTTGACAAATTATCCGGATACCCGGATGATGCCGAGTTCGATTATGACAGTGAATATGACTATGACGAGACTGCAGAAGAGGAGTACGATGCTCCGGAGTCTCATCAGACGTATTCACAGCCGGATCAATTCACATCCGGTATGAGCCCCGAGCCGATGATGCAGTATGCGGCACCTCAGAGGAGCGCGCCGAAGAAGGTCGTGCCGATCAAATCGGGCGAGCAGCAGCTGGTCATTATGCAGCCGAACAATATCCAGTCGGCTCAGCGTGTTTGCGATCACTTGAGAGCGGGACACATGGTCATCTGTAACATTGAAAATGTCGATGCGAAAATCGCCCAGCGCGTAATTGACTTTATTTCGGGTTCAACGTATGCTATGGACGGCAACGTTAAGCCGATCGACGCTCGGGCACACAGCTTTGTAGCCGTTCCGAGATCCGTTTCGCTGGTCGACAAGGAGCTTGCTCCTCAGGATACACTTGAGTATCCGGAACAGTACAGGATGGCTCGCTAACGATTTCGCTTTAACGTAATCTATGCCGGGAGGGGAGCCTTCTTGCCATGGGTATCGTGATCGGTCTTGATGTCGGCGGAAGCACCACCAAGATTGTCGGACTTCAGGATGGAAGATCCATCGGGCATGAGATTGTTAAGGCGACGGACCCCGTTACTTCTGCTTTTGGAGCATTGGGAAAGTTCATTGACAGTCACCATCTTCATATTACGGATATATCAAAACTGATGATCACCGGTGTGGGGGCTTCGTTCCCCACCGGTGATCTTTT
>CAYPAL010000245.1:0-1015 GCA_964408695.1 uncultured Oscillospiraceae bacterium | reverse complement strand
ACGTTTGAGGGGCGTGTGAGAGATCATACGGGTTCAAGTCCCGTCGACCGCACCAACGAGAGAAGCCCTTTCTTCGACTTCAAACAGGTCCTCAGATTGCCTTCGGCAATCTTGCGGAACTCAGTCGAAGAAAGGGCTTCTCTCTTATTATAAAAGGGGCGAGACATGAAGCGGAGCGGCACGGGATCTGCTGCGGAACTCCGGCGGAAAATGTCCTTTTCTCTTGATATCAGAGAGGGAGTTTCAGCATAGTGTGCCCCCAATAAGGAGTTCATGGCATCGATAGCATGGCGGTAATATGAATAACAGAAAAAACGCTATCCTTATGACGATCCTGGCGGCAGTGTTGTATGGAATCAGTTCTCCGATTTCAAAGTTGCTGCTCGTGAAAATTCATCCGACGCTAATGGCGGCGCTGCTTTATCTTGGCGCAGGACTGGGTATGTTGTTTGTTAATGTGATTCGGAGTCTCCGGCATAAAACCCGTATTCAAGCAAAGCTGACCCGAAAAGAACTGCCGTATGTAGTCGGTATGATTATTCTCGACATCGCGGCACCGATTCTGCTGATGATTGCACTCACTTTGACCAGTGCGACAAGAACGAGTGCATACTACGCGATTGCCCCGTTCATCGGAGTATTGATGTCGTTCATTATTTTCGGGCAAAGGATAACCGGGTGGTTTGTCATTGCGTCTGATATCATATCAGGTAGGAGTCACGAGAATCATTTTCATACAGACAGCGGCAAACTAGAACGGTGAGAAGGATAAGAGATGATCAGAATCGAAGAAATCCCCGTATCTCGTATCGAAGAATTCTGGAAGATCCACTATCAGTATCTTATCGATGACTGTATCCTCACTGATGAGGAGGATAAGGAATACTTTATAAGTCCCGAATATCGCGATGTTATCAAGTCTTATATTCAGACAGACATCGACCGGTTTCATATGGTGTACTTTGTAGAGAACGGTGTTGACGAACATGGCGTTCCGCTGTATATAAGAAAGCCA
>CAYPAL010000244.1:0-1021 GCA_964408695.1 uncultured Oscillospiraceae bacterium | reverse complement strand
CCGGAAGCCGGATTCTTCGGCGTCGCTCCCGGGACATCGATGGACTCCAATCCCAACGCGATGCACAGCATCGAGAAAAATACGATCTTCACCAACTGTGCACTTACAGACGACGGTGATATCTGGTGGGAAGACATCGGTTATGACGCGCCGGATCATCTGATCGATTGGACCGCGCAGGATTGGGCACCCGGTGCCGAGAAGCCCGCCGCTCATCCGAACGCGCGTTTTACCGCCCCCGCTTCCCAGTGTCCGGTCATCGCTCCCGAGTGGGAAGATCCGGCCGGAGTTCCGATTTCCGCCATTTTGGTCGGAGGACGTCGTAAGACGACCATTCCTCTGGTTCACGAGAGTTTTGATTGGCAACATGGGATATTCATGGGCTCGATCATGGGCTCCGAAATCACCGCTGCGGTCATTTCCGACAAAATCGGCCAGGTTCGTCGCGACCCGTTCGCGATGCTTCCGTTCATCGGCTACCATGTCGGCGATTATCTCCAGCATTGGCTCGATATCGGCGATCAAACCGAAGCGGACAAACTTCCGAAGATCTTCTATGTAAACTGGTTCCGTAAGGACGAGAGCGGCAAGTGGCTCTGGCCGGGCTTTGGCGAGAACAGCCGCGTATTGAAGTGGATCGTCGAGCGCGTCTGCGGCACCGGCAAGGCAATGAAGACCCCGATCGGCATGATGCCGACCGAGGACGCCATCGATGTCGACGGCCTGAACGTCAGCAAAGAAGACATGCACGAGCTCCTTCTGGTCAAGAAGGACGAGTGGCTGAACGAAGTCGAGTCAATCCGTGAGCATTATAAGTTATACGGCGAGAAGCTTCCGAAGGAGCTCTTGCACCAGCTTGATGCCCTCGAGGCCCGCTTGAAGGCGTAAATCGCGTCGAATCCCTGATACAGGGAAATTTTCTCTTGGTAAACAGAAAAACGGCCGTATACGATGTATGCGGCCGTTTAATTTGTAATTCATCCGGATATCTTACAGCGAATGAATAAAACAGTCCTTTACG
>CAYPAL010000243.1:0-1023 GCA_964408695.1 uncultured Oscillospiraceae bacterium | reverse complement strand
TTCGAAACTTGACCGTACCGTGCGGCTTTTCGAAAAAATGGAGCGAGGTTCTCCATTGACAAGAACGGACGTGTGGCATAAAATACAACGTGCTGTTATAAGCAGTGAATTGCGCCCGTAGCTCAACTGGATAGAGTGTCTGACTACGGATCAGAAGGTTGTGGATTCGATCTCTGCCGGGCGCGCCAACAACAACTCCGGAAATTATTAATTTCGGAGTTGTTTCATTTCGGCGCTACATATTCGGGAAACCCTCCTGAGCGATCAATCACCGTCGGGCAGAAGGTGTTCTCGGATCATCTCGTCGGTCACCCCGCAATTCCGGATGATATCGGCATAGAATTGTCCGCTTTTGCGAATGGTGCGCTTCTGATTTTCGAAATCATTGGCTACAATTCCAAACCGCGCGGTCTGTCCTTCCGCCCACTCAAAGTTATCGATAAAAGTCCAGTGGTAGTAACGTTCGACAAACGGACAACGCAAGGCAAGTTCGCATAGGTGTTCGTATAGATATCGTGCCCGAAAAGTATCGGAGGCATCGGCGGTTCCATTCTCGGTGATCCATACCGGGAGGCCAAACCGCCCGTGATATTTCTGCGCCAATTGACGAATTCCGTCCGGATAAATTTCCCACCCTAAGTCGTTCCGGCGTGCGGAACCGGGAACGGGAAGCTCCGTGAAGCCCTTCATCGTGCATCGGGTATAATAATTGATTCCGATAAAATCACAATAGAAGTCCTTCTTTTTTCCCGAAAAGCCCCCGAGCGGAAAGGAGCTTCTCCCTGTTGTCATCAATCGCGTGATGCTATCCTGAAAAAGATACTCGATCAGTCGCGTTTGAAGTTTCGCCAAGGCGCTCTCCGAGGGCGATCGAAAGATCCGGAAATGATTGGCGTAACCGACCCGAACCGGCTGAGTACCGTAGATATCACGGATAGCCCGGAAAGCACGAAGGTGGCAGACGGCCAGTTGTTTCATGACCGTAAGCGTCTGAGAGATCTTCTTTCTTCCGGGCGGCCAGAT
>CAYPAL010000242.1:0-1032 GCA_964408695.1 uncultured Oscillospiraceae bacterium | reverse complement strand
CGGCTGTGAAAAATATCTCCGCAAATTGCGACCTTCAGACCCTCAAGAGTCCCGAAACGCTCCCTCATCGTAAACATGTCCAAAAGCGCCTGTGTCGGATGCTCGTTCATTCCGTCGCCGGCGTTGACTACGGAGGCCTTTAGAAAAGGCGCAATAAAATGCGGCGCCCCCGATTGGTTATGCCGCATGATGATGATATCCGTCGCCATCATATCGATGGTCCTTGCCGTGTCCAGGAGCGACTCGCCTTTGTTGACACTGCTTCCCGAAGTCGAAATGTTCGCGCTTGCAGATCCCATGTACTTCGAGGCAAGCTCGAAAGAAAGCCTTGTCCTCGTGCTGTTCTCATAGAAAAGAGTGATCACCGACTTGCCCTGGAGATGAGAAGTCTTCTTGTTCCCCGAAGTTAGCACGCGCTTCATCATTTCCGCCGTATCCAGGATCTCGGTGATCTCCTCCGCGGTCAATTCGTTCATGCCCAGAAGGTCTTTACTGCGTAAAGTCATGCTCTCACCTCGTCACATAATACGACCCGATCTTCACCGTCGACCTCGGTCAACTCGACGCTGATCGACTCCGAGTTGGAAGTCGGTACATTCTTTCCGACGTAATCGGCTCGAATGGGAAGCTGGCGATGACCGCGATCGACCATGATCGCCAGTTGGATCGACGCCGGACGCCCCATGTCGAAAAGCGCCTCGATTGCTGCCCGAACGGTTCTTCCGGTGAAAAGAACATCATCTACCAAAACGATCGTCTTATCATTGACGTCAAAAGGAATGTCGGTACCGTTGACGATCGGGTGGGCACTCAGCATCGAGAGATCGTCCCGATAGAACGTAATGTCCAGAATTCCGACCGGGGGTCGAACGGATTCGATGGTCTCAAGAATTCCCGCGATCCGTTTGGCCATCGGAACACCCCTTCTTTGGATCCCGATAATGACCAACTCGGAAAGTCCCTTGTTTCTTTCAAGAATCTCATGCGAAATGCGGGTCAATGCCCGGGAAATCGCGTTTGCGTCCATCAGTA
>CAYPAL010000241.1:0-1039 GCA_964408695.1 uncultured Oscillospiraceae bacterium | reverse complement strand
ACTAATGTCTATGTTGTTTTTGGATTCTAATACGGATACCATTGGTCAAGTTCTTTTGCTAATAGTTTTGATGGTATGTGTAGTTTCTATTATTCTGGTTTCATATATTCAGACATTAATTGTACTGTTGCTCGGTAAACTAATAGAGGATTGAACTCATTTTGCATTCTGAACAATTATAAGAAGGCAACGTTCATACATGGATTTTATTACAGTCTGTTAAGTTTAGTATGTAGTTAACATCAATTTGGCTGACTGTTCCTTCCTCTCGAAGGACCTCCAGAACAACCTTGGTCTTGAACTCTGCGGTGTACTGATTTCTCTTATTCATGCCTCTCATTATACTTGTTTTTCAAATTCTGTGTCTCACCCGATGGGAGCAGTATAAAGTGCCCGGGTTATCCTACGCGGCAAAACCTGGAGCGTTGGCTCAATAAAGATTCGCGTTATGGAAAGACCGTTTGTCATGGATTCTATTTCATGCAAACAAAGTACAAGTAGTTGAGTTATGTCGATCCGGAAAATATACAGCAGATGCGCTGTACCGAACTTGAAATGAACAACGCAATTATGAGGGAAACGAGTGTATCTTTCCCCGGGTATCGACTGCTTCGATGGGCTGATTGTCGCATGGAAGACGAGCAGAAACGCAAATACGCTTCCCACAAACGGTGTGCTGACGGAAGCGGTTAAGAGTATTTCTGCGGGTAGTCATCCTGTCTTACATACCGGGGTGCTAACTATCGTTGGCTAAGCTTGATCCTGATTTTTGGGAGGGCAGGTCTGATCCGCTCCATGTCAAAGAAGGCTTGTTCTCCGGATAATGCAGCCTGTGAATGATTTTTCGGAAGGCTAAAGACGAGATGTATTTCAGCAAGTGTTGTGAAGGGAAGTCATGTTCCGATTTGATGGTAGCAATCGATCACTATGTTTCGTGATACAATAACCAAAGAACAAGGATGTTTTTGGGGGAAGAAGTCCAGTCCATCCGGGATTAATGTCAGTATAGTTTTTCCCAAAATCGTCCGCACCCCCCCCT
>CAYPAL010000240.1:0-1046 GCA_964408695.1 uncultured Oscillospiraceae bacterium | reverse complement strand
CGGAGCGACGAAAGATGCCGGAATTCGGATTTATTTACACATGGCGATTGTTTAAGCCCCTTTGGGCTGTATAATAGGAGTAACTGTTATTTGAAAGGAGCGAGGAAATGGGGAAATTTGTCATTAAGACTACGAAGACCGGTTTTGTTTTTAATCTGAAGGCGAGTAACGGAGAGGTCATTGCGACATCCGAGGTATACTCGACCGTGGGCTCATGCAAGAAGGGCATCGAAAGTGTTCGCTCCAATGCTGCGGCGAAGGTCGAGGACCAGACACTTGAAACGGCACAGGTGCTGACGAATCCGAAATTCGAAGTTTATGTCGACAAGGCCGGCGAATTCCGCTTCAGACTCAAAGCCAGAAACGGTGAAACCGTTGCAGCCTCGGAGAGTTACAAATCCAAGAGCGCGTGCATGAGCGGTATCGAGAGCGTTAAGAAGAACGCCCCGGGAGCAACCGTCGAGAAGGAAGACAAGTAATTTAGCAAGAAGATTCAGGACGCTATGCATTATTCTTTAAGGAGGGTATGTTATGGACATTCAGAAGAGTATAAAGGACATTATCGGCAAGATCAAATCCGATAAATCTTTTGCGGCAGACTTTTCCAAGGATCCGATCAAGGCCGTTGAGTCTGTTCTGGGCATTGATCTGCCCGACGATCAACTGCGCGGTGTCGTGGACGGCGTCAAAGCCAAGCTGAATCTTGAGAAGACCGGATTCTTTGCCAAGTTCAAGGACATTTTTAAGAAAAAGAATTGATCGACTGATCGGACTGTAATTCGATCCGTCGAAATGCCTGCCGGGAAAAGGAGCAACCCAAAGGACGACGCATAGCGCCGTCCTTTTCGTTACATTTGCGGTGTTGAAATTCGAATATCTTTCAGAATGTCTGATATGTGGCCATGCGGCTTCATGCTTGGAAAAGGCTGTGTTTATCGTGTATAATTAATTTATTATTTCAAACTGAAGCTCCGTGTATATGTTTGTCATAGAATCCGAAAGGATAGAGAATGCTGAAGCCTCGTGCCAGATCCGCTTTATTCAAT
>CAYPAL010000239.1:0-1092 GCA_964408695.1 uncultured Oscillospiraceae bacterium | reverse complement strand
TGATCCAAGTTGCCAAAACAAAAAATATGATCATCGCAAGAAATAACTTCAACATTGTTCTCTCCAAATATAAGCGCCGGAAATTGCTGAAGGAATACGCATTCTGCTTAATAAACAGAAAAATTCGCAATCGCATAAACAGATTAACAGAAGCGGAAGATAACGTAAAGATTTCATGAAAAACCGTATTTATCTCATGGAAGGACCGTCGTCCGGCTCATTTTCAAGTTTCTCAAGATCAATCGTACGGTGCTTTTTGCGTTTCTCGAGTTCCCGAAACCAGAGATGCTTTGCGATCTGACAGAGCCAGACATCCATTTTGCATTCTCCGTTCAGGTTCGTTTCAATATTACGTATATTTGTTGAATTCATTTCCATATCCATCGCTATCTCCTATAGACCGGCTCAACGCCCTCCGTCGCCTGCTGCCCGAACGAACTGTCAAGCGGCACCATATCCAGAAACATCCCGTTGAGGAACGGCCGCGCCGCATCCGCAATGCCGCCGAAGACCTCTTGCGCCTCCCCGGAAAAATCGACCACGAGGAGGAAGCTTTGTTCTTTTTCGCGAACCATCAGGCGCAGCCAAACCCGCGATACCTCAGGGTGCTGTCGCAAATGCTCCGATATTGCCCTCACCATCCGATCCGGATAGACCCTCGGCTCTCCGAGCATCACCTGTGTTTCCTTCTCCACTTCGATCGATGTTGCGCCCTTTTCCGCCAGCTCCTTACGCTCCTTGAGCGAATTCATCCTCTCCCGCGGGATGGAAAACGAAACACCGAACGGATTGACGACCACGCCCGCCACATCTTCGCGCTTCGCAACCATCGTATGAAGATCGTCAAACGACAAGATCAATGTCTTTGGCGGCGTGGCAAGCCCCTGCCAACGCCCCAGCTCCTCCCAATCGGTGAACACCGGATGAAACATCTTCCCGTCCGCACCCGACAACATCGGGAAGCTCAGCACCGTATCCTTCTCGAAAACCGCCTTCTCGCCCCCCTCATGCCGCGGCTCCTCCGAGCTCTCGAAAACCGACAAGAACCACGCTCGCAACACAATCTCCTCGAGAACGTTACTCGTATTCTCC
>CAYPAL010000238.1:0-1096 GCA_964408695.1 uncultured Oscillospiraceae bacterium | reverse complement strand
CCGCCGTAACCGGAACCGAAGGACCAGATCATACGCTCTTCGGGGAAGTGGGTAATGTATTTCTTGTCCATCGGAGCGCACGGCCAAGGTACATCTTTCTGGCCTTCTTCAAGCGGAGCACCGACGGTGTGAAGGCACGGGATGAACTCGCCTTCTTCGCCCAAAACATCCATGACACGTGTTCCGACGCGTGTCATGATACGCATGTTGACGACAACGTATGCGCTGTCGGTAATTTCAATACCGATCTTGGACATCGGAGATCCGACCGGACCCATCGAGAAAGGAATTACGTACATCGTACGCCCCTTCATACAACCGGTGGAAAGCTCGGTCAGGGTCTTCTTCAGCTCGACCGGATCGACCCAGTTGTTGGTCGGACCCGCATCTTCTTCCTTAACAGACGATATATAGGTTCTCTTCTCGACGCGAGCTACGTCGGTGGGATCACTTCTGAAAAGAACGCATCCGGGGCGCTTCTCCGGGTTGAGTTTCTCGGCCGATCCGGACGATACGCAAAGATCCAAAAGCATCTGATTCTCTTCCTCGGAGCCGTCGACCCAACGGATGTCGTCGGGTTGAGTCATTTTTGCAACTTCGTTAACCCATGCTTGCAGTTTCTTGTGCTTGATCTCCATATTTTTCTCCTTCCGATCAGTGCTGCCGCCAGTTGGTTCGATGAGGTAGTCGGCAGGGGTGGAATGCCTGTATGACGATACTTTACGGCAAATTGCCGATTATGACTAAAGTACTATAAAGGCGCATTATATTCAATTAAAAAAGATTGAGAAATGACTTTGTTTTTCAGAAGTTCACAAATGAAATTGCAGAATTGTGATTATGCACAAGCCGGCCGGGGCATCCTCAAAATAATCAGCGAAAAGTCATAAGGGAGGGAAAGACACAAAATCGTTATTGACATATGTGCATAATGAGTTATACTGTAATCGACATATGTTCATAACAAACAATAAAGGGAGGTGATATACGATGCCAAGAGGAGACAGAACAGGACCGGACGGAAGAGGTCCGATGACCGGCAGAGGCGCGGGTTACTGCGCGGGTTTTCCGGTCCCGGGTTTTCAGAACCCGGGGG
>CAYPAL010000237.1:0-1097 GCA_964408695.1 uncultured Oscillospiraceae bacterium | reverse complement strand
TCGTCTGGGAGCAAAGGCGAATGATCTCGCGACGGTCCTTCTCGTCCACGCGCGGAAGGCACAGGACGATCATATCAATATCGTACTTCTCGGCCAGCGCAGGAATATCCTTGCGGGTCCCCCGAACGGGAACGCCCCGCACCATACGCCGCACCTTACTGCGGTCGTCGTCAACGGCGACCACCGGGCGCATGTGCATCCAGGGCTGCTCGTTCATCTGGCGGATGGCGGCGGAGCCCATCTCACCGGCACCGACAACCATTGTTCGGCGCCATTGATTTGCGGCGATCATGCCGCCTTGTACGCGGCGGAAAAGCCGGTACGCGATGCGCGAAAATCCGGTAAACATGATCACGAGGGCGCCGCCGGCCAGATAGACGGAAAGAGGCAAGGCCCAACGAGTCAAATATGAAAGCAGGAATCCGAACAAGGTCCCCAACATCGTAGCGAAACCGAGCCGAATCAGTTCGTCCATTCCGGCCGTTTTCCAGAGGGTGCGGTACAGGGAAAACAGGATAAAGAAGAGGAAATATACCGCTACCTGGATCAAAATCGCGCGAAGATATACGTCAAAACTCCCGGGAGGGAAATCGCCGCCGTGCCGCAGAAGCACAGAGCACAGAAAAGCCAGAAAGAAACTGGCGCAATCAACAACGATCTGAAGTAAAACGACGACGCTGCTTCTGAAAAATCCGGTTTTTCGAATCAGCGCCTCCGCGTCTCTTTGTTTATCGAAAGAGTGTCCTTTATCGGTTACCACAAAATTCGCCTCTACTTCTATGAATGATGTTAAGTGAACGGTGAAAGACGATCAGCGTTGTCGTTGACTGGAAAGTTGGATCGCATGTTCGTAGTGAGAATGCATCGTATTCACACACACAACCGCTCGAGTATATGCTATATCAGGTCTCCCGGTAAAACAAGTGTGCGGAACCGACAAAATGATGACGTTAAAGTTAAGAGTATATAACCATTTTGATATGACGATGATCCCTCGTTATTCCTTCGTGGGGGATCCCGCCCTCGGAGGCCTCGTCCCGGCGGACTTCGTTGTTCCGGCGTGCTTGGTCGCGACCGCGGCCTTGGATACCACTGTC
>CAYPAL010000236.1:0-1132 GCA_964408695.1 uncultured Oscillospiraceae bacterium | reverse complement strand
CGGATACGGAACTTCCTCAGGAGAGCGCGGCGAAGATGATCGGAGTCATCGAGCACCCTTTGAACCAGCCGGTTCTGAACGCCGGGAACAATCGGGTCGAGGCCGGATATGCCATCGTCCAGTCGGAAATCGGAAACCGGATACCGGCTCCGTCAGCCGGTTTGTTTCAGGTCATCCTGTCGGGGCAGGCCGGCTTTGACCCCTACTCAACGATTGCTTCGGATGTCTATCAGGATACTTTTCACGAAGGAATATTTGCGGGAAAAGGCATCTACCACGTAAAGGTCTTTCATCAACTTCTCTCCGGAAAAATCCCGGAGAACACCGTGTTGAGCCACGATCTCCTTGAGGGCAGTCTGACAAGATGCGCTTTTGCAAGCGGCATCAAGCTTTTGGACAGGGTCCCGTCACGAATCGAAACATACATCAAGCGGGAGCACCGATGGATCCGCGGAGACTGGCAATTACTGCCGTTCCTGATTCACGCGCGCAGACTGAATCTGCTCTCTCAGTGGAAAATTCTGGACAATTTGAGGCGGAGTGTCGTGCATCCCGCGTTACTTTTGCTGATTATCGCCAACATTTTATTGGTGCCCTCCGCTCCCTGGGTTTGGTTGCCGTTCTTGTTTTTTGAACCGGCGGTGAACATTTTTCGCGTGTTGCTGAGAGTGTTGTCCCGAAAAGTTCGTCGCGTCTTTGAGCGGATCTCCGCGTCCATTCTCGGACGGGATATCTTTGATGTCATCATCCAGTCCTTTTACCGCTTTATCCTTGTGCCGGTGCGTGCCCTGTCCGCAGTCGATGCCATCATCCGGACGCTGTACCGGTTAATGGTCAGTCACAGAAATCTGTTGGAGTGGCAGACGGCGGATTCCGTCGAAAAGAACGCACGGTCCCATTTTCGAGGCTATGTGTGCCTGATGTGGCCGTCGGTCGTAACCTCCGCGGTATTCTTCTATGCCGCCTTATTGCCGGTTTCTCCGGGGCTGAAGTATGCCTTCGCGTTCTTTTGTGCGCTCTACGCACTGTCTCCGGTCATCGCCATGCTTTCCGAAAAGAAGGTTCAAAGGGAAGTGCGGCGCTTTTCGAGCAAGGAACAGATCGCACAGATCCGTCGGGTCGCCGTGAAGAT
>CAYPAL010000235.1:0-1154 GCA_964408695.1 uncultured Oscillospiraceae bacterium | reverse complement strand
CGACCTTTTTCCCGGAGATGAATTTTTTAAATTCAGAGAGTTTTCTGTTTTCCATGCTTGTATACCCTTATGCGTGTGTTTGTGTCATCACCATAAACAGCAAGTATATTCCCGCAGCGATCATCACCCAAACTGCGATGATGCGCCCGATTGTATACCATTCGGTTGGTTCAGGCTCACCATTAAATTTAAATCCTAAAGTATAAATCCGAAAGTTCCAAAGCACACGAGGCGCTAAAGCCATGACCGCAGAGAATGCAAACATAATAATTGACATGAATCCATAAATCGCAAAAGGGGATTGGGAAACAATCATTGTGACTACGGAAGCAATGATACCAATTATTGATATGACCCCGGCTACCTTATCCGAAGAACTTAATCGAAAGGGATCAACCGCGTCATTCATATCCGCTTCAAGATCTCGGCGATGTGATCTTTCTTCTTTCACGGACAAACGATCCGGCAATTTTTCTCCGCAATCAATGCATACGAGACGTTTGTCAGACTGAGGAGCCCCGCATTTTTTACAGACCTTCATTCAATTCCTCCTAACCGTGTATACGTTATCATTATAAGTGAAAACTAGTCCATATTTCGTTTCCATATGAAAATGATACTAAACGGAATATTGATGTCAATAAACACTAGTAAACAAGGCGCGCGCTGTTTTCGATCAGATCGAAGCAAAAGTGCAGCTAATTGATCTCTCAGACTTGCGATTTCTTCACCCATATTGTATTATGAATTCTGTTCTGCGGGAATGGCGGAATTGGCAGACGCGCTAGCTTCAGGTGCTAGTGATCGCAAGGTCGTGCAGGTTCAAGTCCTGTTTCCCGCACCAAATATGAACCGTAATTTTGATTCAATTTCAAATTACGGTTTTTTCTATTGTTTGCAGAATTCAAAAACATCATCACGTATTTCAAACGACCTGAGGGTTTTTGTAGAGGGTATAGAATAATGAATAATTCGGTGGTGTAATATAATTTAAGAACATATTTTAATTCATCGGAGAAAAATGATGATCGATTTCGAAATGTACTTTTGCATTTATTGCAGCGAAAACGGTTTGGATATAAAACTTTCTTTTGACATGCCGGAAGGTTATGAAACAGCTTATGGGACATTTGATCAGGCCGTAGATACGTTAT
>CAYPAL010000234.1:0-1177 GCA_964408695.1 uncultured Oscillospiraceae bacterium | reverse complement strand
CATGCGTAATGAGAAAGGAGACTTTCAGCTCGCGCTTATGCGCAATATCCGAAAAGATTCCGATTATGACCGCGATCACGATAAACGTCAGAATGCGGATACTCCAGTTAACAGGTGTCTGGGATGTACCGAGCTTCACATCGAGCGGCATAAACGGGCCGACCAGAAAACCGCTGATCGCGGCGTGGATAAGGCCCCACTTGAAGCCGTATATCGAGGAGACAAGGGCAATGGGGATGTACATCAAATTGGTATATACATTCTTCGTACCGTCGGTAAAGTAGACGATAAGGGCGACTACCACTGAAAGAAGAAACCCGGCAATCAGGGGATACAAGCGGTTACGGAAAGATTTGATGCTTGAAAAATCCATGTTTTCCTCCGGTAGGCACCCGATCGAAACGATTCAATCCGAACCGACAGAACAAACACTCATACAATTCTATTTTACATCAAAAAGAACATTGCAAAAGAGTTTTCGGGGAAAACCGATGTCGATGGGTGCTTTAATGATGTATAATAGCCGAAAAGGGTCGTTCGCTGACGATCGTAGCGAGGCACCGACCGACGAGGGGGGACATATGAATTTTCGAAAATCAATGAACGCAGCCAACATCCTATCACTTTCCCGATTCGTACTTTTGCCTTTACCGATCATCTTCGTTCTCATGGACATGAGACTCGCTTTCGTGATCTCTTATATAATCATCGGCTCGACGGACTTCTTTGACGGTATCGTGGCCCGGAGATTCAATATGACTTCCGAGCTCGGCAAGAAGTTGGATTCGTTCTCGGATCTGTTTTTTTATCTGGCATCGGCGTGGTTTCTATATGCCCTTCACCCCGAGGTCATCACATCCATGCCGAATTTGGTCCTCATCATTGTCTTCCTGGTTATGTTAGCGCTCTCTTTTGTGGTATCCGGAATCAAATGCAAGAAGCCGGTTCTCATGCACACGATCATATTGAAGCTGAACGCCGTTATTCTGTATCTGGCCGTCATTTTCGCGGAATTCTTCGATGTGACCTATATCATAACCGGATTAGCGATCCTTTATCTCATCGGTATGATCGAAGAGTTTGCCATATTCTTTAAATACGGCGACATTGACCCGGATTCCAAGTCGTTCTTTCATATCGCCGATGAGAGAAGGCGTGAAAGGGAGAACGACGGTCA
>CAYPAL010000233.1:0-1180 GCA_964408695.1 uncultured Oscillospiraceae bacterium | reverse complement strand
ACGGCTGATTTTGAAGTTCTGTTATCCCTTCTTGCAAGGAATCGTATTTCATCCGATTGCATCGAAGACGCGATATTGCAAATGATGGGGGAGATCAAGGGCGCGTATTCGACGGTGATCATGACCGACGACCGAATCATCGGATTCAGAGATCCTTTGGGGATCCGTCCATTGATCATCGGTAAGAAGGACAGCAGTTATATTTTTGCTTCCGAAAGTTGCGCCTTGGATGCTGTCGGGGCCGAGGTCGTCCGTGATGTGCTTCCCGGCGAGGTCGTCACCGTTTCGGAGGACGGGATGTCGTCCCGTTATTTTGTCCCGAAGGAGACGGCGCATCGGAACGGGAAGCTGTGTATCTTTGAATTCGTCTATTTTGCGCGTCCGGATAGTGTCCTGGACGGTGCCAGTATTCACCAGTCCCGTGTCAATACCGGTCGCGCATTAGCGCGCGAAGCGCCGTGTGACTGCGATGTTGTCGTGGCCGCTCCGGATTCGGGTGTCGCGGCCGCCATGGGATATGCGCTGGAGAGCGGTATTCCGTATGGCTCCGCACTTCTTAAAAACCGCTATATCGGACGTACATTCATTCAGGCGACCCAACTTCAACGCGAAATGTCCGTGAAACTGAAGTTTGCGGTATTGAAATCCGAGGTGAAGGGAAAACGTATCGTTATCGTCGACGATTCGATCGTCCGCGGAACAACGACACGAAATAACATCGCGATACTCAGGGAGGCGGGGGCGAAGGAAATTCACTTGCGCGTTGCTTCCCCGCCGGTCCGATTCCCTTGCTACTACGGAGTCAGTGCTTCGAACCAAGACGAGTTGACGGCCAGTCGGAGTTCCGTTGAGGAAATCCGAAGAGAGATCGGAGCGGATTCTCTTGCTTATGTCAGCCTTGAGGGATTAAAGTCATCCACGGAAGGAATTTTATGCGGCCATTGTGCGTCTTGCTTTGACGGAGCGTTTCCGGCGGGCGTGCCTGATTGTTGCTCGGAAGCCGGCTGCATTAAGAACAGGGAGGACGACGAAGCGAAATGAACATTTCGGTTCTGGTTTCCGGAGGCGGAACAAACCTTCAATCGATCATTGACAGAATACGAAACGGGCACCTCGCGGGCGTTCACATATCCCTTGTCATCGCTTCAAATGCCGAAGCTTACGCGATAAAACGCGCGGA
>CAYPAL010000232.1:0-1195 GCA_964408695.1 uncultured Oscillospiraceae bacterium | reverse complement strand
TGAGGCCGTCCGCGTCCGTCTGGAGAAGCGTCGCCATCTGATCGATGAAGGCGCCCGTTCCGCCAGCGCAAGTCCCGTTCATGCGCTGTTCCGGGACCGGATGAAGATAGGTGATCTTGGCATCCTCGCCACCAAGCTCAATTATGACGTCCGTCTCCGGATGATACCGGCTGATCGCCGTCGTTTCGGCGATCACTTCCTGAATAAAATCCAAACCCAGCCACCTCGCAACGGAAAGACCGCCGGATCCGGTGATCGACAGTGCGACCTTCGTGTCCGGAAACTCCGCGTCGAAGTCCTCAAAAGCCTTCAACAGCTCTCGTTGAATGTCGGAATGGTGTCTTCTGTACTGCTTATAGAGAATCTCCTCGTCGCGCAGTAATACGATTTTTACGGTTGTCGAGCCGATATCCAGCCCCATGCGAAGTTGATTTTGCATTCGATCCACCTTGTCTATATTCGCGGCCGGTCAAGGTCGCACTATTTATTTTTCGGACGAATCGGCTGATCCGATCCCGCCCGTTTGAGTATGTCTTTGGAGTCAGACGGAACACCCTTAGTCGGTTTCCGACCTGCATCCGAAATTGTATCCTTGTCTCGGATCGCCTTATCCTTAAGCGACTTCTCGACCAGAGCACGCATTCGAGCCTCATTGTCCGGACGAGCGCGTCTTCCGGTGCCGTCTTCACCGAAAAGGCGATCCTTCAGATCCTTCTGAAGAGAAATACAGAGCAGTTCATTCGGGATCCCCTTATTCAAGTCGAATTCGTTCCCGAAGATATCGGTAGCCTGAAGTCGTAATGCGCTGAAGGCAAGTCTCAGATTCTCCTCGAAGGCTATGTAATCTCCGCTAATGCCTAGAAGTAAAGGCAGTCCGACAAAATTGATCCGAACATACGGCAGGTTACCGGATAGCATCAGATGCAGTGCGATGAGTTTCATGTACGATTCGAGCGCAATAAACGCCTGATTACAGAAAATGGCAATCGCCCCGTCCGGCGCGATCAACTCGACATCCGAATACTCATTTGCATACCCGACAGACCACAGATAATACATCTCGCGAAAGACTTCCCGTTCGAAATTTCCGTAGTCTGCGGAAAGCGGTCGAGCTAAGAGACCTTCGCTTTTCTCGAACAGAAATTGAAGATAGTCCTTCTCCAGATGAGCCGGAACTCCGGCCCATTTGAAGTAT
>CAYPAL010000231.1:0-1200 GCA_964408695.1 uncultured Oscillospiraceae bacterium | reverse complement strand
GTCTTCCATGGGTTTGTCAAAGAATCCAAAGGAGGAGCCAGATGACCCACCAAGCCGAGAGTAGCATTCTTGAGGACGTTTTGAAAGTGCTGACGTTACGGGAACCAGAAGGGCTGAAAAGCGTAATCACGATTCTCATGAACGCGGCGATGAAAATCGAACGGGAGCAAGCTCTCCAAGCCGCTCCGTATGAAAGGAGTGAAGATAGAACAGGATACAGTAACGGATTCAAGGATAAGACGGTCTCGACTCGCCTGGGCAAGATCGCACTCAAAGTTCCCCAAGTTCGCGGAGACGTGGAATTCTATCCAAGCAGCCTCGAAAAAGGGATACGGAGCGAGCGCGCCCTCAAGTTAGCGATCGCGGAGATGTACGTCAAAGGCGTTTCTACCCGCAAGGTCTCCGACATCGTCGAGCAGCTCTGCGGGACATCCATCTCCTCAACGCAGGTGAGCGCAGCCGCCGCAATCCTTGACGAAGAGGTGACGACATGGCGGAACCGGCCGTTAGGGAGGTACCGGTACCTTATTCTGGATGCCCGGTATGAGAACGTCCGTGTATCAGGATCCGTCGCTTCCAGTGCGGTTCTGGTGGCCATCGGCATCGATTACGAGGGCCGTCGGGATATAGTGGGGGTGTCCGTGTCCCTGAGCGAGGCGGAGGCGCACTGGCGGACGTTTCTTGAATCGTTGATTCAGCGTGGCATGCACGGACTGAGGCTGGTGACGTCGGACGCCCATGTCGGCCTGCGGAAGGCGCTGGAAGCCTGTTTCCCCGGTATCCCATGGCAGAGGTGTCAGTTCCATCTGCAGCAGAATGCCATGAGCTACGTACCCAAGATATCTATGCGAAAGGAGGTGGGAGCGGACATCAGGGCGGTGCTTACCGCGCCGGATCGGATGGAGGCGGATCGGCTACTCAGGCTTCGCCTTGAGAAATATCGCCAGAGCGCTCCGCATCTTGCGGAATGGATGGAGGAGAATGTACCGCAGTCATTATCGGTGTTTGCCATCCCTCAAGCTCATCGGAGGATGCTACGGACGACGAACATGCTTGAACGGCAAAACAGGGAACTGAAGAAGAGGACGAAGATCGCCAGCATCTTCCCAAACGAAGAATCGCTTCTACGACTTGTCGGAGCGATGCTCATGGAGACGTCCGAGCAGTGGCTCGGTGAGAAAAGGTATCTACCTATAGAAA
>CAYPAL010000230.1:0-1203 GCA_964408695.1 uncultured Oscillospiraceae bacterium | reverse complement strand
CGCCCCAATTCTCGTTGCCGATCCCCCAGTAGCGGACGTTGAAGGCTTCCTTGCGGCCGTTTGCCCAACGTTCCTGTACGGTCGTTGAGTCGCCGTCGCTGTTCATGTATTCGACCCACTCGGCCATCTCGCGCACCGTGCCGCTTCCGACATTGATGTTTACATACGGCTCGCATCCGACCAGCTCGCACAACTCCATAAACTCATGCGTCCCGAAGGAGTTGTCCTCGACGACTCCGCCCCAGTTGGTATTGACCATTCGTCTTCGGTCCGGGCCGATCCCGTCCCGCCAATGATATTCGTCTGCAAAGCACCCTCCCGGCCATCTGAGAAGAGGAAGCCTAAGCTTTCTCATCGCTTCGACGACATCGGTGCGGATCCCGTTGATGTTCGGGATCGCGCTGTCTTTACCGACAAAGATCCCCTCATAAATACAGCGCCCGAGATGCTCGGAGAAGTGTCCGTATATATTCTTGTCGATCTTCGGCGCGTTTTCCATCCGCCCGATCGTGATTTTGCTCATACTATGTCCCTCCCGGTAATCGATTTGCAGATCTGGTTGTTTTCTCGTGCGTGATCGAAAAGCATTATCCGGCACGAAGTTCAAACGACTTCAAAGAGGCGTTTCCCCCGCCGCGGTAAGTCAAGTATATCGCATGCACGCCGTCGGGAAAAGCGATCGGAGCGGTCGCTATCTCCCAGACGTTCGTGTTCGAAATGGGGATCGATGCGAGGACCTCGCCGCCGATCGCGATCCGGACCTCGATCGTTCCTTCGGCGTAGCCGCGCGTGGTCACGCTTATCGAGGTGACGCTTTTGCAGTCGAAGTACTTGAAGCCCATCGTCGCGCTGTTCTTGATATTGACGATATAACCGATCTCCTCGTCACCGTCACGGCCGTCCTGTACGATTTTGGGAAAATCACAGCCGCTGACATAGATCGACGGTGTGTCGGTAAAAAGATTACAGGCAATATAGGCGGCATATTCGCCTAGACCCCGCAGAGGGCCGGCGTTAAGTCCGCAGGAAGTCATTTCGACCTGGGGGAACCGACCGTCGGGAAGAAGAGTCAGCGGTTCGGCACAACCTTGACGGCTGTACCAGGTCCCGTTGGTATGCCGGTGATAAAAAATGTACCATTTTCCGTCGATCTCGGCGATCCCGCCGTGGTTGTTCGCGCCGTACGCGGACGGCATATCCGCG
>CAYPAL010000229.1:0-1205 GCA_964408695.1 uncultured Oscillospiraceae bacterium | reverse complement strand
ATTTCCGATAATGTAATTGATTTTGATTTGAAAATTGAATAAATTTTTCAATTAATAATTTTATCATAAAAGAGATATCACGAAAGTTCAAGTAGCAAGTGCAACAGTTTTTATGGAACATAGGCATCATTAGTGCGTAGCACTAATGAACTTTTTGCCCTTAAAACTGGAGCACCTTTGAAATATAAACAATTAACCGATGAACAAAGAGTACAAATTTATACTTTACTTCAAGTTGATTGTAGCATAACAATAATAGCAAGCACTATTGGAGTCAACAAGTCAACTGTGAGTCGTGAACTCAAGAGAAACACCGGACTCAAAGGTTATCGACCAAAGCAAGCAAATCAACTGGCTCTTAATCGTAGACAGAGAGCTAAAAAGCATGTTCGATTTACAGATGAAGTTAAAGAAAGTGTAAAAACTTATTTAAAGCAGGACTGGAGTCCGGAACAAATTAGCGGATGGCTCAAAGTCGAAAAAAAAGCACACGTCAGCCATGAAACGATTTATCAGTATGTTTATGCTGAACAACGAAACGGCGTAATGCTTTATAAACATCTTCGTACTTGCCGAAAAAAACACCGTAAACGCTTAAAAACCAATGATAGACGAGGCCAAATACCAAACCGTATAAGTATTGATGAACGACCAGCAGTTGTTGCGAATAAAGAACGAGTAGGTGACTGGGAAGTCGATACCATAATTGGACAAAACCATAAAGGCGCGTTAGTGACAGCTGTTGAACGGAAATTAAAGTTTTGTTGCATTGCCCATGTTCCAAGAAAAGAAGCAGAACTTGTGTCGCAGGCATTGATTGATATGCTGATGCCTTATAAAGATTTAATACACACAATCACTGGAGACAATGGTAAAGAATTCTCTGAACATCAAAAGATTGCATTGGCATTAAATGCTCAGTTCTATTTTGCTCATCCTTATTGTTCTTGGGAACGGGGCCTTAATGAAAACACTAATGGCTTGATTCGGCAGTATTTTCCTAAAAAAACCAGTCTTGAAAATGTTGACAAAGAACAGATTGCTTATGTACAAAATAAACTTAATACCCGCCCTAGGAAAAGCCTAAATTATCAAAAACCGGCGGATCTTTTTCTTAATTCACTTGTTGCACTTGGAACTTGAATTCGCCTCAATAAAAGATATAATTGCCGTTAACTCATAATAATAATTTTCAATGCCATTAT
>CAYPAL010000228.1:0-1220 GCA_964408695.1 uncultured Oscillospiraceae bacterium | reverse complement strand
TTTACTTTAGACGAAATTGAGGGTATGATTCCACAGCACCCACAATGTTTTATTGACCCACAAACTCCTATTTATACTTCTGAAGGTTGGAAACCTATTGGGAATGTAAAGATAGGAGATTATGTACTTACTCATAAGAAAAGGTTTAAAAAGGTTTATGCCTTGCCAAGAACTGAAAAACAATTACCTGAAGTTGTTAAATTTACTTTTGAATCAGGAAGAACTTTAACTCTAACGTCTAAACACCCTGTACTTAAAACAAAATTTGGGAATAGAAGTCGTTGGATTGAAGCTAATAAAATAAAAGTAGGTGATAATTTAATTTCACTTGGTAATGAATGTGCAAGGTGTGGAAAAGTAACAGCATATCATAAAAAATATTGTTCAGCTACTTGTAGGAGCAAAGATATTACAGAAAAACAATGGGCTAATCCAGAACATAGGAAGATTGTTTCTGAAAAGAATAGTATAGCAAATAAAAAACAATATGATTCTGGTAAAAGGGATAGGTTTATAATTACTAAAAAGGCTAATGAAAAGATCAAACAAATGGTAAAAGATGGTACGTTTGGTTGGTGGATGGATGAGGCTTTTATTGAAAAATTTAAAAAATCAGCACATACGCCAGAAATTAATAAAAGAAGTTCTGAACGTATGAAGTTGAACAATCCTATGAGTAATCCTAAAACAGTAGAAAAAGTACAACAATCTTTAAAAATTGTATATTTGGCTAATCCTGAAAAAAGATTAAATGCAAGATTAGTTAAAATGCGTTGGAGTGGTAAAATGACATGGATTGAAGAAAGAATGGCTAATTTGTTAGATAGAATTGGTATAGCCTATATTTCTCAATATCCTATTTTAAATTATCGTGTGGATTTTGCTATACCAACATTAAAAATAGTAATTGAATGTGACGGAGAACAATGGCATAAAGATAAACGCTATGATAGGATTAGACAAAGAAAAATTGAAAAAGAAGGTTGGTTTGTTTTACGATATACAGGTTCAAAAATTAATAAATGTATAGATGAAATAGAAGGTGAATTAAAAAGAGTTGTGAAAAATCATACTGGAGAATATAATTTACTTGGATTAAAAGTAAGGTCTGTAAAGAAGTGGATTATTAAAAAACCAAGAACTTTATATAATTTAAGTGTTGAAGATGATGAATCTTATATTGCTAAGGGAGTTGTAGTACATAATTGTCGTTGTATGGC
>CAYPAL010000227.1:0-1243 GCA_964408695.1 uncultured Oscillospiraceae bacterium | reverse complement strand
GCCACACAACTGACGGCATCCTCGGCGACAAATACATCGATACCGATCTTGGTGGCAAGCATACGGTCAAGGCCGTAGAGAAGTGCGCCTCCTCCGGTCATGACGATACCTCGCTGACTGATATCCGCCATCAGCTCCGGCGGCGTCCGCTCAAGAACCGAGTGGACCGCGTCGAAGATCTGCGCGACCGGCTCCTCTAATGCTTCGAGGATCTCCGTGGATGAGACGGTTACCGTCGCCGGAAGACCGGTGATCAAGTTTCTTCCCCGGACATCCATCGTCGCTTCTTCTTCACGAGGATAGGCGCAACCGATCCGGATCTTCAGTTCCTCGGCAGTCTTCTCTCCGATCAGGACATTATGCTTGCGGCGGACGTGCTTGACGATCGCGTCGTCAAACTTGTCTCCCGCGACCTTCAAAGAAAAGTCGACGACCGGCTCGCAGAGAGAAATGACAGCGATGTCCGTCGTTCCTCCGCCGATATCAACGATCATGGATCCGCACGCCTTCGTGATGTCGATACCCGCTCCGATCGCGGCCGCGATCGGCTCGCGAATCAGGAAAACGTCCTTGGCTCCGGCATGACGGCACGCATCCTCAACGGCTTTCTGCTCGACCGGCGTAATGACGGAGGGCACGCAAACGACGATCGTAGGCTTGAAATAAGTCGCGCGGATCCCGTGACACACGCGGCCGATAAACGCCTTCAGCATGACTTCCGTGACCTTGAAATCGGAAATAACTCCGTCACGCAAAGGCCGGATCGCCTCAACGACGCCCGGTGTTCTGCCGAGCATCAGGCTGGCGCTCTCACCGACAGCCAGAACCTTTCCGGTCTTGGTGTTAACGGCGACCACCGAGGGTTCCTTCAAAATGACGCCGCGTCCCCGTACATATATCAAAACACTGCTGGTACCCAAATCGATACCGATGTCCATACCAAATCCCATGTGATGCTCCTTATCTATAAATGGCGGACCGGATCCGCCGTACAAAAGCCAAATACAAATCAGCTCCGTTAATGATACAATAAAAAGGAAGTCGATTCAATTATGTTTGGATATTTATCATTTACGGGGGATTTCGTGTACAAGAAGCTCTTGGGATGTTTACTTTTAGCGATCGGAAACATCGGGCTCCTTTTTCGTGGGATCCTTCCCGACCCGGTTCAGGAAATTTTCTTGTTTCTCGGACTCCTGTCCATTCCGATTTTCGCGCACGCTCTCGTGATCGGGTTTTTCCG
>CAYPAL010000226.1:0-1244 GCA_964408695.1 uncultured Oscillospiraceae bacterium | reverse complement strand
CTGGCCGCTCTGCGGGCTTCCTCGATTTCCGGTCTCAGCGGAACGAACGGGTTGTGAAGTCCGGGGATCCCGATCACCTTTCCCGCTACGATTTCCTCGCACGCTAAGGTGACCAAATTCGGTGTTGTTTCCGGAACCATGGGTTGCGCTCCGTCGACCAATTGGCGCGTGCGTTTCGCTACCAGCATCGCCAGCGTGTAACGCGACTCCGCCTTAGGCAGTAGTTCTTCGATGGGGGGTTGAACAAGCATGATGCTCCTCCTTATTCCTGTGCGTCTCTTCTTTATTATTCTTTATAATCGCACCCGCTTCCGTTGTAGTCGCAGGGTGAAACTTACCCGTTCAATATTCTGTCTTCGATCCCGATCTGTCTTATGTACCGGTATTTCTCGGCTTCGATGATCGCAATGATCCGGTTGGATGCCCGTTCCAGATCATCATTGATGACCGCATAATCGAAAAGGTCTGCCTTCGGGATCTCGACGCTCGCCTCCAAAAGGCGCCGTTCGATGACCTCGATGCTTTCCGTACCGCGCCGGACCAATCGGTCACGCAAATCGCTCATCGACGGCGGCAGGAGAAAAATCGTCACCGCCTCCGGGAATTTCTCTTTGAGCGCCAGGCTTCCGCAGACAGTCAAATCAAACAATACATCCCTTCCGGCGTCGATCAGTTCGATCAGCGGCGCGATCGGAGTCCCATAGTAATGATTCAGATAGATATCATATTCCAAAATCTCGTCGTTAGCCAGCATTTGCTGGAATTCTTCCCTGGTTCGAAAAAAGTACGAGACTCCTTCTATTTCTCTTTCCCTCCGCTCCCTCGACGTTACGGAGACGGAATGCGCAATGTCGGGGATCTGATCGCGAACTCGTTGAATGACGGTCCCTTTTCCGACACCGGATGGCCCGGATACCGAAACAAGAAGACCTTTACGCAACGGTTGCGAGGATTCTTCATTGGCGCTCATGGCTCCTCCTCCGTTCCGCTCCACGCATCGGTCTGCCCGAGCTGTCGACGGATGTCCTCCGCCGGCATCGCCGAAAGGATGACGTGGTCACTGTCCATGATCAGGACGGCTTTACTCTTCTTTCCGGAGGAAGCGTCGATCAGAGAGCCTCTGTCCCGGGCGTCCTGTACGATTCTTCGGACCGGTGCGGAATCGGGTGAAACCACACAAATCAAGCGATCGACGGATACGATATTCCCAAAACCGATTTGAATAAAAGCCACATTGACCTCCG
>CAYPAL010000225.1:0-1266 GCA_964408695.1 uncultured Oscillospiraceae bacterium | reverse complement strand
ACAAGGCCTACCCGACGGAATTTTTCGACGTTTTCGGCAAGAACGGACACCCCCTTCGCGTCACGGTTTCAGAGATGGGACCCCTTCTTCTCGGCCGGATGCTGGACCTTTCCGACGTTCAACGGGCGGTCCTCTCGATGGTCTTTCGCATCGCCGATGAGAAGGGCCTTCTCCTTTTGGATCTTAAGGATCTTCGATTGATGCTCCAGTATGTCGGAGACAACGCCGGCGAGTTCATCCTCTCCCACGGCACGGTCAGTAAGGTGACCGTCGGCGCCATCCAGCGCAGTATCGCGCTCTTGGAAGACCAGGGCGCCGGGTATTTTTTCGGCGAGCCGAGCTTTGACATCGCCGATTGGATGAAGACCGACGCGAACGGCAAAGGGATGGTCAATATCCTGCATGCGGTCGAGTTGTATTCACGGCCGCTTCTCTATTCAACGTTTGTGCTCTGGCTCCTTTCTGAGCTTTTCGAGGTGCTTCCCGAGGTCGGCGACCTCGATAAACCCAAGATGATCTTCTTTTTCGACGAGGCGCACCTCCTGTTCAACGATGCGCCGAAATATCTCATCGAGAAGGTCGAACAGGTCATCCGCCTGATCCGCTCCAAGGGGGTCGGCGTCTATTTCATCACGCAAAATCCCGCGGACGTCCCTCAGGTCGTCCTCTCCCAGTTGGGCAACCGCATCCAACATGCCCTGCGTGCCTATACGCCGGCGGAGCAAAAGAATATCCGCGCCGCCGCTCAGTCTTTTCGCGTCAACAAGAATTTCGATACCGAGACCGTCCTCACCGAGCTCGGGACCGGCGAAGCGTTGGTCAGTTTCCTGGATGAGAAGGGTGTTCCCTCCGTCGTGGAGCGCGCGCTCGTCCTTCCGCCGCAGAGCCTGATCGGCCCCGCCGGCGAGGAGAAGATCGCTTCCGTCGTGAAGGGGTCTCTCCTGTACTCGAAGTATCTGGAGACGCTCGACCGACCCTCCGCCTATGAAATGCTGATGGAAAAATACAAGCATGTCGAAGCACAGGAGATCGAGGCCGCCAAGCAGGAGGCCGAGGAGAAGGCCAAGAAGGAGAAAGAGAAAGAAGAAGCGGCCAAAGCAAAAGAGGCGGCGGCCAAGAAAAGGAAGGACGCATCCTCCCCCATCGGCAAAGCGGTCAATTCCGCCGTCACATCCGCCGGTCGCGAGATCGGCAGGCGCCTCATCCGGGGCTTACTGGGCGGCTTTCTGAAATAGACTCATCGGATCCATACCGAATTAATCCCGG
>CAYPAL010000224.1:0-1271 GCA_964408695.1 uncultured Oscillospiraceae bacterium | reverse complement strand
CAAACATCAATAGTAGAAAGGGAAATATAATGCTTCTGCATTATACAAGGTGATAAGAATGAACAGTAATCCCGTCATCGAAAAGCTCGGTCGCCGCCTGCGCCTCGCCGTCATCGGAGGGGGAACGGGTTCTTTCATCGGGGCGATGCACCGACAAGCCGCTGTTCTGGACGGTCGTTTCGAGATCGTCGCCGGAGCGCTCTCCTCTCGTCCGGAGAAGGCACTGAGTGACGGCCGGATCATCGGCATTCCGGATGACCGCATTTATACAGATGCCATGGACCTCATCCGAACGGAGTCCGAACGCCCGGACGGCGCGGAAGTCATCTCGATCATGACGCCGAACGACAGTCATTTTCGATACGCGACTGCCGCGCTCGATGCCGGCAGAGACGTGATCTGCGATAAGCCGATGACCAATACTCTGGAAGATGCGGAGGCTCTTTTTCGAAAAGTCCGCGCGACCGGCTTGGTTTTCTGTTTGACTCATAACTACTCCGGCTATCCGCTGGTCCGACAAGCTCGCGCCATGCGCGAAAACGGCGACCTCGGTACCATTCGACTCATTCAGGTCGAGTATGTTCAGGGCGGCAAAGCGGACGAGAACGACCCGGCTCCCACCGACTCTGTTCCGTGGCGTTACGACCCCGTACGCGGAGGCCCGTCTCTGGTGATGGGCGATATCGGCACGCACGCGCACCACCTGCTTCGCTATATCACCGGACTGGAGGTCGTTGCTCTTTCCTCGGAAGTCGGGATGATCGTCCCCGGGAGAAAGACGCATGATTATGCAGGAGCGCTATTACACTTCGATAACGGAGCGCGTGGATGCTTCTGGGTCACACAAGCCGCGGCCGGAGTCGAGAACAGCCTGAAAATTCGGGTGAGCGGCACGCGAGGCACCATCGAATGGAATCAGGAGCTTCCTCAGCAGCTGATTTTCAAGCCGATCAACGGTCCGGCGGAACTACGGACCCCGAACGGACCGGGATGTTATCCTTCCGCCGCGCGTGCCTCCCGCATCGTCGCGGGTCATCCGGAAGGATTCCGCGAAGCCTTTGCCAACATTTACGCCGATGCCGCGGAGGCAATCGTCGCCCGCCGCACGGGAACGTCCGCGGATCCCTTGGCTTTAACTTATCCGGGCGTTTTCGACGGACTGATGGGCGTCCGATTTGTGCATGACGCTCTTCGATCATCGAACGGAAGCGGTTGCTGGGTGGATTGTAATACGAAAGAACCGACGCTTGCATAAGCGCCGGTCCGTTCCT
>CAYPAL010000223.1:0-1272 GCA_964408695.1 uncultured Oscillospiraceae bacterium | reverse complement strand
TCCCATTGCCGTATCGAATCCGATTCGGCAATGGGACGATTCAATCGCGGTACCACCCATCTTCGACAACGATCCTTCCGGATATATGTCGCTCTCCACCGGGCACCGATCGAACTCCTTCGATTGCATACCCGCGCCCCTGTAACGGTGGACATCCGTATTCACCTACTGAGACCGCGACACGATCCGTTCCGCAAATCCGCTCTGGAGTGAACTTCTCTCGAATATTATCCGCAAACAGGCTCTCAGTCAGTGGCCCGTTCTCCCTGTCCGGCCGCTTCGGGGTACTCTTCTCCGTCGCTGCGTTATGGTTTGGTCTACAAAAAAGATTAAACTTGATTATGCCTTCTTATTTTGAAAAAGTCAACTTGTTATCCACCGGCTCTTCTCCCTCTTCGGTGAGGGTGATCACGGCTTCCTGGTTTGCCGTGTCCACAAAGATCTTATACTCGGTGTCCCGATTGCCCGGTTCAAAATCGAACTCGGTGGTCACGTAATACGTAAAGCTTTCGGAGTAATTGTAAATGCTGTCCATCTCATAAAGGTACTTAGCGAAATCGTTCACGATCGCATCGGTGAGCATGGGTTCGTCGATGATCAGCATATCCTCAAAATCGTCCAATCCTTCATAATCGAAACGATAATCATGATCGATCAAAAGCTCCTTCTTCCACTCGTATATGTTTCCTTCGATAAAGTATTCATAATCGATCGGATCGCCCTTCAATTCGACCGTAAAAAACTCATACCATTCGGGAGCCAACATACGGACATTGATCTTAATCTCTTCGGAAGGGCTCTTCAGGAGGACGACGCCGTTATAGAAGTATGACTTGTTTGCGTTCTCGACATATATCTCATACTTGCCCGGCTCCCCCTCGATGTCATAATAAGTTAGTTCAACATTATCAAGAAGTAATTCCGCTTGTTTATCGGCGACCTTCGTGCCGACATACTCGTTCATGACTTCATCGCGTTTGCCGTTGGAATAAACGATATAATCTTTTCCTGTCAGATCCGCATCACTCTGCGCTTCTCCGATGATATCGGAAAGAGCGCTGAATTGATCACAGGAAGCGGCGGTCATCAGAACAAAGATCAAGGTCAATAATACCGATAAAGTACGAATTCTTTTCATTGGATCCTCCTTATAAAACACACAGATATTTGTATTGTGCTTACTGAATCCCGGATTGTCAATATTTTTTGCAAAAATTCGCGAAGGGTGAATTGATGTAATTAAATATTTCGGTGATTATCAAGTCAACTTTT
>CAYPAL010000222.1:0-1279 GCA_964408695.1 uncultured Oscillospiraceae bacterium | reverse complement strand
ACCCGAAGAACATCGAGATAATCCTGAGGATGCTGGAGCGCCCAGTCCACACCGAGCCTCGTGCCGTCCGGAAGGGTCTCGTCCATCACGGCATGGGGATAGTTATAGACACTGGTCTCGATCTCTTCTCCGGTTTCGATGTTGACGAGCAATGCTCGTCCCGAAAGCGTCCCGTAGTCCACTCCGATTGCGTATTTTGCCATTTTTCATCCTCCTTTTGGGGCTCGGCCCATAATCCGACTGTATTTAACATATACGTACAAGTTCGGGTAAATTTTTTAAATTTTCCGACAGGACTTTCGTACGATCAACTCCGGCTCGTGAATATACTGCGGCTTCTCCGCCCGACCTTCCAGCATATCGACCATGAACCGGGCCGCCTGGATCCCCATTGCCTGTTTCGGGTGGCGGATTGTCGTAAGCTTTACTTCCGAATTCATCGGGGAGATCGAGTCGTCGTAACCCACGACCGATATATCCTCCGGAACCTTAAGGCCTTGATCATGGATGGCCTGGAGCACCATAAGGGCGCACTGGTCGTTGTAACAGAAAAATGCTGTTGGGCGCTCTTTGCCCCGGAGCAGGGATTGGGCGAACATATAGGGGTAGTCGTACATATTGGCCGTGTCATATTCCCCGACCATCGTCTGAGATCCTGCCGATCCGTATGCGCGCAGAGCGTTCGAATATCCCTGCATTCGATTCACGCCTTGTTTATCGTCGGTCTTGAAGATGCCGGCGATCCTTGCATGCCCGAGTTGCAATAGATATTCAGTGGCGGTATATCCGCCCTTGATGTCATCAAGAAGCACGTACGCGCTGTCGAAGTCATCATAGCAGGCGTTTATAAAAACCGTCTTGATGCCCTTTTCGCGGATCACACTCAAGAGGCGGCTGTTGACATTCGTTCCCGAGCTGGCGGTGGGCTCAATGATCATCCCGACCACATTGTGCTCCAAAACGCTTTTTAAATACTGAGCTTCCCGCTCCTTGATGTTATTGGTATTGGAAAGGAGCATCATATAGCCTTCATCCGAGAGGACCTGTTCGATCCCGGAAATGATGCCCGGGAACACAAAGCCCGAAAGATAGGTCGTCACGACCGCGACGATCTGACTGCCCTTCGCGCCCTTCCGGTAGTTGCTGAATGTTCCTTTTCCCTGCTCTTTATAGATCAGCCCTTCGACGGTCAGCTCACCGAAAGCCTGACGCACAGTTTGACGACTGACCTGGAATTTCTCCATCAGATCGTGCTCGGACGGGAGTTTTTCGCCATATG
>CAYPAL010000221.1:0-1282 GCA_964408695.1 uncultured Oscillospiraceae bacterium | reverse complement strand
CGGCGCATACTGATAATTGATCGTAACATTCGGGTGCTCTTTCATGAAAGCGGTGGCCAAAATATTCACATCACCCATGTACGACAAGATCGTTATCTCTCCTGTGAGCGGCTCCGTTTCCGCAACCGCGGGAAGTGTATCGGGTGAAACCGTCAGATCCGATTCCGAATAGTAGCCGGAATCGACCAGGATCGTCTTTGTATTTTCCTTATCCACATATACCGGTTCTCCAAAAAGCGCCGGCACCTCCGTCGCTCCTCCGTTCATCGCGATTTGATCGTCGGCGACGATCGATTCACCGTTGACGATCGCCTGAATGATATTGGCCGCCGCTTCGGGAAGCGCACGGGTATCACGGAATACCGACATCGATTGTTTCCCCAAAAGGATGTTCTGAACGCCCTGAATTTCACAATCCAGCCCCGTTACGATCGGCCAGTCTTCTCCGATCGCATATCCGCCTTTTTCCAGGGCGCCCGCGACGCCGACCGCCATAGCGTCATTCGCGGAAAGGATCGCATGCACTCGTTCTCCGGTCGAATAATAAACCGTCAAGAGACTGATCATGCGATCATAGGCAGAATCCGAATCTGCCGTCTTGATCGACGAACTCAAAAAATCCCCGCGACCGGACAACACTTTCAGTTTGCCGCTGTCGATGTACGGTTGAAGTACACTCATCGCCCCGGAAAAACAGAGCGAAGCACTCGCGTCTTCGGGATCTCCGGAGACTATTTCGATATTGAATGGCCCCTCTGCGTTCGGCAGATCCAGCGCCGTTTCGATATACGTTCCTTGAATGGCTCCGGATTCGAACAGATCAAAGGTCACACAGTACGTGACCGCATCCGATCCGGAGATCAATCGGTCATATGAAATCACAGGAATATTTCCGGTTTTAGCCTGATCGAGAGACGATTGCAGATCGGCCCCGATGACCGGAGCGACGAGAAGGACCAAGCAGCCGTCCGCCAACATCTTTTGGATCTGCGAATCCTGTGTGGCCGGATCGTCGCCCGCAAACTGAAGATCCACCTGATAACCGGCAGTTTCCAGCATCTTTTTGATTTCGGACCCTTCCTGTTCCCAACGCGCAACGGTATTATTCGGCATCGAAATCCCGATCTTCGGAATCGCCGGCTCCGTCTCTGTCGGCAAAATAGTTTCCGGGCTTGTCGAAATATCAGCAGAAGCGTTCGTTTCCGTCGATCGATCGAAACATCCGGACATCAACGCAAAAATCAAGACTAACGATAATACCCACGCGATCCCTTTGTTCATT
>CAYPAL010000220.1:0-1303 GCA_964408695.1 uncultured Oscillospiraceae bacterium | reverse complement strand
AGGCGCTGATCCTGGCTCCGACCCGTGAGCTCGCGCTTCAAATCACCTCCGAAATTAAGAATTTGGGTAAGTACATTCACGGCTTGTCCGTCGCTGCCGTCATCGGCGGACAGCACATGGACACGCAGATCAAGAAACTGGCGTCTCATCCGCAGATCGTCGTTGCGACCCCCGGAAGACTTTTAGATCATATCAACCGGAGGACCGTCTCGATCTCGTCGATCCACACCCTCATCCTGGACGAGGCGGACGAGATGCTCGATATGGGATTCATCAAGGACATTCGAAAGATCATGAGCAATACCCCTTCGGATAAGCAGATCGCACTATTCTCCGCGACGATGTCGCGCGAGGTAATGAATATATCTTACGAATACATTCAACGTCCGGTCGAGATCGATGTTGCGCCCAAGGCGGAGGACATGCCTAAGATCCGTCAGTTTTCGATCACGGTCGCGGAAAAGGACAAGGCGCGGATCCTTGCCGAGATCATCTCCCAAAGATCGCTTTCGCGGGTGATGGTCTTCTGCAACACGAAGTCCAAGGTTCGCATCCTCACCGCCCGTCTCCGCAGTTACGGTCTGTCGGTCGATTGCCTGCACGGCGATATCGTCCAGAAGGCCAGAAACCGGATCATGGAGGAATTCAGAAACGGCAAGTTTTCGGTGCTGATCGCGACCGACGTCGCCGCCCGCGGTATCGATGTCGCCGACATCGACGCGGTTTTCAATTATGACGTTCCGATCGAAAATGAATATTACCTCCACAGGATCGGCCGCACCGGCCGCGCGCAAAAGGAAGGCGAGGCCTTCACGTTCATCACCTATGCCGATACGGCAAAGATGCTCGACATTGCCCGCTACACACGGATCGATCTTGAAGAACTGAAATACGACTAGAAGACTTGAATACGCGGACGGCCATGAGCCGGCCGCTTTTCGTTCGGCCCCCGAAAATCACATCAGGGGAGAGAACATGCGTAGGATGTAACCGACCGAATTCCGGAGAAAGCCCGCGTCCCGGATCTCCGGGATCGTAACGCGACTGCTCTTAGCGATCGCATCCTCGATATCCCGGTGTACCCGGCGGACCTCATTGTTTCCGTAAAACCATACCCCGTCCTCATATTGAATATAGAAGCTTCGGTTGTCGAGGTTGATCGAGCTGACCATCGCGTGCGTACCATCAACGGCGATCATTTTCGCGTGCATCATGCCCGGCGAAAACCGGTACACCTCAACGCCGGCTTCCATCAATTCCAGAAAGAAACTGCGCGTCACCTCAAAAACATACCAGTGGTCGA
>CAYPAL010000219.1:0-1363 GCA_964408695.1 uncultured Oscillospiraceae bacterium | reverse complement strand
TCGGACTCCTGTCCATTCCGATTTTCGCGCACGCTCTCGTGATCGGGTTTTTCCGGACCCGGGACTCCTCCGCTTATTTTCTGCGCCTTACCGTCGTTGCATCTCTGACGCAATTCATTATTTATCTCTATATTTCACGCGCGGGGCCGGGACGGCCGGAAATATTTCTCAATCCGATGTATATCCTGCTCATTGGCTTCGGACTGATCTACGGGCTGGAAATACTTATTCCGTGCGGTCCTCAGCGCATCGCCTCCATGCGGCTCTTGGAGGCCAACGCGCAAACCAAATCCGATCGGTTTGACGTTCGCGTCAGCTCCCGGGACATGATCGAGTGGCCGGATGGCCTCAAAGTCCCCAACTGGCCGATCGTGACCCTGCAGTTGTTCGGGATCTCTCTGGTCGTTTTCTGCCTCGTTCTGCCGATCTTCCTGCCGATCGAGCACGGCCTGTTCGGCGTTCTTCTCATCGCCATTTTTTACGCGATCGAAAAGGTCGTTTCGGGTCGCAAGGCCGTCGCCGCGTTTTTCTGTATGTTGATGCTCGTTGCGGCATACACGTATCTTCGGTATCGACTAACGGGTGAATTTGATCCGATCGGCGTGTCCATCGCGACTCTTTTCATCTGCTACCTGCCCGAAAAATCGAGGCGCCCGCGGCGATGGGTGCAGTACGCCTTCTATGCGTTCTTCCCTTTCCACATCCTGGTGCTCCTCCTGATCCGCTGTTTTTTCTTCGGATAAGCATCCAAATTACGATCCTCGCTTCCCCGAAAATCGCAAACCGAATAATTGAGTACCGGTTCTTCGATTACGTCCAAAGAATCGACTGCTTTCAGTTTTTCGAAAAACGGCGCCATCTCGGAAAGATAATGTTCGACCGAGCGCCCGGCGGGTCGCAGAGCATAGGCACTGCCCGTGCACGATGCGATAAAAAGTCCGTCGGCCATCCGTGCTCCGGCTTCTTCGGCTGCGACCCTTTGCTCTCCCGAAGAAGCGCCGGAAACCCGGTGGGTAGTTTTCCGTTTTCATCCAGAAGCGTGCCGTCCATATCCGAGGCGATCAGTTTGATCATGTCATTCTCCGTTTCATCGAGTCCATTCATCTTTTCGATATATAACGACTCCGATCGATCGTTTTCGAGTCGTTTTTCAACAGCATACCGTATTGGTGATTCGCCTGTCTATCTGTTATAATCTTTTGAAGTAAAAGCCCGATCGCACCCTCCCCGGGGCTGCGCGCTATTCAGTACATATCAAGCGAGGCGAAGATTATGGCATACTCGATTAGAACAGACAAGAAATGGCAAAAGCGCTGGGAAGAAACCGAGCTTTATAAGTTCGACCCGGACGCGAAGGACAAGA
>CAYPAL010000218.1:0-1370 GCA_964408695.1 uncultured Oscillospiraceae bacterium | reverse complement strand
TGTTTTACTGGCCTACGAGTTTCTCCGCCTGCAAAAGGTTCGGACGGACCTGATCATCATGAACGAAGCCGAGGGCGGATATGACGATACGATCCAGCAGATGATTTTTGAGGAAACATCTCAGGTTCGAGTATTTGAGCACAGCTTGAACCGTTTGGGCATCTATGTGATCCGCGCCTGTCAAATCAGTTTGGAGGAGAAGACCCTGCTTCTTGCGTGCGCGCGGATCATTTTTACGCCTCAGACGGGGATTTACTTCCGTAAGGTCTCTTTCACCGAATCGGAACCGCCGAGAGGAGAGATCATTCGCCTGACGGCCGGATATCATGAAACGACCGGAGGTAACGGATCGAACGGATACCTCGGAGAGCCGGTTCCCGAATTCTTCAACGGGATCGGCGGCTTTGTCCGGGACGGGCGCGAATACGAGATCCGACTGAACGGGAAGACCAAGACGCCCGCGCCGTGGATCAACGTGATCACGAACGGCCGATTCGGCTTTCAAATCTCCGAGATCGGTTCCGGCTATACCTGGCAGGGCAACAGTCGTGAGAACAAACTGACCGTCTGGAGCAACGATCCGGTTTTGGATCTGCCCTCTGAGGTCGTTTACGTCCGAAATAACCGAACCGGCGTCGTCGTCTCACCATGCGCCCTGATACCCGGTGCCGACGGAGTATTCAACGTTCGCCATGGCTTCGGATATTCCGTATTCGTCCGGAAGCATGCGGATCTTGAAATGTCCCTGACCGTGTTTGCAGCCGCGGAGGCCCCTGTAAAACTCATGAAACTGAGCGTCGAAAACAAAACGAAGGCGACAGTCGATATCAGCGCGGCTTTTTATGCGGAATGGGTTCTGGGTGCTTTTCGAGAACTGACAGAGCGATTTATCGTCACCGAATACCGAGGCGAGTCGGAGATCTTCACCGCGCGTAATAACTACCGCGCTGAAAAAGAGAGAGGCATTGCGTACCTTTTTTCCGACCACAGGGTCACGGCATACACGGGCGATCGGGATACTTTCATCGGAAATAACGGAAGCATCTATTATCCGGCCGGCCTTATTGGCGCGGATATGCCGACGAAGGTCGGAGCCGGACTTGATCCGTGCGGGGTCATCGCTTGCGATGCGAGCATAGCGCCGCGGGAGAAGGAAACCTTTATTTTCGGGATGGGTTACGCGTCGGATGTGAAGGAAGCCGAAGAGACCGCCGATCGTTTTCGAAAACCGAAACAGACCTCGGACGAACTCGCGAGGGTCCGTCAGTTTTGGGGCAAGATCCCCGGAAACGTTACAATAAAGACTCCGAACCGTGCGATGGATATCCTGATGAACGGATGGCTGATGTATCAGGTCGTCGCGTGCCGGT
>CAYPAL010000217.1:0-1370 GCA_964408695.1 uncultured Oscillospiraceae bacterium | reverse complement strand
ATTGATAAGCTCCTCCGTCATTCTGCGGTCGTATTTTGCGGATTCGATCTCGCTGTTTTTCTCGCGGAAAAGGCCGGAAATCTCCTTTTCGGCCTTGAAGCTTTTGATGACGGAAAAACCGGACAGCATTTCCTTGATGACTTCAACAAACCCCTCGTTTTTCTCGGCGACGATCTTTTCCGATTGTGCGAGCTTATTACCGCTCAAAAAGGATGCGACGATCGGCAAGGACGAAAGGGCAAGCGCCGCGACCGTCAGAAGCGGGCTGTAATAGATCATCATGATGATCGCGCCGACAAAGGTGACGCTTTCCATAATCAACGCGAATATTTTGGATACATAATTCTTTTCGATCGATAAAACATCATTGGTCAACATAGAGATATACTTGGCCGAATTGTCGCCTGAAATGTACTGCACGCTCTTCTTCATGATCTGCGAGAAGGCAAAGTTCTTATATTGCATGACCGCGCGCCGCATGAACCTCGAAAAAGTAACTCTCTGTACCAGAAAGACGATCACAAACAAGACAAAAATCCCCAGGGACCACCAACCGATCTCAATCAGCCCCTTGATGTTTCCCTCGGCAATAATGTCAATGATCACCTGCAACAAATAGGATACCGCCAGATTAAAAAGAGCCAGCAGGATCATGATGATGACTGTGATGATCAGCATCAATGCGTTTTTGCTGAAAAAAGTCTTTTGAATTTCTTTTCTCAGGCGGATTACTTCTTGACTGATGGGTTGCTTTTTCACGGGCAATTCTCCGACTGCTTCGTAAGCATCGTTTCAAAGACTCATTTTGTTTTCCACTATATTTTATAATTCACGGACTTGCAACCAGACATGCTTAAAAATACAGGTGGAGCAACCCATTGATTCGCGCATGAGATTAGAGGCATTTGTATTGACATTGCACATAGCAAGGATCATAATTGTTTTGAGGTGAAACCCATGGCTAGTATAAATATGAGCATCAGAACCGACTCCGAATTAAAGGCACAGGCAGAAGCCGTCTTATCGCAGCTTGGCTTAAGCATGAATGGTGCACTGAATATGTTTTTAAAACAAATTGTTCGGGATAAAGCAGTTCCTCTCAGTCTGTCTTTGAATTCAGAGCAATCGATTTATGCAGACCTGCTCTACGCACAATCCGATCGCAACAAAGGGTATCGCGGCCGCAGTTCCGATGAAGTCCTTGCCGCAATGGATCAAATCATTGCTCAAGCAGAGGACAAGAATCCCTGATGGCAAAATATGCGATCATTCTCTCCAAACGAGTCGATGCTATGCTGTTACAGCATGTAGAATTTTTGGCACGAGTAAGCGTCCCGGCTGCCAGAAAGTTCAGACAGGATTACGCAGAC
>CAYPAL010000216.1:0-1381 GCA_964408695.1 uncultured Oscillospiraceae bacterium | reverse complement strand
TATCGAACTATGATTGGTGCGTCACTGGCGCCTGTGAATGTGCGGTTAGCATACAAAGTTAGATACGGGTACATCAGCAGTGTTTCTTTCGGGAAATCGGTTCCCTTCAAAATAAGCTGAACAGTAGTTGTGCTAGTTGGCGTGTAATCTCCATAAACATAAGTATAGTCCTCGTTACCAATTAACAACTGGTATCTTTGGCCCTCAATTAAGTTCATAGTAAAAGTGTTTTCTGCGTCAACCTTCTTTTTTTCAACCGAAAAATATGAGCCGTTAATATATGTCTGCGCTGTAATATACGGGTAAGTAGCTAATACACTTGTGTAGTCCATGAAATACAGTGTATAAGTTTGTGTGTCGCCATGAAAAATGTAAAACACCGTTACTGTTTCTGAGGGGTCAACCCAATATTCCCGTGTGCTGTTATCTGCGAAAGTATACAAAACATATCTTGTGGTGCCTGATGGCTCAAAAATATATGTTCCATTGAAACTAAAACTGTCCGAAGCTGCGTCACTGTAGTATATTGTGACAGTCACGGTTTCATCTAGTTGCAACCCTGTTGCCTCACTTAATGGGCCGTAAAAAAAGAATACTCCGCCGCCGCTTATGCTTGTTGAATCGTATGTTGCGGTTATGTTTGTGTCTCCACTTACTGCAAGATGCAACGAAACAGCACTGTTTATGGTTGTGCCATTTATTAGCCAGTAATCAAAAAAGTATACTGTGTCCCCTGAAACTATTGTTCGCTCAGCTAGATAAGTATGTGTAGCGTTGTTGCAGTTAAATGAGTATGGAAAATCTTGTTCGCCTCCATCTACTGTCACAGAAGCAGAAATAGCTGGGTCAGCGGTTAAGGCGACTTCGTAAGCGTAGTAAGTGGCGTATATACTATATTTTTTTGTTCCAGCCGAGCCGTCAGTTGGGTTACTGGGTGAACTATAACTATTTGTGGTGTCATCTAAACTGGTTCCTGATCCGTCGTAGTACACGTCAATGTAGTTGCCTGAAGTTATAAGCATCAAATAATAGTTTGTACTTGCTGACACTGCAACGTGGCTTGCGAAAGTGTGGTTGTACCATTGTTCTGTTGTACTTGTAGATGCCACCGAACTTGTGGCTAGGATAGCTTTGGTTGTTGCATCTACAATTAAAGCTTTTACAGGTGTACTGTCTGTTGTTTTTCCATACCACGAAATCCCTGTAACATAAACATCTTCTGTGCCGCTGTTGTATGCTGCACCTACCATGGCATTGCCAAAGTTTCGGCCTAATGTACCGCCTATTGTTGTGTAACCAAAGGAGCCACTTATTGCTGCCTGCGCTGGCTCCACTTTTATGAGTGGAACAGCTAGGGAAAAGAGCATAAAAACTATTATTG
>CAYPAL010000215.1:0-1382 GCA_964408695.1 uncultured Oscillospiraceae bacterium | reverse complement strand
CCCTTATAGCCTTTAGGATTTTAACACAGCAATTGAAACTGCGCAAGCGCCCGGTTCAATCGCGTTTTCCCTTTATTTTTCGGGCATTTCCCGGGGTTTTTGACCTTCTCGTTGAATGATATACGCCCACTCATCAGGGGCCAATTCCAACTTCTCGAAAAGGTCCTTACGGTTCTTATACGTCAGGTAAAGACCTTCCAAACGCCTCCACTTCTCGATTTCCGCATGATGCCCGTTAAGAAGGACTTCCGGAACTTCGGCCCCGTTCCATTCATCGGGCTTGGTATAATGCGGCGATTCGAGCGTTCCGTGCATATGTGACTCATTCTGATAGGCCGAAGCGTCCGGTAATACGCCCGGGATCATTCGCGAAACCGCGTCGATAACAACGCATGCCGCGACTTCTCCGCCGGTCAAAACATAATCGCCGATCGAGATCTCCTCATCCGCTACGGAATCGAGGACGCGTTGGTCGATCCCTTCGTAATGACCGCAGAGCAAGACCAAGTGATCGTGTTGACTCAACTCAATGACTTTATCCTGATTCAGCACGTTTCCCTTAGGCGAAAGATAAACGGTATGAGGTTTAGTTTCCTCTTTTGAAGTCACGGCATTCCATGCCCTATAAACGGGCTCGCAAGCCATAAGCATGCCCTTGCCGCCGCCGTAAAGAGTATCATCCACCTTGCCGTGATCGTTGTCGGCATATTCTCTTATGTCGACGCAACGAATATCCAGCAAACCCTTCATTGTTGCCCGTCCGACAATGCTGGTCGCCATAAAGTCGGAGATTTGTTTGGGAAATAAAGTTAAAACCGTGAAAATCAATTCAATTCTCCAATCACTCTATGTCTCATAGATCTCAAATAAGCCATCCGGCAGGCGAACAAATATTTCTCTGTTCTCGATATCAACCCGGTATACGATCGATTTTAGAAAAGGAATAAGAATGTCCTTCTTGTTCTCACGATTAACGATAAAAACATCCGCTCCCGACTGTTCCAAAACATCTGAAACGTCGCCGAGATATCCGAGTTCATCGTCAAATACCCGACTTCCGATCAGATCCGCGATAAAATACGAGTTCTCCGGAAGAACGACCGCGTCGGCCCTCGGAACCGCGACATAATGGCCGAAAAGAGCTTGAGCGGACTCCCGGTCCTTGATTCCCTCGGCGGTGCAAAGTATATTGTTTCCCGCCGGGCGGGTACTCAGGATCTTCAGGTTCTTTAGCGGCTTTTCTTTTGCATCGAGCAATATGATGTCGGCAATACTTGAAAACCGACGCACGTCATCCGTAATCGGGAATACTTTTAGCTCCCCGGCTACTCCGTGCGCACCGATCAATTTACCGATGATCAAATAGTCCTTCATCCAACGAT
>CAYPAL010000214.1:0-1402 GCA_964408695.1 uncultured Oscillospiraceae bacterium | reverse complement strand
GACCCGAACGTCGCTTTCCGTCCATCGGATGATGGTTTTTCTGATGCCTTCGATCTTGCTAATAATGAACGGTGCGGCGCTCTTTATTTACTGGTTCGGCGCGCAAAGGATCGATGCCGGAGAAATGCAGATCGGAAATCTGACTGCGTTTCTTGCATACATCATGCTCATCCTTTTTGCGGTCATGATGGCTTCCATGCTTTTTATCATGTTGCCGCGCGCAATGGCTTCGGCGGAGCGTATCGGCGCGGTCCTGGAAATGGAATCCTCCGTTACCGATCCGGATGAAGCGGAACAAGCGGAATTTCATCCGCCGTTTTCATCCCTCCGATTCGAGGGTGTTTCCTTTCGATATCCGGGAGCAGAGGACGCGATCCTCGAAAACGTCTCCTTTGAGGTCCGCCCGGGCGAGACCGTGGCGCTCCTCGGAAGCACCGGTTGCGGCAAGTCCACGCTGGTCAATTTGATCCCGCGTTTTTATGATGTGTCTAGCGGATCGATTCGGATCAATGACACCGACATCCGACACTTCCCTTTGAAAGTGCTCTATGACCTGATCGGCTATGTACCGCAGAAGGCTTTTCTTTTCCGCGGCAGTATCGCCGATAACCTCCGCTACGGCAAGGAAGGCGCTTCCGACGAAGAGTTATGGGCAGCCTTGCGCGTCGCCCAGGCGGAGGACTTCGTTCGGGAAATGCCCGAGCGGGAACTGACCGAGATCACTCAAGGCGGTTCAAATGTTTCAGGCGGCCAGCGTCAGCGCTTGTCGATCGCCCGTGCGCTGATCAAGAATCCCGCGATCTACATTTTTGACGACAGTTTTTCCGCGCTCGATTACAGAACCGATGCCGCTTTGCGAAAAGCGCTTCTCGAAAAGACCTCCGACAGCGCGGTCCTGATCGTCGCTCAGCGGGTGAGCACCGTCCTTCACGCAGATCGCATCATCGTTTTGGAGAATGGTCGGATCGAGGGTATCGGCAGTCATAAAGAACTGATGGAGTCCTGCGCGGTCTATAAGGAGATCGTGCTTTCCCAAGTTTCTCAAGAGGAAGTCTCGTAATTTCATTCCGTCGAAATATTCGCGCAACGAAGCAGACATAAGCAGAGGAAAAAATGAAGCCAAACGATAAGCCGATCAAAGAACCGCTTCCCCGCGATCCGCAGGCGCCCCGCGACGCCTCGGCTTCCATGAAGTCCCCGGCGACTCCCGGTCTCCCTCGCGGAGGGCGAGGCCCGGGAGGCGGTCATCCCGGCATGGGCGCGATGATGCCCGCAGAGAAGCCGCGCGATTTCAAGGGAACCATGCGTCGTCTTCTCGAGGTTCTGCGACCTCATCGGGCGGCTTTGCTGTTTGTTCTTATAGCATCCATGATGACCACTGTATTTTTGATCGTCACCCCAA
>CAYPAL010000213.1:0-1408 GCA_964408695.1 uncultured Oscillospiraceae bacterium | reverse complement strand
CTACGAAGTTCCAGGCGGCCGTTCCGGTCAGCCAGGAGTTCTTCGCCTCGCCCATACGCCCGGCGTCCTTACCCGCGATCATCTGCGAATAAACATAAGGCTCCATCCGGTGAAGATCACTGATCTCCTCGCGGAACGCGGGGCAGATCTTCTTGTACAGTTCAAATGCCCGATCGCCTCTGCCGAGGACGGTCTCCGCGATCATGATCCATGGGTTGTTGTGACAGAAAATACCGGCGTTTTCTTTATATCCGGGCGGATACGAGGAGCATTCACCGAGGTTGGAGTGATACGTCTGATATGCCGGCTGTTGAATGACAATGCCGTGCTCGCACTCAAGGATATCGCGAACCGAATCCAAGGCCTTGAGCGCTTTTCCGTCCTCGACGCCGATGCCGGCCATGACGCAATAACCCTGTGACTCGATAAAGATTTGTCCCTCATCACACTCCTTGGATCCGACTTTCTCGCCGAAGGCGTCGTACGCGCGCAGGAACCAATCCCCGTCATAACCGTGCTCGAGGACGGTCTGTCGCATCTTCTCGAGCTCCTCTTGCGCTTTTTGCGCTTCGGCATCCATTCCTTTTCGCTTGAAAAGCTCCACCAGTTCCGGACCGATCGCGACGAACATTCCGGCGATCAGGACCGATTCCGCGACACGTCCGTCTGCGGTCCCGTAGGTCTGGAAAGATTGTCCGGGCTCGGTCGAATGGCAGTTTAAATTGAGACAGTCGTTCCAGTCTGCGCGGCCGATCAGCGGTAATCCGTGCGGTCCTCTATTATTCACAACATGATAGAAAGAAGCGTTCAGGTGCTCGAGGAGCGTCCCGGTGTCTTCGGGGTTACAGTCATACGGTGTCTGCTCCTCGAGGATCGGGAAATCACCGGTCTCTTTGAGGTACGCCGCCGTTCCGGCAATCAGCCACAGCGGGTCGTCGTTGAAGCCGCCGCCGAGATCGTGGTTTCCCTTTTTCGTAAGGGGCTGATACTGGTGATAACAGCCGCCGTCCCGAAACTGCGTCGCCGCGATGTCGAGGATTCGCTCTCTCGCGCGCTCCGGGATCTGATGCACAAAACCCAGAAGGTCCTGAGAGGAGTCTCTGAATCCGAGCCCCCGGCCGACGCCGGACTCGAAGTACGAGGCCGAACGGCTCATATTGAACGTGACCATACACTGATAAGGATTCCAGATATTGACCATGCGCGCGGTCTTTTCGTCGTCGATCTCGACCTTGTAGAGGTTCAAAAGGCGTGCCCAATACGCTCCGAGTGTGGCAAAAGCCATGTCGACGGAAGCGTCGTCGGAGAACTTCCCGATCATCTCCGCCGCCGGCTTTTTGTTGATCACGTGCAATGCTTCCCATTTCTCTTCAAACGGCAATTCCACGTAACCGAGGATGAAAATGAA
>CAYPAL010000212.1:0-1425 GCA_964408695.1 uncultured Oscillospiraceae bacterium | reverse complement strand
TGATCCTCAGGACCCCGGAGAGACAATAGGCCCGGTCGAAAACGGCGACATTATTATCGAAAACAGCGAGGTGCGCGCATCTTGCATCTATGAGTGGGGAAGGGCGGCGATCTACGCGGGCGATTGGCTGACGGAATCCGATCCCGGGATTCACGCCGTGATCCGTCTTTCGGAAGCGGTCATTCTCGGACCGGACGGAGGACGCATCGTTGACGCCGGTATTCAGCTCATAAAGTGCCAGACCGTCACTCACCTTGCGGATATCACGACCGCGACCGATTGGACCCAAGCGGCCAAAAACGTACACATTTTTCCCGCTTACAATGTCCTCTATGACGGTAACGGAGGCACCGGCACCCTCACGGACGACCTGAATTTCTACCTGAAGAGCGAGACCGTCACCGTGCTCGGTAACGCATTCACGAGGACCGGTTATGTTTTCGATTCCTGGAATACCGCGGCGGACGGCTCCGGGACCCCTTACGATCCCGCGGACACATTCGGCATCGTTGCCGGAGTGACGCTCTACGCCCAGTGGACTCCGTTATATACGGTTACCTTTGCGGATTGGGACGGCACGGTTCTGGGAACGCAGTCCGTTGTCTCCGGGCAGGCTGCGACGGCGCCCGCCGCCCCGGTCAGAAGCGGTTATACGTTTACCGGCTGGAGTGTTGCCTTTGCAAACATCACTTCGAATCTCACCGTAACGGCGCTTTATGACGCGGCACTGACGGCTACGCCCACGGCGACTCCCACTCCGACACCGGCCTCCGGCGGAGTACCGCGCACCGGTGAGACCTCTTCTCCGGACATTCTTGCGTTCGTTCTCCTCGGTTTAGGGCTTTCCACAGCGGTAGTTATGGGTATTCTCAAGAAGAAAGGGATATTCGGAACGTGATGCTTTTCGATTGTTGATCCTCAACTGTTAGCGTTCAGTAATAAAAAGAAGTGCACACCCGTGCTAATATGGATGTACTTCTTTTTTTAGAGAATCGGAGGATCGAGTGATGGATGCAATAAAGACCGGCGAATTGATCGCCGTGATTCGTCAGGAAAAGAATCTTTCGCGGGCGGAACTGGCAGATCGGATCAAGATACCCGTGAAGGTCGTCGGTCAGTGGGAGGACGGCAAGGGACTCCCGGACCCTTCAGTCTGGAAAGAGTTGACCGGGGAGTTAGGGATCGGGGTGAACGAACTGCTTCTCGGTGAAAAATCCGAAGCGCCGATGGACCCGGAACAAGTCAACGACACCATTGTCGGCGTTGTTTTGCGTGAGCGGCGGAATAACCGGAAACGCAGGAGAAAATATATCATTGCCGCCCTGATCGTCGGATTTCTGCTCGGAGTCCTTCTGCACCGTTACGCGGTGGCGCTTCTTCCCTCTTCGAATCCGGCGACGGCGATACTGCGATACAGCACGTTGC
>CAYPAL010000211.1:0-1427 GCA_964408695.1 uncultured Oscillospiraceae bacterium | reverse complement strand
TACCGGAAGGAACCGAATCGAACCGGGGAGTTCCTCGAAAAGTGGGTCGACGAGCTATTCGGAGGAGTTGTCGATCCGAAAGCGCTGAATACGATCGCGGAGGTCCTGAATGAATACACGCGCATGAACGGGGATCGTCGCCCGGAAGCAGTCCATAAGGACACCTTTCATTTCTCGGGCAACAATGAAGCCCGCTCGGAATTAACGCGCGCGGAAGACTTGATCGATAAGGTCAAGCGCGTATCTAAGGAGATCCCGCCGGAACGAAAAGATACGTTCTTCGGACTTGCCGAATTTCCGGCGCTCGCCTCCGCGAATCTTCGGAAGATGATGATCTTTACCGGGATGCACGAGCGTTTTTATAAGATGAAGGTCAGTTATGCCAATGTCCTTCGCGAAAAGATTCTCGCCTGCATCGCCGAAGACCGGGATTTGACACGCAGGTATAACGAGGAAATGTCGGGCGGGAAATGGCGGCATATGATGTCTTCCAAACACGTATCTTTTCGGAACTGGAATGACGAGGGCTCCGAGTATCCGAGCCCGGAGGAATTATTGCTTCCGGAGAACGGACAAACGATCGCGTGCCTTTTCGAGAGCGGAAGGTGCGCTTCGGAGGGCGAGCTTGAGCTTCCCGTGATCTCGAGTGTCGGGGAGTCGAAGCGTCGAATCCTTCTTCTTTCTACCGGTACGGATCCGGTATGCGCGAAGCTTCGGGCATCGGAGGACTGGATCGTTCTTTCGGAGCGCAAAATCGCCCCCGAGCTCACGGAGATCGAGGTCGGCGTCCTCTGGCAGGCAATCCATGATCGGGGAAACGGTGTGGTGACGATCGGATTGGAGGGAGGATCCGTTGAGTTGTCTGTTGCGGCAGAAAAATATGATCTGTCAGAGGTCGCTCCCGGGGCTTTTCCCGAGACGGCCGGTGTCGTCAGCATGCCTTGCGACGCTTTCGTGCGCAAGTCGGAGCCCGAGGGATCGGAGTGGGTCCGGATCGAAAACTACGGGAAATCGGGGGTTTCGATGAAGTTGTTACCGGGCGATATGTTTTTCGAGACAACGGAGCGAGCGCCAAGTTTGGAATATGATATTTTCATCATCCATCCCGGCCGATATGTAGTTACGGCCTACATCGCGCCGACGAATAATCCAAGAAAGGGAGAAGGCTTGCGGATTGGGTTTTCGATCGACGGAAAAGCACCGATCGTTATTGATACTCTGCCGAAGGGATTTGCGGCCGGTAACCCGGATGACCCCAATTGGTGCCGATACGTGTTGGATAACTCGCGTCGATCCGAAGTGACCGTCGATCTGGATAAGGGGCCTCACACGGTTCGGTTCATTCCCCTTGATGCAGGGGTTGTTCTTCAGAAAATCGAGGTTGCCCGGAAACCGGCTACCTCGTTCTACGGATATCGGACGACGTA
>CAYPAL010000210.1:0-1435 GCA_964408695.1 uncultured Oscillospiraceae bacterium | reverse complement strand
CATCGGGGATCAAGAGTCCGCCATGATATTCTTCTCGAAAAGCCCACGTTTTCAACGCTCGTCCAACATCCTTTCAATTTTCAATATATCATTATCGTCGACTTTTAACGGATATACAATCGCGATCAATCGATTTTCGAGCACCGCGCGGAATCGCGGAGCGGCATCGCACTCAGAAAGCGACTCGACGCTTGTATCCTCCGTCATTATCGGGTTGAATCCTTCCAATCGATCAGAAAAGCCGGAAAGCGGCAACAGCCGGCCGTTTCGGATATGCTCCGCTTCTGCTTCTGTCAGTTTGATCTCGTGTAAATGACGAACGCAAATATCCTCGGGTATGAACAGCGAATCGAATTTCCCGGCAAGAAAAGCTCTTTCCATCTCTTCGAGTGAATACGCGTCTTCAAGTCCAAATGCTCCGCAACGGGTCCTGCACAATTTGATCGCGTATGCCCCGAACCCCGACTTTTTACCTAATTCCTCGCAAATCGCCCGGATATATGTTCCCTTGGAACAGGAAATCAAGAAGTCCACCTCCAGCTCCGGCTCGGAAGAGATGTTCAACACCTTGCATTCAAATATCCGGACCGTTCTCGGCTTCAGTTCGACGGGAATGCCCTTGCGCGCGTACTCGTATGCTTTTCGACCGTTCACCTTGACTGCCGAAAAGGCCGGGGGCGTCTGTACCAACGGCCCGGGCAGTTCATCGAACAGTCCGCGCAAGAAGGTGTAATCATCCCGCCTCATCGATTCCAGTTCGTCTTCGCCCGGCCGTCTGCCACCGTACAGGGTGCCTTCGGAGTCCTGTGTTTCCGAATATGTTCCGAACCGAATCGTACAGCGATACTCCTTGTCGTCATTACCCAAATATCGAATCAGACGAGTGGATCTCCCGACACAAATCGGCAGAACGCCCGTCGCAAACGGATCAAGTGTGCCGCTGTGCCCGACTTTTTTGACCCCGGCCATTTTGCGCACCAAGGATACCACGCGAAAAGAGGACATTCCCTCAGGTTTGTCCGCAATGATTACACCGGAAATCGAACGGGCTTGATCATTCATCATTTTTCGGGGAAAAAAGCCGCGGCTCTGTCGATTATCATTTTGCATACCTCATTGGCAGTCAAACCGTACATCGAAAAACCCGCTGCACGGTGATGTCCGCCTCCGCCGAAGGACTCGGCAAACGAAGCGGAATCGAAAGGCTCACGGCTCCGAATATTCACCCGAACCTCTCCCTCGTCCGACTCGCGAACCACAAACGACACAATAACGCCCTCAATGTCCCTAAGGCTGGAAACCAAACCTTCCGTGGCGTAATCCGTCGTATTGGTGTCCTTGAGCATGTCCGAAGTGATGACAGTCAATGCGATCCGACCACCGAAGAACATCTTGGCTCCGGCCATCGCTTTAGCGATCAGCTTCATCCTCTCGA
>CAYPAL010000209.1:0-1473 GCA_964408695.1 uncultured Oscillospiraceae bacterium | reverse complement strand
ACTGAGTTTCTGAGCGAGTGATGGCGCGACACGGGCCAATTCAGGATCAGGCGGGACCTAATTTTCATTTTCTTTATGGAACTTTTGCTAATGTGAACAGACAAGAAACGTCATGATCCAGCGCTTGCCGCCGAAGCGGCCGCTGTGGAAGACGTGACCGCAGTCGTCGTCATCATGATAATTAGTGCTATAAATTGATTGATGACCATTGCGGTAACGCCGTTGGAGACCGCGGAAATCACAGCATTCCCGCCTTCAACCGTTGCATGTGACATTGCGACGAAGGCAGACGCGAACAATATCAACTCCAGCTTGTTCACCGACCATGCTCCAAAGCCTTTTTGCTTCCGCATGTATTTGAACGCTTCGATGACTTCATCGGCTAGCGTGTCGGCATCAGCGCCCAGCAGTGCTATAAGACCCAGCATAGGGTAGGCATAATCCCGGTCGAGTCGTAATTTTCGTTGACGAAAGGCATCGCGCAACGACAGGACGCGCTCCGTGTTACCCTCATTTCCATTTCCCATCAACAACACCTGCGCAATCGCCTGTGATCCGAGCGAGTAGCGCACCTTCGGTTTGATTGCCTTGTGCATTTCCTCCATCCGCAGTAGTCCCGATTGAACATCGATTCCGGATATAGCGAGCAGTGCAACGGAAATATAATCGCGCGATCCCGTGATGAGAAAGTGTCGCGATCGCATCCCTTTATAGAAAGCCCTCGCACGCGTAACAATCGCGGCAAGATCTTCTTCGCCGGATTCGATCGCAATTTGACAGGCAGCGATAACCAGAAACGGAGAAGCCCAAAACTTTTCCGCCTTCATCATTTCATACACCTTGAGTGCTTTATCAAGTATATTCTTTTGATCCTTTTCCAAAGAAAGCATCGCCGAGACGGCAAGGATCATATATCCTCGAAAATAAGAAAACGGCGACGTGTATTTCTTCACCATGTGCATGCTTTCCCTAATTGCCGCATCATTCATCGTCCGGTCATTCACCGCATAAATCATCGCTATAAGGCGCTTGAGAATGGTGGGTTGCCAGAAGAATTTTCCCTTTATACCGCGATAATTCCCGATGAACAAGTCGATTCTCCTTGCGGTGATATCTCTCATCTTCATTCCCTCCAAGCTCATTCGGACGTCTTGATTACATCAGGAAAACCCCGCCGAAATCGTTTCCATCATACCGCAATTCGCAATGTAGGTAAATCATCGCATGATCTCTGTGCAAATCCCACAATAACAGATAAAATGGAGACAGAATCAAATCGGACATCTCGTAACTCACCCCCCAGGAGGCGGAGACGATGACCATCGAAGTGTTTCAATGCCCTCAATGCGGCGGCAATCTTGAAGAGGTCCATAAGTCAGGCTATTATACCTGCCCCTATTGCCGTACTCGAATGCGAATCAACGTCTATGAGCCCGACCCGAACACTCAGCCGGACGGTCGGAGAACGATCTT
>CAYPAL010000208.1:0-1474 GCA_964408695.1 uncultured Oscillospiraceae bacterium | reverse complement strand
AAAGGATGCCCCTTTTTTTTTATTATGATAGAATATTCGTACTATCAATAACGGAGCGCACCATGAAAATCATCGACATTATCCACAGCAAGCCGGTTACCTTGTCATTCGAGGTGTTTCCGCCGAAGACGGACGACCGGTACGAGTCGGTCGCCGAGGCCGTTTCGGCGCTTTCATTTCTGGCGCCGGACTATATGTCGGTCACCTACGGGGCCGGCGGCGGCACATCGAAGAACACCGTTCGCATCGCGACGGATATCGAGAAGCTCCATCATACGACGGCACTCGCGCATTTGACATGCCTGTCGTCGAGCAAGCAGGATATTCAGACCATCCTCGGCGAGCTAAAAGAGAACGGGATCCATAATGTTCTGGCCTTGCGCGGCGACCAGCCTAAGCCCGATTCCGGCGCGCCGGTTCCGCACGATTACCGATATGCTTATGAGCTTGTAAGCGACATCCGCGCCTTCGGTGATTTTTGCATCGGTGCGGCCTGCCATCCGGAGGGACACCCGGACCGTGTCGGACCCGAGGAGGAGATTCATTACATTCGCGAGAAGGTGGATCGCGGCGTCGATTTTCTTGTGACGCAATTCTTTTTCGACAATCAGAAATTCTATGACTTCGTCGACCGGGTACGGGGGGCGGGCATCAACGTTCCGATCATCGTCGGCGTGATGCCGGTCACCTCGGTGAAGTCGCTGGATCGCATGATCGCGATTTCCGGCACATCGGTCACGCCCCGGATGAGGACGCTTCTCTCTCGTTGGGGGGACGACCCCGACTCGCTTTCACAGGCGGGCATCCTGCACGCTTCCGAGCAGATCCTGGATCTGGTCAGTAACGGAGTCGGGGGGATCCACATCTATACGATGAATAAGCCCCGGATCGCAAGCGCGATCCAGTCCAATATCGGGTTTCTCTTGGGATAGCGCGACGTAAGGTATTGACCGGATCGGTGCGCTCCGGCGTCTTTATGATTTCACAAGACATCAACCGTTGACCTTCGACCGGTCTCCGTAAGCTTTGCCGCAACCGCTGCAGATGCCCGTATGCACGCAAATGACCTCGCCGCAATCGCCGCAAGTCCATTCGGCTCGCTCTTTTCGGAGAAACGCCTCCATACCATGCCGTCGGATATACGCCAGATTTCCCATCGGCGACTCGAAAAGCGGATACGCCGAGGTATACCGTGTCTCCTTTTCGAGCACATCCTCGCAAGGATAAGAAGGACACACATCGCAAAAATCGCTTTCGAGCGCTCGAAGCCTCTCACATCCGCGAATTAAACAACGATTGAGGCAAAAATCGGACATCGCTTCCTCCGGCCCGTGGCATCCCATGCAGAGATTATCTTCTTGAAGCGCCCTTCTGCAGATCGCGCAATCCAGTCCGCAAGGCGCGATCATTTCTTTTCTTATCATCCGAGAATCTCCTTGAACCCGGGCATTTCCGGTTTCCTATTGTATCAACA
>CAYPAL010000207.1:0-1488 GCA_964408695.1 uncultured Oscillospiraceae bacterium | reverse complement strand
TCGGCCGTGAGATCCTCGATTCCCGCGGCAACCCAACCGTTGAGGCGGATGTTTGTTTATCAGACGGTTCGTTCGGAAGAGCGGCCGTTCCTTCCGGTGCTTCCACCGGTGCATTTGAAGCCGTTGAACTTCGTGACGGCGACAAGAGCCGTTACCTCGGAAAAGGCGTTCGCAATGCCGTTGCCAACATCAACGGACCGATCGCGGATCTCCTGATGGGGATGAACGCCATCGACCAGAAGGCGATCGACCGCGCGATGATCGAAGCGGACGGAACCCCGAACAAGGCTAATTTCGGCGCGAACGCGATCCTCGGCGTATCCATGGCCGTCGCCAAGGCCGTCGCTTCCTCGATGGGCCTATCTCTTTACCGCTATATCGGCGGCGCGAATGCCTTTACGCTTCCCGTTCCGATGATGAACATCTTAAACGGCGGAAAGCATGCCGACAGCAGTCTGAACATTCAGGAATTCATGATCGTCCCGACCGGCGCAACCTCCTTTGCGGACGCGCTTGAGAAGTGTTCGACGGTTTTCCATACTTTGAAGAAGCTCCTTAAAAATGACGGCTATGTCACCGCCGTCGGTGACGAGGGCGGCTTCGCTCCGAACTTCAAGGGCGACGAGGACGCGCTCGCTTATATCGTGAAGGCGATCGAGGCTGCAGGTTATGTGCCCGGCAAGGATTTCTTCATCGCGATCGATGCCGCGGCTACCGAAATGTACGAGGAAGCCAAGAAGGCCGGCAAGGAAGGTCAGTACCTGTTCTGGAAAGCCGGAAATTTCCTGACCGTCGACGAAATGGTCACCTTCTGGAAAGATTTCTGTGACCGCTACCCGATCATCTCCCTCGAAGACGGGATGAGTGAAGATGACTGGGAAGGCTGGGTCAAGCTTCGCGCGGCTCTCGGCGACAAGATCCAGCTCGTCGGCGACGATTTGTTTGTCACAAACACCGAGCGCATCAAGACCGGTATCGAGAAGGATGTTTGCAATTCCGTCCTCATTAAGCTCAATCAGATCGGATCCCTTTCCGAGACCCTTGAAGCGATCGAGATGACACACAAGGCCTCCTGGACCGCCGTTGTTTCTCACCGTTCCGGTGAGACCGAAGACACGACGCTCGCGGATCTGGCCGTCGCGACCAACGCCGGACAGATCAAGACCGGTGCTCCGTCGAGAACCGACCGCGTCGCTAAATACAACCAGCTCCTTCGTATCGAAGAAGAACTCGGAGCCGCCGCGGTATACCCGGGACGCAAAGCATTCAATGTTTGATTGATTCCTTCGCTATCGATTTTAACGGCCCCGGTTTCCCGGGGCCGTTTTTTATACCGTCAAAGAGGATAGCAATTCCCGCACGACCGTTCGGACTTATTCGGACGATCGAAAACGCCTTCCTGCACGGCTTAGAGATGGTTTATTATTTTTGAGCGCCCTATTGTAAAATATCAAATGACGTGATATTCTTACCCTAGGTCGTGGAACG
>CAYPAL010000206.1:0-1504 GCA_964408695.1 uncultured Oscillospiraceae bacterium | reverse complement strand
AACATATAAGCGATAAGGCTTATCGATCTTCTCGAAAATAGGAGTGGCCGATTTCTGCGGGGCCGCTCCAAGCACCTTTTCGGACGGAAGCGATCACAAGCACGATGATCGTAAGCTGAAAAGGAAACATAGACATGATGTACTGATTAAATATCGGCATCGTCGAAAGGATCGGATTCAGTTGAACATAGTACCCCAGGATCGACAATGCGCCGAATACAAACGATCCTGCAATCGCCTTGATCGGATGCCATCGAACAAAAATAACAAGAGCAACTACGAGCCACCCCTGTCCCGCGGTCATGCTGTCGGTCCAGGAGCCCTGCTGAACCAAAGGCAGGTACAATCCGCCGAGCCCGCAGAGCATTCCTCCCAGAACGATATACATATACTTGATCCGAGTCACCTTGATCCCGGACGCATCCGCCGCCGCGGTGTTTTCACCGGTCAGCCGCAGAGCAAGTCCTTCGCGTGATTTAAAAAGAAACACGGCCATGATCCCCGCGAGCAAAATAGCGGAATATACGAACAGATCATGAGACAGGAAGGCTCGATTGATATACTTCAGAAAATCGCTTGAAGGATCATCGATATGGAACGGATGATAGAGGAAATATGCGCGGATCGCTTCCGGTGTCGTCGTTCCGGCGACCTTACTGCCGACGGAATTGGCCAATCCGGCTCCGAACATCGTCAATGCCAAGCCCGTTACATTTTGGTTAACGCGGAGAGTCACGGTCAAAAAACCGTACATCAAAGCACCGAGGCCCGATCCGAAGCAAGCCGCCAAAAAAGTGATGAGAAGCGAGTTTGTTTGAATGGCGGCATAGTATCCGAAAGAGCCGCCCAAAAGCATCATTCCCTCGACGCCGAGATTTAAGTGCCCCGCCCGTTCGGTCAACAGCTCGCCCAATGTTCCCAACAAAAGGATGACCGAAAAGGAGATCGCGGACGCTATGAATTCGGGACGGGTCAGTATCGCGATCATGTCTCCCCCTCCTTCCCGTCGGACCGGAGAGTCGCCGGAGAATCTCCGGAGCACTCTTTGTTGTCTTCTGCAATAATCGGATGCTTCATCGGTTTTCTTCGATCGTAAATCAGTCGATACCGGAGAAAAAATTCGGACCCCAAAAAGGACATCAGCATCAATCCCTTAATGATTTCCGCGACCGCGGCGGGAACACCCAATCTCAGTTGTATGGTTTGAGCCCCCTGCTCGAGTGCCGCGAAAAGAAAAGAAACAACCAGAATGATCGGAGCGGACAAATTCGCCAGCCAGGCGATCACGATCGCCGTAAAGCCCGCGCCGCCCGCCAGACTTTCGGTTAAAGTAAAGGTCTCTCCGGCAAGCTTCGCCGCTCCGGCAAGACCGACGATACCGCCGGACAAGAGAACGCCGCCGAGCATGATTTTTTTTACATTCATACCGGCGTAGTTTGCGGTCGGTTCGCTTTCTCCGACCACTCGGATCTCGTATCCGGGCTTCGTCTTGTTGACGAGAATA
>CAYPAL010000205.1:0-1519 GCA_964408695.1 uncultured Oscillospiraceae bacterium | reverse complement strand
ACTAAGTCTTCAAGGAGAGTGGAGTAATGAAAAGAGGCAAGAGATATCTGGAGGCCGTTAAACTCATCGATCGGTCCGTCTCCTATGATCCTTCGGAGGCGATCCGTTTGGTTCAGGAAACGGCGAAAGCGAAGTTTGACGAAATGGTCGAACTGCATGTTCGACTCGGAGTGGACTCGCGTCACGCAGACCAGCAGGTCCGCGGCGCAGTCGTTCTACCCCACGGCACCGGCCGTTCGAAGACCGTTTTGGTCATCGCGAAGGGCGTTAAGGCCGACGAAGCCAAGGAAGCCGGCGCGGATTTTGTCGGCGCCGAAGATATGGTCGAAAAGATCACCAAGGAGAACTGGTTTGGCTACGATATCATCGTAGCGACTCCTGACATGATGGGACTTTTGGGTCGTCTCGGTAAGCTTTTGGGTCCGAAGGGCCTGATGCCGAACCCGAAGTCCGGCACGGTCACGATGGACGTCGCCAAAGCGATCGCGGACATCAAGGCCGGTAAGATCGAGTATCGTCTGGACAAGACCAACATCATTCACTGCCCGATCGGAAAGATTTCCTTCGGACAGGAGAAGCTCGAAGAGAACTTAAAGACGATCATGGACGCTATCATCAAGGCGAAGCCCGCCGCGTCCAAGGGTCAGTATCTGAAGAACGTTTCCCTCGCTTCAACGATGGGCCCCGGAATCCGGGTGAACGCCGCGAAGCTCTAGACAGAAGCCCGGGGTGAATACGGACCGGTTCCAAGCGAACACTCGGCCCGCACCCCCCGATGATCCCCAAGGCGCTCGTCCCGCCGGAACAAGAGGTTACAAGACACTCGTTTCGAAAAGACGCTACAATTCAATAAATAGCCACGCCAAAGACAGCGGGAGGCCTTCGGGCCGTAAACGATTCGTTCGTCCCGCCGAGGTGGGTCCTTCAGAAGCTCAGAAGAGTGAATGAATGTTGCCCCTCGTGTCCATAGCGCGAGGGGTATTTATATCTGGACAAGGAGGTGCACACGAATGCCAAGTCAAAAGATTCTTGACGCAAAGAAGAAGATGGTTGCCGAGCTCGTTTCGGACTATCGGAATGCGAAGTCGTTCGTTTTCGCGGACGCTCGCGGCCTCAAGGTATCCACCGACACCGAGATGCGCGCCGATCTCCGGAAGAACAATGTGTCGTACAAGGTCATTAAGAATACGACGGCTACATTGGTTTTCAAGGAGTTGGGCATCGAAGGAGTCGAGGACATCCTGAAGGGGCCGACCGCGATCGCTTATTCGACCGAAGACGTGATCGTTCCGGCCAAGATCCTGAAGCAGTACGCGGACAAGTTCGACAAGCTGACCCTGAAGGGCGGCATCATTGAGGGGAAAGTCGCTTCCATTGAGGAAGTCAAGACTCTCGCCAAGATCCCGGGCAAGGAAGTCCTCTACGGACAAATCGCCTACGGCCTGCTCTTCCCGATGACCAAGCTCGCCATGCTGATTAAGGCAGCCGCCGAGAAGGTCGAAGCGGAAGGACCGATCGA
>CAYPAL010000204.1:0-1522 GCA_964408695.1 uncultured Oscillospiraceae bacterium | reverse complement strand
TTGGAAAAAGGAGCGCTCGGTTATACCATAACATCCGCCGGAACGGGTCCGTGATTTCTCTCCGCGGAAGGAACGATAAAAGCTATACTTCGTGGCGGTTCGGATACCACTCCGCGACGAAGTATAGCTATTCGAGACGTAATTCTCTCCGCACCAACGGCCGGATAGGGGATCACTCCGCAGTCGTCGTCCCGGATGATACGATCCGCTCCGTTTCGCGGGCGATCGCCAGTTCCTCGTTCGTGGGGATCAACAGGACGCTGGCCGTCGAGCCGGGTGCGGACAGGTCCGTCTGAACCCCGCGTAGGCCTTCGTTCTTCCCTTCATCGATTCGGAGCCCCATGCATTCAAGCTCGGCGACGCAGTCGCGTCGAACATTCCAGTTATTCTCACCGATGCCGGCCGTAAAGACCACCGCATCGATCCCGCCCATGGCGGCCGCGTAAGCGCCGATATACTTCCGGCACTGGTAGCAGAATATATCCATCGCAAGCCTCGCGCGGTCATTTCCGTGCTTCGCGGCATCCTCGAGGTCGCGAAAATCCGAGGATACCCCGGATACGCCGAGTACCCCCGATTTCTTATTCAACACATTATTGATACCCTTCATGTCCAGACCTTCCTTTTCCATCAGGAAGGTGACGATCGCCGGGTCGATATCGCCGCAACGCGTGCCCATACAAATACCGGCCAGAGGGGTCAGTCCCATGGAGGTGTCGATGCACTTTCCGTATCGAACGGCGGCGATCGACGATCCGTTGCCTAAATGGCAGGTGACGATCTTTAGTTTTTCAAGCGGTCTTCCGAGCATCTCGGCGGCGCGTTCCGCGACATAGCGATGAGAGGTGCCGTGGAAACCGTACCGACGGATGCGGTACTCGTCATAGAATTCGTAGGGGAGCGCGTAAATATACGCTCTGGGCTTCATCGTCTGATGAAAGGCAGTATCGAAAACAGCGACCTGCGGGACTCCCGGCATCGCCGCCTCGCACGCTTCAATACCCGTCAGGTTCGGCGGATTATGAAGCGGAGCCAGCGGGATACAGACGCGGATCGCGGCCTTGACCGAGGGGGTGATCAGCGCCGAGCCGGAAAACTTCTCGCCTCCGTGAACGACCCGGTGCCCGACCGCGTCGATTTCCATCATGGAATGGATCACGCCGTACTTCGAACTGGTCAGCATCGCCAGCACCTGCTCCATCGCCTCCTTGTGATCCGGAAGATCCAGGTCCAAGGTGACTTTATCCTCGCCGTTTCGAGCGTGAATAACGGAAGAATCGTCCAAGCCGATCCGCTCCGCGCTTCCCTTTGCGAGCACCTCACCCGTCTTCGACTCAAAGAACTGATACTTCAGGGAAGAGCTTCCCGCATTGATCACCAAAACTTTCATTTTCACATCTCCCGCTCACGCCTCGGCGTGTTTTTTGTCCGGCCGCCCGGCCGTCATTTCTGTTTCGACAAAATGATCTCAGTCCATCGCCTGTACGGCGGTAATCGCCGCGACGCCGACGATGTCGTCCGC
>CAYPAL010000203.1:0-1544 GCA_964408695.1 uncultured Oscillospiraceae bacterium | reverse complement strand
GTTGCCGTCGGTTCCGGAGTAGGTGTCGCTGTGGGTTCAGGAGTCGGCGTAGCAGTAGGCTCCGGGGTCGGCGTAGCGGTAGGCTCCGGTGTCGGCGTTGCCGTCGGTTCCGGAGTCGGCGTCGCAGTCGGGCTCGGCGTAGCTGTAGGGGTCGGACTTACGGTCGGTGTCGGCGTTGCCGTGGGAGTTGGTGTCGGCTGATTGCCGTTCCCGTTCCCGTTCCCGTTGCCATTCCCATTACCGTTACCATTGTTCCCCGAGTTTCCATTCCCATTATTCCCGGAATTGCCATTCCCGTTCCCGTTATTCCCCGAATTTCCGTTGCCGTTGTTCCCGTTGCCTTGGGCGGCCTTATAGTAATCACTGAAGGCGATGTTGGCCTCGTCCGTACCGTCGGAAGAATTCGTCGCGGCGACGTATTTGCCGGACACCGCGCAGACCAGTCCGCCGATGGCGTAGGCGTCCAAATCGTCGGTCAAGCCGGTCTTGCTCTCAATGAGGCGGATGCTGACCGGCATGACGACCGGTTTTGCGAACGTCACGTCATAGGTCGTCGCGCCGCCGGACATTGTCCCGTCGACCGGAAGGACCGACAGGCACTCGACCTGCGGGACCGTCGACTGAACGCTTTGGACGATGCGGATAAACTCTTGAGGGGCAGAGGTTTGGAAAATAACCGGTTCGCTGAAGGTAATGCGCGCGGTCATCGAGTCGATGGCTTCCGCTTTGGTGATTTTCGCATAAACGTCCGAAGTGTACGGACGGGCGACGGTTCCGTCTTCTTGGTTCGCCTGAAGCGTGTTGCCGTACGGATCGACCGCGCTTGCGGACCCGATGACCACGAAGCCGTTATCCGGGACCATGTCCGAAGACGTCGTTGCGGAAGGATCCGGGTAAACAACTTCACCGAAGCGCACGATGACCGAGGTCGCGTATTGCGCTTCGCCGACGTTGACCGGGTTTTCGTAGACCGGCGCGGAGGATGTGTCAAGAAGAGCCGTCCAGGCTCCGCCGGCGGCGGTCTCGCTCAAGCGGATGTCCGTACCGATTTGGACCGGCGCGGAGAACGTAAGGCGCATCGTTTTCGAGAATTGGTTCAAAAGCTCGGCCTTCTCTAAAAGAACCGGCTGGGCGACGGGCGCACCGGTGCCCGGGTCGGGCTCGAAAGTCCGGGTCGGGATGTAGGAGGCGACCGCCAGGACGAAAGTCTCGCTCTGCGCGTAGCGCTCGTAAACGGCGACGGATTCCGGCGTAGCCGCGTCGCCCGGCGTGCCGGTACGGTATTTAAAACTGGTATAGAGCGACCGCCCGTCCGGAGAGATCAGGGCGGATACGAGGCGATTGTCGTAAAGGGTCGATCGACCCTGAAACGCGATGTTGCATGCCGTCGTCACCGGATACTCGAAAACGATCCGGTACGTCGTCGCGCCGTCCTCGGTCCCGTCGATCGCGACGATCTCGGTAGCGGGGTTCATCCAAATGAGGTCTCCGGCGTTCTCCATCCCCATATTGGTCGCGTAGATATCTTCAAACGCGGTGTCCGA
>CAYPAL010000202.1:0-1553 GCA_964408695.1 uncultured Oscillospiraceae bacterium | reverse complement strand
AAAATCATCTCGGGATCGCTGACCAACTCAGGCTTGACCATGACTCGAATCTCTCTGCCGGCTTGAATAGCATAGGATTTCTCCACGCCTTCAAAACTGGATGCGATCTCTTCGAGCTTCTGAATTCTCTTGATGTATGTCTCCAGGTTTTCCCTTCTCGCGCCGGGTCTTGCGGCAGACACCGCATCGGCGGCCGCGACCAAAACAGCGATCGGGGTTTCCGGTTCAACGTCACCATGATGCGAAACGATCGCATTGATCACTTCGTCGGATTCCTTGTACCTTCTGGCGATGTCACCGCCCAACTCAATGTGTGACCCTTCCATTTCAAAATCGGCAGCCTTGCCGATATCGTGAAGCAGGCCGCAACGCTTGGCAAGCGTAACATCCAGTCCCAACTCCGATGCCATCATCCCGGTGATCCAGCAAACCTCGATGGAGTGCTGAAGGACATTCTGACCGTAACTGGTACGGTAACGAAGTTTTCCGAGATACTTGATGATCTCCGGATGCAATCCGATGATACCTGTGTCGAACGCAGCGCGTTCTCCCTCTTGTTTGATGGTTTGAGCGACTTCCTTCTTCGCCTTCTGAGCCATCTCTTCGATTCTTGCCGGATGGATTCTTCCGTCGGCAATCAACTTCTCGATGGTGATGCGTGCGATTTCCCTGCGAACAGGGTCAAAGCTCGATAGAATGACGGCTTCCGGCGTGTCATCGATAATAAGATCAACTCCGGTAATGGTCTCGATCGCGCGAATGTTTCTTCCTTCGCGACCGATGATCCGGCCTTTCATTTCATCGTTCGGGAGGGTCACAACGGAAACGGTTACTTCAGACACATAGTCTGAAGCATATCTTTGGATCGAGCTGACGATAATGTCCTTGGCTTTACGATCCGCTTCCTCTCTGGTCTTTTCTTCCATCTGCTTAAGCAATGCTGCCATATCATGGCTGAATTCCTGTCTGGCTTGATCCAGAACCAGGGTTCTCGCATCGTCTACAGTCAATTCCGAAATTCTTTCAAGCTCCAGAACTTTCTTTCTTTCCAGATCACGGGCCTTCTCTTCCATCAACATTACATCGCTGACGCGCATGTCAAGCGCCGCTTCTTTCTGCTCGATGGTGTCCAGTTTCCTGTCCAGAGTCTCTTCTTTTTGTTCAATTCTGTGTCTTTCCTTCGCAAGCTCCGATTTCCTTTCACGAACATCGCGATCCAACTCGACCTTCGCCTTGGTGATCTCTTCTTTGGCCTGCAATAGGAGTTCTCTTTTTCTGCTCTCCGCCGTCTTCTGTGCTTCTCCGACTAATTTCTCGGCTTCCGATTCGGATATCGTAATTTCTTCCTGAAGCTTCTTCTGTCGCGCGGAAAAGCCTTTGCGATAGTAAAAAACAACAACAAGCGCACCGATGATCAGACCGACGGCGGCAGCGATTGCTAAAAAATACCAATCTACTATGGTACTCACCCCCAATATTATATTTTCAAGTTTCAGAATATATAGTACGAATTTGTGATTTGCACTTAGTTTATTGTAATGATTCGCACTCCC
>CAYPAL010000201.1:0-1565 GCA_964408695.1 uncultured Oscillospiraceae bacterium | reverse complement strand
TCACGTTCGAGGACTACAGCCACTACGCGCTTCTGACCGAGTACGACCGGTACTTTGAGATATTTCGGGAGTTCTTTTTTGGCCGCAAAGTGTAAATAAGCAGAGAAAAGGAAGGCAAGCCTATGAAATTCGGGATCATCGCGGGCATCGGGCCCGCATCGACCGTCACTTACTATGAGGGCATTGTGAGCCGATACCTGGAAGCGACCGGGACATATCCGCGCCTCGTCATCGAGAGCATCGACATGAACGAGATGATGGCGAGTTTCGAGCGCTCCGACGACGGCGGCGTGATCGAACTGATCTCGGGCGCTCTGGACGCGCTGGCACGGGCGGGCGCCGAATGCGCGGCGATCGCCTCGAATACGCCGCATATCTTTTTCGAGGAATACAAGAAGCGCTCGCCGATCCCTCTGATCAGTATCGTCGACGCGACCTGTGAGCACATCGAGCGGGTCGGTTACCGGAACGTTCTGACGCTCGGCACTGCGTTTACGCTTCGAAGCCACCTCTATGAGAACGCACTGGCCGCGCGCGATATCGGCACCTGCCCCTTATCCGATGCGGATCAGGACCGCCTGTTCGGCCTCTTTTTCCCGAATCTCGAAAACGGTCTCGTCGTCCCCGAGGACAAAGCGGCGGTCATTGAGTTGACCGAGCGCCACATCGCGGCGAACAAAATCGACGCGGTCCTTCTCGGCTGTACCGAGATCCCGCTGATGATCCGGCCGGGTGACTTAAGCGTTCCGACCGTCAACACCGCCGAGGCGCATATACAAAGTATTGTTAAGCGGATGGTTATGCACACATAAAGTGCATGAACATAGTATCGTCGTGTGGAAAATCAACCAAGCGTGACGGCTCCCCAAACCTCAAGCGTCCTTGCTTGCAATGCCCCTGTCGGACCTGTTACAATTACTTCATAATATAAAACACTTTCGCTCGCGAAAAGTTTCGCGACGCGGAAGAGAAGAATGAGAATCGTGCGCCGCGCTTGCCTCATGTTTTCGGAGGTGTGTCATGGCGGTTGAATTACTTAGAGGTCTCGGGATCGCCGTCGTTTATTACCTGGCCTGCTTGGCCGTCGCCTTACCGGTGCGGCATTTTGCGCGCGTGCCGAAGGAGATCTCCCGAAAAGCCCTGCACTTCATGCTTTTGGGCTCCGTTTTCATTTTCACGTTGGGCTTTGAAACATGGTGGCTCGCGGCCGTCGCATCCGTCCTGTTCATGCTGATCGTTTTGATCGTTCTTGCCGTCGCCGAGCGATTTCTTCCCGGCTATTCACGTCTCCTGACCGAGCGAAAAGCGGGCGAGCTCAAGCGAAGCGCCGCCGTGATCTTTGTCGTTTTCGCGCTCCTGATCACGATCTGCTGGGGGCTTCTGGGCGAGAAATTCCTGGTCATCGCGTCCGTCATGGCGTGGGGCCTGGGCGACGCAGCTGCCGCGTTGATCGGCAAACGCTTCGGTAAACGCTATCTGGAGAGTGAATATGTGGAAGGCAAGAAGAGCTTCGAAGGATCGATCGCGATGCTCGTGGTATCTTTTGTCGCGGTCCTCGTCATCCT
>CAYPAL010000200.1:0-1581 GCA_964408695.1 uncultured Oscillospiraceae bacterium | reverse complement strand
ACCGGGGATGTCAGGGAAGGCCGGGAGGATGAGAAATGGTTGAATGTGATGGTGGAGAAGGGGTAGCAAATAAACAAATTAGGCAGCGCATTTTCCCGAAAAGCGACAAAAATGGGACAGGGAAAAATATATAATAACCATAGGGAAACCAGTTTAGTTGTTTTGTTGCTATGATTGAGGAGTCGTGAAAACTCTGAAATCGGACGCTTTTAGTGGGAGACCTCACTATGGATTACGACATAAGAGAAATGGTTGAGCGCTTTTGTGAAAGGCGACATATCCCACACGAGCCGTCGACCGTGCGGAATCTTTTTGGGCTGGACCGAGACAACGAGTACGCATTTCTGTCTTTATGCGGACAGACAAAATTCGCAACTTCTCATCAGGCTGATCTGAAAGAAGTGATTGCGAGATCAATCAGAGACTCTATCCAAGAATACTCGTCAAATAAAAAAACAGCGATTGACCTATACAGAGCGTTTGTTGCTTTTGTGAAAGAAAAATACAACATTGAGGTGGTTGTGGATTTTCCCACCGTGGCTGTTTGGGATTCATTGGAGCGGCAGTTGGCTATTATAAAACTTTTGCATGACGGAGAACAGACTGTTCAAGACCTGGCCAATCATTTACTCGTGAGCACAAGAACGATCGAGAAGGATCTCAAGATGCTTCGGGAAAGCGATTTGGAATCCTTACAATTGATGGGGCAGTCAGTTAAAATCCCATGTACGAGACGCAATGGAAAATTTCTTTTCAAGTCAACCGCGCACCCTTTATTTCTCATGTCAAATCTCGCGCAAGTCATCACAATCCTTGAGGGATTGGGAAAGCAAGCCCAATCCAAGGAGTACGAGAACTTTGCTCTTTCGACCGCCGTAAATATATGGACGGAGTTGTCGAATTACGCCCGTAACCGTATCTTTCGACTTGCCGGTACACTGGACCTAGATCAAACGTGGTTGAATAAAATCCAAAGGAACAGCGAAAAAGGTGCCTCCAATCTTTTCCGGACGGAAGAAGAATGCACTGGTGAAGATACCATTACGAGCCTTGTGAAGATCCACAAGTCGGGGGAAATCTGTCATATCGAATACAAGGATGATGCCGGTCAATCCGCTTACGTTAAAGACGTTCGAATCACTTCGATCAGAAAAACTGATTTCGCCTATCGATCCGATAAAGCCCAAGGGACTCTGAGCAAAGATCAGGTCCTTCGAATCACAACCAATCCAATCGAACTTGCAAATTGAAGCCGGGCTTCAATTCACTATGTTCTGCCGCTGGTAAAATAAAGTCATCAACACACGGAGGTGGTTCGATGATGAAAGCAACGTTTAAAAGAACGGAAACAGTGAATTTGGATGCTTGGGACGAGATGATCCGGGATTTGCGTCAGGTTTTGAATGATTTCAAGATTGGCAAAATCACAGACTGGGATGCCGAGGATTTCTTGACCTCGCATATTCTCCGTCAGGACGATGACGGTGCGTGGGGATTGGTGCGACCCTCTGAGGCACCGAGCGATGCGCGCGTGGACTATTACTATATTCCGACCTATCTTTCGACGGCAATATTGATGCG
>CAYPAL010000199.1:0-1587 GCA_964408695.1 uncultured Oscillospiraceae bacterium | reverse complement strand
TCTGTTCGCCGCAATATCGCATAACCGACGTTGAGCGGAAAACCCGCACCGGAGAAACCGCTCATCTTCGACGCGACGCTCCGGTAGAGAACGCCTTCCTTGTCGATCACCTGTTCGTTGAACAAATCGCATTGTTCGGTGGTCAGATCGTTGATCCCGTTGATCAGATCCGGATCTTTATCTCCGAGTTTTTTGTACATCGCGTTGTATCCTTTTGCAATACGCCGCATCAGAGACTCCGGTATTTTTTTGATCGCGATGTCCACAAGGCGACAACCCCGATGCGGCGCGCCGACCGTTGTCAAAGAAGCGACGTAAGGGGCCGCGTTCAGAGAACTGATGGCGTATCTCGCGTCCAAGCCGCCCTTAGAATGTGCGATGATATTTACTTTTTCGCAGTGTTCCGTTTCGAGGATCCGGAGGATCTGAGCTTTCAGCTCCGACGCACAAACATCCATCGGTGCCGCCGATTGCTGATTCCCGTAATACATGACCGCTCCGTTTCGAAGCAATTCCTTGGAGATCCGCCCCCAATAATTAAAAATCTGCCAATCTCTCCAGAAAATGCCGTGCACCATCAGAAGAGGGTATTTGGTTTTGCAAACATCATTATCCTTTCTGCTCTCGTTCAGTTCTTCTCTGTAAAGCATGAAGAGATACTCATGCCGCGCTATGTGAAAGCAGTACCAGAACACGAAAATATTGAGTAAAGGCACCCACCATGTGAAAATCAGTGCCAGTTTCATAATCAGACTCAATTGTTTTGACGCGAATATGATTCTGAGCACTCCGCTCAGCAAGACGATGAGGAACAGAACGAGGGCGCCCAATTCACTCAATACGATCGCGAGCGGCTCATAGTCCGTTTTCGGGAGGAAAATGATCGCAAAACAAAGATCGGCAATCATCAGGAAAAATGCCAATAAAATAAGCTCGCACCCGTCCGCCAGCACTTCCACGCGCGAAAAGCAGTTGCGCTTCAACCTCGGTGTGATGTTGAAAACGATGAAATAAAAACCCAGAACCACAAACAGAATGATATTGAACAGCGAAGAGCTTTTCGGGAGAAACGGAAAAACATGGAAATTTGAAAAGAAGAACAGAAAAAACAGATGAAACCCTCTTCTGATCATGTTCATTCTTCTGACTTCCTTTCGCTTGATTCAATAACCGAGCTGATTCAGATCCTCTACGATTTGCATGTATACGTCACAGATGTCACGAACGTGACCCTCTTCGGACTTCTTCGATAATCTCCTTCTTCTCATATCCACTTCGTCCGCGTGGGAGATCCCGCGATTCTTACTCCCTTTGAGTATCCCCTTGAAAACGCCCCAGTTCGCGGATCGCGGCGTAACCAATCCGTCATTTTCTCCCTCGATGCATCGCACCACAAAATGCGGGAAAAACATCATTCCGTCGCTGAACGAATTTCTCATCACGCCCGCGTAACTTTGATAATAAACTCCCTTTGCGTCCGGGTTATTTTTATTGAACTCCTCCGCATAACCGGTTGTAAATTGTCTGCATACAAAATGAAAATCCGGATTACTGTCTCCGAGCATTTTGAACCAACGATTCGCGAAA
>CAYPAL010000198.1:0-1592 GCA_964408695.1 uncultured Oscillospiraceae bacterium | reverse complement strand
CCGCCTCGCCGGAAAGTTCGGCATCAACACGCATGAATCGATTTTGGGGGTTCTTGTATTCCATGAAAGAGATGAAGTTCGGGTCGAGTTCTTCGCTCAAGACGACCACCTCGTAGCCCTTGGCTTTCGCGATATCTACATACGCCGCCTGCCGGTCCGGATCACGGGTGTACCGGATCGAATCTTTCCCGTCGGTCAGCTCGCCATAAGTCTTCATCGTTCCGTCGACCGTCCTGAACATCAGGACTTCCTTGGACTTGTCATAAAATTTCTCTTCCTTCATCATGCCGTATTTGACGAAGACTCCGATATCCGACCAATAAGACTCATACGCCGGCCGGTCGTTTTTGAAAAGTTCATTGAGTTTGTCCGAAACCTTCCGTATGATATGCGCGGATAATTTCTTCACGTATTCGTCCTGCTGAAGAGCAGAGCGCGATACATTGAGCGGAAGGTCCGAACAGTCCAGGCACCCTCTCAACAGAAACAGAAAATCGGGGATGATCTCCTCGATGTTGTCCGCCACGAAAACCTGCTGGTTATAGATCTTGATCCTGCCTTCAAGGGACTGATAAACATTATCAGTCTTGGGGAAATAGAGCACACCCTGAAGTTTGAACGGATAGTCCAAATTCAGATGGATCCAGAAAAGCGGGTCCTGCAGATCGGAAAAGACGTCATGGTAGAACGATCGATACTCCTCCTCCGTGCAGTCCTTCGGGGCCTTCGCCCATAATGGCTCCTTCGGGTTGATCCGCTCGGGCTCGTACTCCGAGACAGTGTATTCCTCACCCTTTTCGGTCGCTTCCGCCAACTTCTTGTTTTCACGCTCGATCTTCTCCCTCTCTTCATCGCGATCGAAAAAGTACAGCGGATAAGGAATGAATGAACAATACTTTCGCAAGATATTCCGGGTCTTCAACGCGTCGAAGATCTCCTTCGCCTCATCGGAAAACCATAGTGTAATGGTCGTTCCGCGCACCTTGCGATCCGAGGGGGAGATGGAATATTCCATACCGTCCTCGGACTCCCAAGAGACGGCATCCTCTCCTTCGACAAAAGACTTGGTCTCGATCCTGACCTTATCGGCCACCATAAACGCGGAATAAAATCCGAGGCCGAAATGCCCGATTATACCGCTGTCATCCGCATTCTGTTCTTTATACTTTTCGACGAAGTCCATCGCGCCCGAAAAAGCGATCTGATTGATATACTTGTCAATCTCTTCCGCGCTCATGCCGATTCCGTTATCGGAAATGGAAAGCGTCGCGTCTTCCTTCTTATATTCAATGTCGATTCGAAAATCATCCTCGGTCACGTCGCCGGCTTCGCCCAGATCAATGATCCGCTTCATCTTAGAAATCGCGTCGGCCGAATTCGACACCAACTCACGGATGAATATGTCATGATCCGTGTAAAGCCATTTTCGAATGATCGGGAAAATATTCTCAGTTGTTACAGTCACTTTTCCGGAACGTGTAGCCATTTGTAAAACCTCCTGATTTTTGAATCGAATGATTTATAAAATCGAATGATCTATAAAATCGAATGATCTATAAAATCGAATGATCTATAAGATCGTTCGATCTGTT
>CAYPAL010000197.1:0-1635 GCA_964408695.1 uncultured Oscillospiraceae bacterium | reverse complement strand
CTGAGGGAAGACGCGGTGACCGTGCCCGGATTTGCTTCGATGGTGATCTCGGCACCGGATTCGATCCCGAAGGAATCGCCAATCTTACCGAGGATACTCCCGGCTTCTTCGGGTGTCAGAAGAGATGGCGTCCCGCCGCCGAAATAAACCGTGGAAAGCGGACCTCCGGGGCTTTGCGCGGAGGTCAATTCCATTTCGCGGAGAAGCGCGCGAATATAAGGTTCTTTATGATCGGACATTTTTTCGAACGACGTAAAGTCGCAGTACGGACATTTTCGAACACAAAAAGGAATATGAACATATACCGACGAACAGGTGTTCATGGGGTTACGGGCTCCTTGGCCTTTTGGACGATAAAGGACAGGTAGGAAAGGAATCGCTTAAAGCTCGGTGACACGTTTTTTTCCGGCTCCATGTATTCGGAAATGCGAAGCGCCCATTCATGCTTATATTGCCCGATCGCCGGATAACCGACTCGTATTACACGCTCGGCTTTGTTTCCGAGAAGACACCGGCACAAGACTTCCCATGTGCCGCAGACACTGTCCTGCTCATAATTTTCGAGTGCCGATAGATCCGCTTCGGGATAAGCCTTCAGTATGGCCTGTTCGTCACCGATGAGCCATGACTCAGTCTCCTCGACGCATAATCCGATGACAAAGGGCAGCGACGGCGCATGCTTTTTGCAAAGAGTGATCAATTCATTTTTGAGTTCGGCCGGTGAATGGTAGTCGGAATCCATCACCACGACCAAAATAAAATCCGTACCCGCATAGACGCGGTCGTATGCCCGAAGTTTGGCGGGAAGAAGATCCAGGAGTCCGGAAGCTTCCGCCTTCGGTGGCTGGTATGGGTTTGTCGGAACATCCCCTCTTCCCCGATGCGGACGCACGGAAATCTCATACTCCGCAACCAACGGCGACAGGATCCGTTCCATCAACCGATCCATCACAACGGCACCTGATCGGTCTTCCGTCAATACCTCAAAACGCATGTTGTCTCTCCGGCTCAATCGTCAAAATGTCCCGAGTACCATATCGCACCCATCCCGACACCTTGTTGATACATTTCCGATACGATCGGGTCGGCTCCGGCGCAACGAATGTCAACCGAATCCGCGGCTTCATGCTCCGCCCGCTTGAAAATCCATACCTCTTCGGGAGACATCGCCTCGAGAATGTACGGATTGTGCGTCGAAAAGATGATCTGCGAATAGGGGTGTCGTATCGTATAATCCCGGAATTCCGCCGAAAGCACATCCACCATATCATGATACAACTCCAAGTCCGGAGTCTCTACGCAAATCAGCGGTCGCGGCATAGGGTCGTGGAGCAGAAGAAGGTAAAGGAAGAGACGGTTCGGACTGTCACGAAAATCGTCTGGCAGTTTATTCTTGACTTTACCGACCGCGGGGATCTTCTCTTCGATTCGTTCCAAAAGTCGGCGATAGAATTGAGGATCCTCGTTCTCCAAATATTGAAGAACATTTTTGACATTCGACCCGTCGCTGTTCAGGTGCTTGTGCCCGCCGGGCGCGATCTGTTGTTTCGTTCCGTTATTGCCCTTCGGATTGCTGAATCGACAGAAATACCAGTGCGTGATCTCCCTTTGCAGGGCATTCAGAACGGCACACTG
>CAYPAL010000196.1:0-1639 GCA_964408695.1 uncultured Oscillospiraceae bacterium | reverse complement strand
TGTCGATCTTGACCGATATGAGTGTAATTTCGCTCACGGTACCATCAATGTTATGTCCGGGGACCTCGATCCAATCGCCGATCTGCACCAGGTCGTCCGTCGTCAGTTGGATTCCGGCGACAAAGCCGAGGAGTGTATCCTTGAAAACAAACGACAGAACGGCGGCGAATGCTCCGATTCCGGATAGGAGCACCAACGGACTCTCGTCGATCCAGGACGCGATGATCACGATGGCGAGCACGATGCCGACAACGATCTCAACGACCTGAAGAAGTCCCTTGATCGGGCGGCGTTTCGAGATTTCTTTTCTGCGGTACAGGTTGTCGATAATCTCCAGAAAAGAGTCCACGATCATCATGATGATGATGATGGTATACACCGTCACCGCTTTGATGATCCACGGCTCGGCTGATCCAAAACCCGCAGCACTCAGCCGAACCACAAGAGGTGTCATCAGGTGCATCGTTCTTGGAATCAGCCGGCTTTTCTTAACAATATTGACGGTCTTGCTCTTCCGGATGACGGGGATGCGGAAAAAAATCGCGGAGGCTATGCGCTTGGCGACAAAAAACAGGGCGAAGCAGATGACGACTACTAATATGGCGCGCGCCGAATAGCGCAAAACGGAGTCGATCAGTCCGGTCAGACCGAGTTTATCTATTAGGGTATCCAACCATGCAAACATCTTATTTCTCCTGGTGTCTCCGTTGGGATTTGGTGGGGCTCCTCGAAAAGCCCTTTGCTGATAATATATCATAACCGTGTTCTTTTTTCGCTTTGGTTCCTGTTTCATCACGATCGACCCATGTCACAATTGGTTGATTATTCATAATTATTTATAACAATCTTTACATTTGGAAGCGGCTCGCTCGCTTGCTCGGTGCTACAATGGCATGAGTGGATTGAACCGATAACAGGAGTCGGCAAACCGGTCTACCGTCCACACTTTTCAAGAGCACAAGGAAAATCCCCGGAGGCGAACATGAAGAAAGCATTTAAAACGATAAATCGAGGTGCGGTGATGCTTCTCATACTGGTTATGGGCGTGGGCATCTATTTCGTCATTCAGTCAAATATTGATAAGAAAACCCAAGCGGAGCTCCGGGATATGGCGACAGACTTCATTGCCGAAACCGCGAAGAGCGTCATTATTCCGGAATCGATGAGAGATTCCAACGGATCCGGCGCTACAGCCATCTCGGGACTGGCCGAGAACTATAGGACAGCTCGATCAGGAAGTTCAGGCCGCTTCTATTCGGACAACATACAGCTCCGGCAGTTTTCCTCCGAGTGGTTCGAAACCGCTCTTCAACTCCAGTACGGATCGAATACCTACATCCTCTCATCCGAACCCACCATCGACAAATTCCTTCGATTTAGTACATACCGGGATGAGGCGATCCTTGAATTCACGGTTACGGATACCCGGATGATTTTAAAACCGAACGGAGAAGAGACCCTTTCGATCCTGAGTTTTTCGGAAACATTGAGCTTTATCCGTGAAAACGATCGATGGGTCATCGTTCAATATTCTACCCCTCGTCTGGCAGGTTCTTTATCGGGGTATTCCGCAGAATGATCGAAAAGGAGAGCACTATGATTAATAATCCGGTCGCAACGAATAATAAAGATACCATAG
>CAYPAL010000195.1:0-1662 GCA_964408695.1 uncultured Oscillospiraceae bacterium | reverse complement strand
CCGATTTTCGGCGCATTCATCAGGATCGCCGTCGCGGCGGCAAAGGATGAAAAGGTATGCCCTGAGGGGAAGGAAAAATCTGACGGGGGCTCGATCAAGGTATTACGGTCGTCGCGGCTGACGAAAGGCCGATCGCGACGGAGGATCCGCTTCAGGACGATGTTTGCCACAAGGGCGCTGGAGATCAACGCCAGGACGATACAAAAGGTCGCTTCGGGGCTTACCCGTGTTACATAAAGAAGAAACGCGGCGAAAAACCAGACGATGCCGATATTGCCCGTAAAGGACAAGAACCGCATGACCGGGTCCAATTTTCTCGAGCGCAGGTTCTCATAGATCCAATCCAGCGCCCGAATGTCGATGCTGTGCAGGCGACCTCGCATATGACTCCCTTACATTCTCCTGAGAAAACCGATAAACGGTCATCTTTGGATGAGAAACGGTATAATGAACCTAAATGAAAAAACATGAGGCTGATAATAATGATATATCGAAATGTTACGCATGGCAAGAACAAGAAACGATCGGGAGACGCTAATTTTGAACTTCGAAATGTTATGTCGAAGGCGGAGGTCAAACAAGCTTCTGATCCGGGATCCGTCCGGGTCGGCTTGGCGCCGGTCGCCGGGACCACCGGCGTGACTTTCCGGGCGATCTGTCGGAGATTCGGGGCTTCTTACGGATGCACCGAACTGGTCAGCGCGCGCGGCATCGCTTTTCAAAAATCGGTCGAGGGCAGTTTTCGGTATCTCCGGATCGATCCGGAAACCGAAGGACCCTGCGCGATCCAGCTTTTCGGGTATGAGGCGGGCGATTTTTCCGCGGCGATCCCACTGATCCTGAACCACCCGATCCTTTCGCAAGCGGCAGGGATCGATCTGAATATGGGCTGTCCGGTCCCCAAGGTCGTGAAGACCGGCGCGGGATGTGCACTGATGAAGGATCTGCCGAGGGCGTCCTCGATCATCGAGGCATCGGTTCGCGCGGCCGAGTCGTACGGGAAAAAGGTGACGGTCAAATTTCGAAAAGGTTGGGACGAGCAGAACATCAATGCCGTCGAATTTGCTTTAATGTGCAGAGATTCGGGCGCCGCGGAGGTCACGCTTCACGCACGGACCCGAGATCAGATGTACCGGGGTAAGGCCGATTGGGGCATTATCGAAGAGACCGCCGAGGCGCTTCGGGGCTCCGGTCTTCTCGTGATCGGTAACGGCGATGTGCGTGACGGCAAATCGGCTGAGCAAATGCTTCGCGAGACGCGGGTCGACGGAGTCGCCGTCGGACGCGCCGCGATGGGGAACCCGTGGGTCTTTTCGGAAATCGCGGACTTTTTGCGCGGAGATCGTTCTTGGCGGCCGCCCACGGCTCGGGAGCGCGCGAAGGTCATTTTCGAGCATCTGGACGGGTTGATCGGACTTCTCGGGGAAGAGTGCGCCGTCAAGGAAATGCGTACACAGTTATCTCATTACCTGAAAGGGAAGCACAGTGCGGCCGAATGTCGCGCGAAGGCCGTCGCCGCACGGACCGCCCGGGAGGTCCGGGATATCGTTTCCCGGTGGGCCGACGCGGAAGAGTCGGTGTGAGTCCGGAGCGAGTTCGGTCGGAATCCGGGATTAATTCGGTATGGATCCGATGAGTCTATTTCAGAAAGCCGCCCAGTAA
>CAYPAL010000194.1:0-1676 GCA_964408695.1 uncultured Oscillospiraceae bacterium | reverse complement strand
AAAAAGCAATCGCACCGTTACGTACCCACTGGCTTGTTTTCATGACCTGCCTCCTCCCGAAAATTACCGCAAATTATTTTGACTGTTATTACTTTACATCGGTCACTGTAAACAGGCAAGCGGACAAGTTGAATGGTAGTGGTTTCGGGATTATGATGGAAATATCGTATCGCTTAAAATAGTGTTTGCCGGTTAATCGCCGCAAAATGCACAGGAGATCGCTTAAGCGGAGGCAAATATGAATGAAGAAATCGTGCCCTGGCTCCTTGAAAAAGAAAATCCCTCCGTGCGTTATTTTACACTGATATCTCTTCTTGATCGACCGCAGATCGATCCGGAGGTGCTTGAAGCGAAGGCTGCAATTATGAGCGAAGGGCTTGTGTCGAAGATACTATCCCGGCAGAACGGGGATGGCTCGTGGGGCGTTCCGGAGCGATTATACTCGGACAAATATAGCGGGACGGTCTGGACACTTCTGACACTTGCGGAGCTCGGTGCCGACGGAGAAGACGATCGGGTCCGGAACGCGAGCGAATTTATTTTTACACGCTCGCAGAATCCCGAAAGCGGCGGATTTTCGATCGGAAGCAGCGCGAAAACGGGAAGAGGTATTGCAAGCGGCGTTATTCCGTGTCTGACCGGAAATATGGTGTTCAGCTTGATTCGATTGGGGTATGCAGAGGACCCTCGTCTGCGAAGTGCGATCGATTGGATCATCCGGTACCAGCGTGCGGACGATAGTACAGACAACCCGCCCGCGGGCGGCCTTTATGATCGGTTCGAAGGGTGCTTTGGAAAGCACACCTGTTTTATGGCGGCGGCAAAAACACTGAAGGCACTTACAGTGTTGCCTCCGGAGTCCCGTTCGCCGGAGATCCGCTCGAAAATCTCTGAGTTGGCCGAGTTTTTTCTGGTCCATCACATTTTCAAGAAGAGTCATAGTCTGAATGAAGTCGCCAAGCCGGGCTGGCTGAAGTTCGGATTTCCGTTAATGTACCAGACGGACGTACTGGAGATACTCTCCTTGTTTGCTGACCTTGGAATCCACGATCCGCGGCTTTCGGAAGCACTGGATGCTGTCCGGGCCAAGCAAACGGCATCCGATAGATGGAATCTCGAAAATACGTTCAACGGCAAAACGACAGTCGATATCGAAAAAAAAGGTACTCCGTCCAAGTGGATCACACTGCGTGCTCTCCGGGTTCTTAAGGAATTCCCGGTTGAATAAATGAAGAGTCGCGATTTGAAAAACATGAAAGCCGAACATATCTTATGCGAGAAAGGATTATGAGATTATCGAGATTCTCCAAAAAGGAGACAAGCTCAGCGCTGCCTAAGATTAACTAATGATGATTACCATTATTCTGCATTGATTGTATTCAATATGGAGCCGGAACGTACTGATTCAATTTGAAAAACCACCGCACTGATGTCGCCCCGGTGCGCCCCGGCAAAGAGAAAAGCCCTCTTCCTCGCCGGAGTTCCGCAGGATCGCTCTTGAGCGATCCGAGGACCTGTCCGAACGCCGAGGAAGGGGGCTTTTCTATTCCTTTGGTGGAGAATATGGGGCTCGAACCCACGACCTTTGCACTGCCAGTGCAACGCTCTCCCAGCTGAGCTAATCCCCCGAATAACAGACGCATTGTATTATAGAGAGGAGGTGTTTGTCAATGCTA
>CAYPAL010000193.1:0-1677 GCA_964408695.1 uncultured Oscillospiraceae bacterium | reverse complement strand
TCTTCGTCGTCTTCCTGCTCGTCCCTGTCTTTTCCGCCGAAAAGGTCAGAATCGCAAGCGCAGAGAGAGAAAACCATAGACAGAGCAATAATCAGCGCCAGTAAAATTTGAATTAATTTCTTCATTTTGCTTCCTCCTGAGTGTATCGAGCAAGGTTCTCAAGTCATTTCTCCTTGAGATAAACAGCTTGCTCTTATGAGGCGATAATACTGCTTTTTATTATCAAATTCAACAGACTGCGAGTTATAACTCTTGTTTATACAAAATTATTCCCGCTCGATATATTTATGTTATGCATGGTGTTGGTAATTTAGGAATGCGTGTATTGATTGATCAGCAGGATACTCATAATTTTTTCATAGCAGTGACGGTAAACATGTTCACGGTTTGTTTCATTGACACGATATTTAAGCCGCGATAAAATTAGGTATATTGTTTTATATTGTCAAATGCGCAGGAGCAAAATGATTTCAAAAAAATATGCGAGCGATTACAATATCGAATACACAGAAAACTCCGGCGGAAAAATGAAAGCCAGAGCCGTTTATTCGGGGAAATATTACACATTCGCCGCTTCCGAGTCGGAAGTCAAAAAAGCTGCAATTATATTTTCCGTATTGTCGACCGTTTCTTGGCTGGCATTTATTGTGCCGCTGTTCGTGATCTCTTCTGCCGCTCACAGTTGGTACATCATCCTTCCACACGCTTGCGCTTTTATTCCTCTTATTTATATTTCTGTAGTCGCGTGGGATTTATGGAGAGTTACTCCTCCTTTCACCAGGGAGAAAAGCGACCATATTTCTTTTCGCGCGCCGAAGGCCGCATTGTTCACGATCCTCTTTTCGGGCATCGCGACCGCGGGATTTCCGCTTCATCTAGCGATCCATAATCCCCTCGTTTTCCCCGGCGACTTGATATTCGGTTTATGCGAAATCACGCTCCTGATCAATTCGATCATCTTGTTCCGAAAAAAAGACCTGATTGCATCCAAAGTAATAGGCAGTTAAAATAGATTCTATACACGGGGCATTGCTATATTATCATTCCCAAAAAACAAAGGAGGAAAGAAATCATGAAAAAGCACCTGAGAATCTTGGCACTACTGATGGCCATGACGATGGTTTTCGCGCTCACCGCTTGCGGTGACAAGAAAGAACCCGCAGCGACCACTGATCCAGCGGCAGACGCGACGACCGCACCCACAGCCGCCCCGACGGAGGAGCCCGAAAAGCAAACACTTGTCGTCGGCTATTCGAATTTCTCCTCAAAGTTCAGTCCGTTTTTCTCTTCATCGGCATATGATGCTGACGTTGCAAGTATGACATCGGTTACCCTTTTGGATATGGACCGTGAAGGCAACATACTTCTTAACGGCATTGAAGGCGAGACCGTAGCATATAACGGGGTTGACCATAATTATAACGGCATTGCCGATTGTGTCATCACCGAGAATGCCGACGGTTCGGTTGTGTATGATTTCAAAATTCGCGAAGATATCGTATTCTCAGACGGTGAGCCCCTGACCGCCGATGACGTTATCTTCAGCATGTATGTATTATCCGATCCGGCCTATGACGGAAGCTCGACATTCTATGCCCTGCCGATCAGAGGTATGGAAGATTACCGTGCCGGTATGACGGCTTTATGGCAAATTATTTTTAATGACATAGCCGAGGG
>CAYPAL010000192.1:0-1692 GCA_964408695.1 uncultured Oscillospiraceae bacterium | reverse complement strand
GGCGCTTTTCGAGCAAGGAACAGATCGCACAGATCCGTCGGGTCGCCGTGAAGATATGGCGTTATTTTTCCGATCACTTCGTTGAGGAAAATCACTGGTTGTGCCCCGATCACTTCCAGGAGGAACCCGGCCCGAAGCTCGCGGAACGAACATCGCCGACCAATATCGGCCTTCAACTTCTGGCCTCTCTCTCCGCCCGGGACTTGGGGTATCAAGGGCTGATATCTTTTATCGAAAATGTTGAAAACGTTCTGAATGTGGTCGCTAAACTGCCCAAATGGCACGGGCATCTTTATAACTGGTATGACACCAGGACGCTGGAGATCATTGATCCGAGCTATGTTTCGACGGTGGACAGCGGAAACTTTCTGGCGCATTTGGTCGCGCTGAAGGAAGGGCTTGATGCGATACCGGAGCAACCGGTTTTCAGACCGACACTGATTCAAGGATTGACGGATCTTCTTCTGGCGGACGAGGAAGAGATCCTCGACGATTTCAACACCCGTAAGCGCGTCTCCTATAAAAAGCCTATCTATGCCAAGGCGCCGCGAAAACTTTCCATGATGGCCTCGATCCTTCGCTTTGAGACTTCCGAGACGATTCCGGAGGAGCGGCTGAGCGTCTTTTACATGTTTATCGATACGCTGTTGTCGGATCCGACGACCGGAAAACAGACGGTCCGATTCTGCAAGGATGTGCTCAAGGACCGGGAAAAGCTTGCGCCTGACCGGGCGGGTGAGTTGCTCCTGTCTCTGAACGCCCTGGCTGTCGGAGGGAACCGGCAGGCCTCATTGCTCCAACACCGCATCGAAAATCTGTCCGGCGATATCCGAAGGATCCTTGCCGCGGCGGACTTTAAACCTCTTTTTGATTTTCGAAAACGATTGTTCCGAATCGGATATCATGTTTTTCTGCAGAAGCCGGACCGGGGACACTACGACCTTATGGCCTCGGAGTCGCGGCTTACGAGTTTTCTGGCCATCGCGAAGGGTGATATACCCAAACGTCACTGGATGTCCCTGGGAAGACCGCTGACTCTGGTTCGGGGTATGCCTGCACTGGTCTCCTGGAGCGGCTCGATGTTCGAGTATCTGATGCCCAATCTGGTCATGCGCGTTCCTCCGGGCACCGTTATGGAATACAGTTGCCGGGCGGCGGTCGTCAGCCAGATCCGTTACGGACGCAAGCACAAGATCCCATGGGGCATTTCAGAGTCCCAGTACTTCATTTTCGATAATCAGGCCAACTACCAGTACGGACCGTTCGGCGTCAGCCGGATGAGGCTCCAGCCCAGCCTGAAGCCGGTCAAGGTCGTCGCGCCTTACGCGACGCTTCTGGCACTCGGTACCTGTCCCCGAAAAGCGCTCGCTAATGTTCAGCGTCTTTACCGCGCCGGAGGCGGCGCACAATACGGTTTGTACGAGGCTCTGGATTACAGCAGTCCCGACCCCAGCGCCATGAGCGACCATTCGACGATCAAGAGCTTCATGACTCATCATTTGGGCATGAGTCTTTCCGCCATCAACAATCTGCTAAACGATAATATCCTCCAGACCCGTTTTCACCGGGCCCCGATGATCCGGGCCAATGAAATTCTCCTTGAGGAACGTTTTACCTCGCCGATGGTCACCATCGCCAGCATCGGGTACACCATTGACGTCGAGAGCGAGCAACCGGCCCGGGAAGAAATTC
>CAYPAL010000191.1:0-1699 GCA_964408695.1 uncultured Oscillospiraceae bacterium | reverse complement strand
CGACTTATTTTGACCGATCCGGTCTGCGCAGGTACCCGGGCATCTCCTTTTCGGAGTATTCGGATACCTTTTACTCCGATCCGGAGAAAATCCGTCCGATATACGAATTTTGTCGCATGTACATCGACTTGGACGCAAAGGAGCGCCCCAATCTGCTTTTTTGGGGGAATCCGGGAACCGGCAAGACATTTTTGGCGATCAGCGTCGCACGAGCGATTTTGGAGCATGCGGAGCCCGTGTCGGTGATCCGCTCTACCGAGCTGATCGAAACGATGGATGAGCATCGGACACTGATCCGCTCGTTCAGTCCGGATCCGCAGAGGGAAGCGGAGATCAGCGCGAAGCGCGAATTAATTCTTAACGTTGATTTTCTGGTCATTGACGAGTTGGGAGTAGAGGCCAAAGGCCCATACAACGCGGCGGATCTCCTATATATCCTCGGGGAGAGGCAACAGAACGGCAGGGCGACCGTTATAACGACCAATCTGTCCCTGGCCGAGCTTGGCAAACACTATGACAACCGACTTCATTCTCGCCTGATCGGTGACTTTAAAGTTTTCCGTTTTGAAGGCGAGGACATTAGGACGAAGGATACATACCGAAAAAACGGCGGAGGAGGCGCAGTCCGGCGACAGAGCCGGATTCAACCATAATATGGCGATTGCTTGCGGCGTCGATGTGATCAGAATTTCCAGGATCCGGGACCTTTTCAACAGAAAAGGGGACTTGTTTCTCGATCGGGTCTTCACAGAGTCCGAGGCGGAGGCATGTACCGATGGTCGAGGAAACCTGTCGATGGAATCTCTGGCGGCTCGTTTTTCGGCAAAGGAAGCCGTCTCCAAGGCATTGGGTACGGGCATCTGGAGACAAGGGATTGGGTTTACCGACATAGAGATTTCAGTCGATGAGCACGGAAAACCTACACTTCTCCTTCACGGGGCCGCCCGACAGGCTTTTGATCGACTGGGCGGGGTCACCTCATCCGTCAGTATATCGCATGACGGCGACATGGCAACCGCCATGTGTGTCATGGAGTTTAGGGGAGAGAGCCATTTGGGAGATAACGGATGAAGCATATCCGGAAAATATTTCGATCGATCGGCCGGTCGGTAAAACCACCGAGAATCAGGACTCCGAACTCGGATGAAATTCCGAAATCCGACAAAATTGCCGGATTGGACGGTAAATTCGGCGCGGCACAGGATCTGAGAGAGGTTTGGTCTCTCGAGGATGAGGATACGAATATCACGAGATCCGTAAAGCGCGGAGTTTCGCAGTTTATCCTGCCGACCGTGGTATTTATCGTCATCGTCGCGCTTTTGTTTTGGATCCTTCCGACATGGTTGCCCAAACTCATCGAAGCGCCGGAGATCGCGATGTATATATCCCCTCAGGATATCAAGATCTATACGGACGCATCGGATCGAATGGTGATCCGTTATGCCACGGGACTGATGCGGGAACCGGATGTTCGCAGTGAGCGGATCACCCAGGTGCTTTTCAACGAACCGGTCAAACTATTGTCCCAATCGGCTACCAACGGATATGTTTTGATTCGTACCCGTGACGCCTTGGAGGGATTCGTGTTGGAAAAGGATCTGTCTGCTGTCATGGATTCGATCGAACCGGACATTCATCAATACAAGTTGGTCGTCTCGGACGTTTCCAAGAACATCATGTCTCATGCCAGCAACGGCAC
>CAYPAL010000190.1:0-1723 GCA_964408695.1 uncultured Oscillospiraceae bacterium | reverse complement strand
GGAGCTATCCTCACTCTGGAACGGAGTAATGAACCGTTATCGGTCGCTCTATGACCGTGTTCCCAAGAAAGAAACGCAGATACTGTCCGACACCGAGATCGCAATCGTCCGAATCATCGGTCGGGGCACGAAGACGATCGTCGGAGACATCGTGAAGTCGCTTCAATTACCCAAGAGCACGGTGACCGGCCTGATCGCCCGATTGGAACAGAAGGGCTTCATCCAAAGAAAAATATACCCCGATGATTTACGATCCTTTTCTTTGGTATTGACCGACAGGGGAAAGAGGGCGGTTCGGGAAACCGAACGACAGGAGGAGGAGTTTTTCGCGAAGCTGATCGAACCGCTGAACGAAAAGGAGAGCAGGGCACTACTGGATCTTCTGAGGAGTATCATTTCGCAGGGAGGGCAATAAAATGGATCAGAACGAAAATCGCGTGAAAACCGCATTGATCACCGGGGCAATGACCGGATTGGGACCTGCGTACGTCGAGTATTTTGGACGGCTCGGCTACTCGCTGATATTGACCGGAAAAGAAAAGAAGGCGATCCGAATCTTCGCGCAGGAAGCCGAGGAGACCTATAAGGTCCCCGTAACGGGACTTGCGGTCGATTTGTCCGACCCCAAAGGTCTTTCGATGGTGTACAAACAGACGGATTTGGTCGGTATCGACGCATTGGTCAATAACGCGGCCGACGAGGACGGGGAGCGGTACGGATTTGTAGACTCGACGGAGGCTAAGCGACTGCTTGCGTTACAAATGAATACGGTCGTTTCTCTGACGCTCGCCGTCTTAAGAAGAATGATCAACCGTAACGAAGGGATCATCGTCAACGTCTCTCCGGAAGGGATCGCCCGCGCCTCCGCGGGAAGCCGGATGCAGGCATCCTCGAGAGTATTTGTCCGACAGTTTACGGAGGGATTGAGTGCACAACTGATCGACACCGGCATTCGGATCCAAGCGGTCGGTCCGGGGACCATCGCGCCGCTGATCGCTATGTTCGGGAATCGTCAGGAGAAACAAGCGCGCGTCAAGAGCGGCGTAAGCGGCTCCGAGCCACAAGATATCGTCGAAACAGCCATGAAGGAAATGGAGTGCGGCAAAAGTCTTTATACATATGTCTCCCGCAGAGGCATTTTCTCGAAAAGGAGCGAATACTTCGCCGGTTAGACTTTAGTCCGATCAAAAGTCGCCGAACCTTTGCACGCGTGAAGGATCCATAACAAGCAACGACACCCCTTAAGTCGGAAAACCGACATGAGGGGTGTCGTTGTACGGATGGAGGATAGCAGTCATAATCATTCGCCCGATAAAGGCGTTTATTCGGTCGTAGAAGCCGCTTCCGCAGCCGCTCCTTCGGACTTTGCCGATGCTTCTTCAGCCGCCGCTTCTTCAGCAGCGATTTCCGACACATCCGAAGCGCTCATATGATGCAGGTCCTTAACAACGGCGTAAAGCTCGTCCTCACTGTCGAGAATGCGAACGCCCTTCGGAACTTGAAGATCTTTTGCCGTAACGGTATCACCGAAATTCTTACCGGTGACATCGAAATGGATCGCCTCGGGCATGGTAGCCGCTTTACCGGATAGTTCGATCTGGTCTTTGACGGTCTGAAGCATCAGGCTTCGGTTTTCAAGCTCTTCACGGCCGCTGAAGACAAGCACGGTAAGCACCTTGATCTCCTGATCCTGAGAAACGAGGTGAACAGTGACGTGGACGAT
>CAYPAL010000189.1:0-1730 GCA_964408695.1 uncultured Oscillospiraceae bacterium | reverse complement strand
ACATCAAGGAATTGGTCTTCGATGAAAACAGCAATTTTGATAAGATCGCGGACAGGGGATATTGATTCGACGGAAAAGGTTTTCGCGAGACGGAAGGGCATAACTCGAGTGCGCAACAGAAGCATTAGAAGGACGCTGCAGGTCACGAACTGGGTCATCATTTTGGCGACCCTTGTGCCTTTTTTGATCAGCACGCTTTACTACAACATCACCCTCAATCAATATGAAGGGATCATCGAAAACGTTTACAACGCGAACAGCCTGTCCAGCGTTGTGCAGGATGAGATCGATCCCACTATTTGGTACGTTGTGTCCGGCAAGACCAAGTTTACGGATAACACTCAGTACGAGTTGATAAACCGGATCAGAGCTCGTCTCGATGAGCTCGAGAAGAACGCGAATAGCGGTGAAAACAGTTATTTGATCGAGGTTGCCCGAAATACCCTGGAAACTCTGGAAAGCTACGTGGATAAGATCGGCGAAAATATCGAAAACAATCGGCCGGTCCTCGAAAATGAGCAGATCCTGGGTGAGATCCGGTCGGTCAGTGATTTGCTTTACGACATTATTCAGCAATTTGTGGCCTCCGAGATGGAAATCGCCCACCTGCAGAACACCAAGATCCAACGTTCACTCGACATCATGACCTTCTTCCAAATCGTGATCCTCGTCGCCATCGTCTTGTTTCTTATCCGGAATTACTGGCAACTCAACAACAGCATCAACAAGCCGGTCATTCGGCTCAAGACCATGGCCTCCCAGATCGCCCGCGGCGACCTGTCCTTCCGGGTGAAAAAGCCCGAGATCAGCGAGCTCGACGAGCTGACGGACAGCCTCAATACGATGGCGGAGAAGTTGGGCGAGTTAATCGAGCAGAACACCCAGAAGCAGCAACACATTCAGAAGGCGGAGATGCGTGCGCTTCAGGCCCAGATCGCGCCGCATTTCATGTATAACACATTGGACACTATTCTTTCTCTGGCCGAGGACGGTCAAAATGAAGAGGTCGCACGGACCACTCTGGCCCTTTCGAATTTTTTCCGACTCTCACTGAACAAAGGTAGGGACTGGGTCACGGTCGCCGAGGAGAAGTCTCATGTCGAGAGTTATCTGGCCATTCAGAAGATCCGTTACGGCGCGATCCTCGATTACAAGATCGATATCGCGGAAGATATGCTGAAGGAATCGATGCTGAAGATCCTCCTGCAACCGCTGGTGGAAAATGCGATTTACCACGGTATCAAGAAAAACCGGCAGGGAGGATGCGTCACGCTCACGGGAAGAAAGACGGATGATTTGCTTATTTTCACGGTCGAGGACAACGGCGTGGGGATGAACGAGGATGAACTTCTGCTTCTTCGCGAAAATCTGTCCCACTACGACGTAAACAATCCGGAGACCGGTTTTGGTATGTATAACGTGTATAAACGCATCCAACTCTACTATGAGACGGACGACGGGTTAACGGTGGAAAGTGAGTTCAGGAAGGGAAGCAAGGTGACCTTACGACTTCCGCTCATCAACTCCGATAATTCGTTGCAGGGTAATCTGAACCCGGAAGAGGCGGTGCGGGATGTATAGTGTTTTCCTGGTGGAGGATGAGCCGATCATCCGTCAGAATCTTCGTAACACCATCGAAAAAGGCGAGGAGCCCTTTACCTGTTGCGGAGAAGCGGGAGACGGAGAGCTGGCGCTTGCCATCATTCAGGACGTAAAGCCGGATATCCTGA
>CAYPAL010000188.1:0-1733 GCA_964408695.1 uncultured Oscillospiraceae bacterium | reverse complement strand
TGCCGACGTTCTCTTCCGTCTTGGCCAGCGTCTCGAAAATTTCCTTCTCGATCTCGGCGGAAATGATCTTACCGTCTTCATAGTAGCGCGTGCACGCCTCGGTCGAGATGGTGAAGCCGCGCGGCACCGGCAGGCCGAGTCCGGTCATTTCCGCAAGGTTGGCTCCCTTGCCGCCGAGAAGGTTCTTCATCCCGGCATTACCTTCGGTAAACATGTAAACATACTTCGTCATAGTTCATCCTCCGTTTTAAAAGTCTCTCTTGTTATTTCAAATGCCTCCCGCTGCGGAAAACCCGACACGGCGGATTCGGCATTCAGAACCTGAACTTGTCGGCAAAATAGCCACGCAACTCCGATATCGGGAATCGAATGTTCCCGGGTGTATACTCTGCCTTCTCCATCGTATCCCTCAAACGGATCTCAACACATCCGTCATTCTCCGACTCAAAGTCATACACCACGCAGTAGGGGGTGCCGATCTCATCCTGACGACGGTACCTCTTTCCGATTGATTGACGGTCGTCAAACTCACACGCGAAATCCTCGCATAGTTCCTTATAGATCGGCATCGTCTTCTCGGAAAGTTTCGCGGAAAGAGGAAGTATTCCGATCTTCACCGGTGCAAGCGCGGGGTGAAAACGCATCACGGTCCGAACGTCTCCTTCACCTAATACCTCTTCGTCATAGGCCGAGCACAGGAAAGCCAGCGTGACCCGGTCGACGCCGAGTGACGGCTCGATAACATAAGGGATAAACTTCTCGTTCTTCACCGGATCGAAATAGGAGAGGTCGTCCTTGGAATGTTCCATGTGCTGTTTAAGGTCATAATCCGTCCGATCCGCGATCCCCCAGAGTTCACCCCACCCGAAGGGGAAAAGGAACTCGAAGTCCGTCGTCGCGTTCGAATAGAAAGCCAACTCCTCGGGGCTGTGGTCGCGCGTTCTTAATTCGCCCTCCCGCATTCCGAGCGAAAGGAGCCAGTCACGGCAGAAGTTTCTCCAGTACTCGAACCACTCCAGATCCGTTCCCGGCTCGCAAAAGAACTCCAGCTCCATTTGCTCGAATTCCAACACCCGGAAGATGAAATTGCCCGGAGTGATCTCGTTTCTGAACGCTTTCCCGATCTGCGCGATGCCGAACGGGATCTTTTTGCGCGTCGAGCGCTGAACGTTCTTGAAATTCACGAAAATCCCCTGTGCCGTCTCCGGCCGCAGGTAGACCTCGCTCTTGCTGTCCTCAAGAACGCCCATGAAGGTCTTGAACATCAGGTTAAATTTGCGGATATCGGTAAAGTTGTGTCCGCCGCACTGCGGGCAGGGAACATTCTTTTCGCGAATGAACTCAACGAGCTGTGCGTCGCTCATTCCCTCGACGGCCATATCCAGTCCGTTCTCCGCCGCGAAATCCTCAATGAGCTTATCGGCTCTGTGACGCGCCTTGCACTGACGGCAGTCAATGAGCGGGTCCGCAAATCCTCCGACGTGTCCGGAAGCGACCCACACCTGCGGATTCATCAGGATCGCGCAGTCCAAACCGACATTCCACGGGCTCTCCTGAACGAATTTCTTCCACCACGCCGCCTTGACGTTGTTCTTGAGCGCGGTGCCCAAAGGACCGTAATCCCAAGTATTCGCAAGGCCGCCGTAGATCTCCGATCCGGGAAAGACAAAGCCGCGGGTCTTGGCCAGCGCCACAATCGTCTCCATCGACTTCTTTTCGAGCATTTACTCCGC
>CAYPAL010000187.1:0-1738 GCA_964408695.1 uncultured Oscillospiraceae bacterium | reverse complement strand
CGAGACTGTAGAAAAAGTCGATTTTTGGAATGCCTTATGGGTATAGAAAAGCAATCACCTACTGGATTAATCGATAGGAGGGAGATAACGCAACGGATGATCCGTTGTACATTTTGGTTTCATTCAAATACCAGGTAATAATTTTTTGAGTCTTTATAATGATTCCCACTCTTTTAGCCTCCTTCCTACGCCATCACATGCGATATTTTTTCAATATTGTGCACCAAACAGAATAATTGCCATTGGATGTTGACTTTCAATTTCGTCCGAAGCGTGAATCGATTAAGCCTTTTGCAGTAGGCGATATTGCCAAAAACCGGTTCCACAATTCCCATGCGACGGGAATACAATTCGCGGATTTCAGGACGATCGATTTTCGCCATCATGTCATGAACATGATCGATTTCACCGTCAACTTGGCGAACGAATATGGTTCGTTCCCCAGTTTTCGATTCTTTCTTGTAAAAACATTTAGACCGTAATGGGCAAACTTTACAATCTTCGGCGTTGCTATGGTAGCGTTTCCCGCGCATTTTATGGAGAGAACTGGATCCTGCATACGTGAGCTTTTTCCCATTCGGACAGGTATAAGTATTCTCATCTTCATTATGCGTAAAGTCATCCAACGAAAACTTCCTGGTCGTCTCTTTGAACCGATCACGATCATCAAATCGGGAATCGCGTTGCCGAAACTTTTGATCAGGGATGACTGCATCGATATTCATCGTCGCCGTCGCTTTTAGATTCTCTTCACTGAAATATCCAGTATCCGCCAATACGGTCGTACCCGCCAACGACTCCTCTTGGCCATAGATTTCTTTCAGATTTGATTCTGTCTGTTCGAGCATCGGCTTAAGGACAGCGTGCTCTTGTCCGTTTCCAAATGCTTCCGCAGCAACAATTACTTGGCTTTTATCATCCACAACCGCGATCCCATTATAACCTTGAATCACACCGCGGTTGCATTTCATCGTCGCGCTTTCATTGTCGGTCACATTGCTTTTGATTTCATTGTCCCGACTCCCCATACGCTTTTTGTTAGTTTCAAGAAACGCCTTGACCTTTTCCGCCTTCGCCTTGATTCGGTCAGCTTGTTTTCTTTTTTCTTCTATTAAGTCATCTTTACCCGTATTCGCACTGGCAGTATCGTTGGCCGTATGTTGTTTGATTATGTCTTCAGCAAGCTTCTCCAATTTGATCTGCTTCTTCTCAAGATCGCCGTGGGTTCCGCTCCATTCCTTGGATGCGTTGGATGGCAATTTACAGCCGTCAACCGCGAACATCGTTCTGTCCAGCAGGTTCATCGAGCCGCATACCATCAGGACTTGAGTGAATATCGATTTGATCTCTTTCGCCATCGATGATATGAAAGCGGCTATCGTCGTGTAATGCGGCACTTCATCAGCGCACAGCGCTTTCGCGATGATGTTGGTTCGAGCGAGTTCCATGATTTTTCTTGAAGATACTATGCCTTTTGAGTAGCAAAACAGAATCAGTTTTAGAAGCAGCTTGGGATCTAATGCCGGTGCACCGGTCGCATCGTTGACGTACCGTTTGTCGAATAGGCTTAGATCAAGTTCCTTTTGAATAAGTACGTTGAGCGTATACTCAAAGGTCCCAGGAATGAGTTGTTCTTCAAGCACGATCGGCAACATCAAGCTTTGTTGGCAATTGTATTCTCTGTAAATAGCCATGCAGAATTTTACCGGTTACTGATTACTTTTTCTACAGCCTCAAC
>CAYPAL010000186.1:0-1743 GCA_964408695.1 uncultured Oscillospiraceae bacterium | reverse complement strand
TCCGCTTCGGGGCGGAGCGCGAGACGGTTTGCGAAGTCGTCTTTTCTACCGGATTGACCGGATATGTCGAACTTCTGACCGACGCATCCTTCTGCGGACAGGCGGTGACGATGGCGCACCCGGTCGTCGGCAACTATGGAGTTTTCGAGGATGTTTCGGAGGCGGACCGCCTATGGGTCGGCGCGATGATCGTCCGCGATCTGACGCGTATCGAAAATGACGAGCGCGGAGCCGAGGATCTGGATGAGTACCTGCGTCGAAACGACGTTCCCGGGATCCGGGGGATCGATACGCGGGCGCTAACGCTCAAACTTCGTGAGGAGGGCACCCGCATCGGGTGCATCACCGACGGGACGCCGGAGACTTTGAACTTACCGGAGATTTTCGAAAAGATCCGCGCTTACAGCGCCCGGAATCTCGTCGAACAGGTCAGCCCGAAGGAGAGACGATCCTATCCGGCGTGGAAGTACGGATGGAATGCGGAGGATATGTCCGAACGGCGAAGCGCCGGGGAGACGTCACGACTTATAGCCTCAACCGAGAACGATCCCGAACGACCGGCTCTCTTCCGGGTGGCGTTTTTGGACTTCGGCGCGAAGCATAATATCATATGGAATCTGACCCGTCGCGGATGCGAAGTGACCGTGTACCCCTGGGATACAAAGGCCGAGGATATTCTCGCGGATCGGCCCGACGGGATATTCCTGTCGAACGGGCCGGGCGACCCCGTAAACATCGGTCCGGAGATCCCGGAGATTCGAAAGCTCGTGGATTCGGGCGTTCCCGTCATGGGCGTGTGTCTCGGACACCAGTTGATCGCCTTGGCGTTAGGCGGGAAAACAAGAAAGCTCAAGTACGGGCACCGGGGGATCAACCATCCCGTCAAGGAACTGGAGAGCGGGCGGGTCACCATGACCTCTCAGAATCACGGATATGTCGTCGTTGAAGATTCCCTGCCGGAAGCACTTTGCGAGATCAGTCATATCAACGTCAATGACGGTACCGTCGAGGGTCTTCGAATGAAGGACAAGCCGGTATTTACCGTTCAATATCATCCGGAGGGCGCTCCCGGACCGCAGGACAATAATTATTTGTTCGATCGCTTTACGGATCGAATGGCCGCCGATCGGGACGTGAGGAAAGCACTATGAAATCGCTGAGAACCGGAACGGCACTGGCTGTGGCCGGTGCGATTCGATTTGTCCTGAGGGTTCTCGGAAAAGGTGCGACGACGTTACCGGGAAAGATCGCTCTGCGCGTCAGCCCGTCCTTCCTGGAGGAAGTGAGCCGCGGTCAAAACGTCATCATGGTGACCGGGACCAACGGGAAAACGACGACGACGCATATGATCACCGAGATCTTAATGAAAGCCGGTTATTCCGTCGGCACGAACGTATCGGGCGCGAACCTCGCGTCCGGACTCGCGACGACGTTTGCCGAGCACGCCGCGGAGGCGCGACATGCGGCGAAAAAGGGGATCCCGATCGCCTATGTGCTGGAAACCGACGAGGCGGCCTTCGCAGTCACCGCCGGGAAAATCGATCCGCACGTGTGCGTGGTGACCAACCTCTTTCGTGACCAGCTCGATCGCTTCGGCGAGCTTCTTTACACGAGAAGTTGTATCGAAAAAGGCCTGGATGCAACGGGTGCGAAGATCCTCCTGAATGCGGACGATTCGATGATCTCCGCTCTGCGAAACGGTCGGGAGGAGCGGACGGAATTTTTCGGGCTCGACGAGGGCCA
>CAYPAL010000185.1:0-1768 GCA_964408695.1 uncultured Oscillospiraceae bacterium | reverse complement strand
GAAACTGCCGAACCATATAAATATTACCCTGCTCGTCCATCGGTACGATCGCGGCGCCGCCGTTATGGCGGACAATCTCACGTGGAGCCCGGAAGCCATCCCGCAAGAGTACCTCAGCCAGATCGACCGAAAATACATGACCCTTAAAAACCGTATCGCAGGACACGGGCTTTTCGATCATTTCGCAATCTTCGAAAGCCGTTCCGTCCTCGTTGATCAAATACCGGTTTTCCTGATCCTCGGCTGATGGTTTATCCGTATTAGTCATTCGCTTTCCTTTCGGAATGATGAAATTCGCTCGACCTGGCTGTTGCGAGGGCATCGCATCGTTCATTATACTCATGACCGGAGTGTCCCTTCACCTTGATCCATTCGATCTCGTGAAGTTGAGACAATCGGTCCAATTCTTTCCATAATTCCAGATTGCTGACGATCTGACGTGTGCTGTTTTTCCAAGAATTACGTTTCCAGGAATCCAGCCATCCGAGTTGAAAAGCATTCACCAGATAAGCACTGTCGCTAAAGAGTCGGACACGACAAGACGCCTTTAGCTTCTTCAGCGCCTCGATCGCGGCGGTCAGTTCCATCCTATTATTGGTCGTCGATTCCGCGCCTCCCGAGATTTCCTTCTCTTTGCCGGCCGAAACCAATATGGCGCCCCAACCGCCCGGCCCGGGATTGCCCGAGCAAGCTCCGTCGGTATAAATATTCACCTCGGGTCGGGTACTCATTTCGTTCCCCCGGCCATCTTGATCTTCTTCTGTGCCGCCGCATCCACCGCGTCGTGGACCGCCGCTCTGAAACCGCTTTTCTCCAAGCTCATCACACCCTCAATGGTCGTTCCGCCCGGAGAACAAACCTGATCCTTCAGAATAGCCGGATGAAGTCCGGTCTCGATCACCAGCTTGCCGGATCCGTACACCGTCATCGCCGCGATCTCGTAAGCAACATTTCTGGCAATCCCCAACTTAACGGCGGCATCGGCAAGAGCCTCAATGAAAAGCATGACATAGGCGGGTCCGGTCCCGGATACGGAACCGATGGCATCCAACGTCTGCTCATCGCAGGGGATCACCATCCCGCAGGTCTTGAACATATTGACGATTTGTTCCTTCTGTTTATCGCCGACATTCTCAAAGCATATCGCGCTGACCCCGGCACCCGCAAGCGCCGGTGTATTGGGCATCACACGGACGACCGGAGCGTTTTTCCTGAGAAAATTCTGGATCCTGGAAACCGAAATCGCGGCGGCAATAGATATCACGACCGTGGATAAACCGAGTTTATGTGACAACGATTCCATCGTCCGATCGAAAACCTGCGGCTTCACCGCCACAAGAACAAAATCCGCTTTATCCGCCGCCTCGACCGCACTTTCCGCGAGTTCACACCCGGTCTTTCTGGCAAATGCCTCAGCCTTATTCTCATCGATATCAAAAAGCCTGATCTCATTCGGTTTCAGGACACCCTTACGCAAAAAACCACTCACAAGCGCCTGACCCATATTCCCTGTTCCAATCACGGCAAGTGTCACTTTATATTCCTCCTTATGATCGAAAAAATCATCCGAAATTTTCATAATCACCCAAGAAAAATGATAACATTCAACTTGACACGATGCAAACCGTCTATTACACTTGTGAATGTTTCATTTGCGTAACAAACGCCAATAGAAACGCACTTATTTAGGGGAGTGGCTCAACGGTAGAGCAGCGGTCTCCAAAACCGCTGGTTGCGTGTTCGAATCGCGTCTCCCCTGCCAACAAAA
>CAYPAL010000184.1:0-1779 GCA_964408695.1 uncultured Oscillospiraceae bacterium | reverse complement strand
AGACCCGTTCTTTTGGAATTCCCGTCCCTAAGCCTCATGCGATGCCTTCCGCGCCTACCATTCCGGAGCCGGTTTGTGTACAATGATATAAAATCCGCCGGCCCTGATCTTTCCCTAGTATTTTATCACATCCAGGGGCCGGGAAAGGAATACGATCCACTATGAATGTCGTCGGAATCGTTGCGGAATATAATCCCTTTCATAACGGACACGAGTACCAACTGCGGAGGGCGCGGGAGCTTTACGGCCCGGACACGCCGATCGTTGCGGTGATGAGCGGTTATTTCGTCCAACGCGGCGAGCCTGCCGTCGCCGATAAGTGGGTGCGCGCGGAAGCGGCCCTGCGCTGTGGTGTCGATCTGGTCATTGAGATCCCGTTCACTTTTGCCTGCGCATCCGCGGAACGCTTCGCGCGCGGTTCCATTCACCTCCTGGATGCGACCGGGATCGTGACCGATCTGTACTTCGGGTCCGAATGCGACGATTTGGCACTCCTGTGCTGTATCGCGGAGGAATACGACGAGGAGGATCCGGCCTATATCGCGTCGCTCCGCGAGTATTTGCGAGAGGGAAAATCCTATGCCAAGGCCCGTGAGTTGGCGGTCGGCGAGTTTTTTCGGCAAAACGGGCGCGAAGAGCTGGCCGATGCCTCCGGCCGCATCATGAGCATGCCCAACAGTATCCTGGCACTGGAGTACCTGATCGCACTGCGCAAGAGCGGATCCGGGATCCGTCCGACCGCACTTCACAGAGAAGGAGCGGGCTATAACGAATGCTCGATCGACTCGCCGTTTGCGAGCGCGACCGGGATCCGGAGCGCGATTGATCGCCGTTTGAGCGGCGGCGCTTTTCGAACGGCCGACGTCGCCGGGGACCTCCGGGGAAAGATGCCCGACCCGTCGCTTTCTCTTCTTCTCTCTCAATGGCAGAAGGGCATCCGACCGGTAACGCCGCATTCCCTGATCGGCGATCAAATCATGAAGATCCGGGCGCACTCTCCCGAGGAACTCGAGAAGTACGCGTATATGGGAGATAACCTCTCCCGGCGTTTGCGCAACGCAGTCGGGCGATTGAGGGACACGGAACCGGAGCAATTGCTCGATGCTTTCAAAGAGGAGTCCGACACGAGGCGATATGCACCGACGCGTGTGTTTCGCGCGATGACATCCATGCTGGTCGGCCAAACGGAGAAGGACCTGTCCGCGCTTTCCACGCCGGAATACCTGCGCGTACTCGGGTTTTCGGATCACGGGCGCAATCTGTTGCGGCTGATGCGCAAATCCGCGTCGCTTCCGATCCTCGACAAGGCTTCGGATTTTCTCGGTGCCGGCGGCGGCCCGTCGTTTCAGAGAATGGCGGAGCTCGATCTCATCAGTGCGGATCTCTGGGGCCTCAAGGCCGGGTTACGCTATGGGGACGAATTCGAGCGCACCGTCGTACGCCTGTCCGCGAGCGAGACCCGGAAGCGGCTCTGATTCTTCTTCTCGTTTATAGATCAGAAAAAGATCAGGGATTTTCGCCCCTGATCTTTGTATCTGATTTCCTATTCGAAGGGTTATGCCGCTCGGATCAAGATTTGATCACGCCCTTGCTTTGGAACGCACCGATCAAGTACAGGACAGGGACAACGAGCCCGGTCAACAGATTCAACGGCTGGAACTTACCGCCGCCCACAAGACCGATCACATTGCCGATGATAGAAATGACGATCACCAAAATACCAAATATAATGCAGATATTGGCCTTCTCGGGCTTCGCCGAATACTTGACTCCGAGAAT
>CAYPAL010000183.1:0-1826 GCA_964408695.1 uncultured Oscillospiraceae bacterium | reverse complement strand
GGATACCGTCACCCGTCGTTGCGTGATCCAGTAAAATGACATGACCGGACTGTTCACCTCCGATGTTATAACCCTTTTCGAGCATCTTTTCGAGCACGTAGCGGTCACCGACCTTGGTTTTTTCAAGAACGATCTCGTTCTCCTTCGCCATGATGTCCAAACCCAGATTGCTCATTACCGTTACAACGATCGTGTTATATTTCAGCTCGCCGTTTTCTTTCATATCCATCGCGATGATGGACATGATGGCGTCGCCGTCGACCAGATTACCGGAACCGTCGATCGCCAGAAAGCGGTCGGCATCGCCGTCAAAGGCCAAACCGATATCGCATTTCTCAGCGACTACGAGTTGAGATAACTGCTCCAGATGGGTGGAACCGCAGTTCTTATTGATATTCAGCCCGTTCGGCTGATTTCCAATTGCGATAACAGTGGCTCCTAAGTCCTCGAAAAGAGACGGCGCGATCGCGCTGGCCGCTCCGTTCGCGCAGTCGATCGCGATCCTCATCCCGGTCAGGTCGACGCTCATCCTCCGCTTCAGATGCTCGACGTACTGATGGGCGGACTCCGGACGCTTAATGGCTGTGCCGACTTCTTCTCCGACCGGACGGCTTTGGGAATAGATATCGTATTCGTTAACGGTTCTCTCGATCTCGTCCTCGATCTCGTCCGAGAGTTTGAATCCGTTGCCGGAGAAGAATTTGATGCCATTATATTCAAACGAGTTGTGCGAGGCGGAAATCATGACACCCGCATCGTACTTATATTTACTTGCAAGATAAGCGATCCCGGGCGTCGGCAGAACACCGCAGAGAAGAACATCCGCCCCGGCCGAACATATTCCGGCGGCTAAAGCAGACTCAAGCATCGGGCAGGAGATGCGAGTGTCCATTCCGATCAGGATGGTCGGCTTCTTATCCGTATTCACCGCAAGAACCTTCGCCCCTGCATATCCTAGCCGGTAAGCCAGATCAGGGGTCAACTCGCTATTCGCTACGCCTCGAACTCCGTCCGTTCCAAATAAACGCGCCATGTTCTTGCCTCCATAAATCCTTATTCTCCGGCAGGGTAAACATTGACAGCAATGCTCTCCGGATTTTGAAACTCCACGCGGTAGTATACATTTTTTTGAGAGGATATTTCAATAGGTAAAGTGTAATATCCTTCTCCCTGAATTTGCGAAAAATCGATAAATGCACCAATATCGGTATCCGTTATTTCTTCAATGACGCCTTTTCGACCGACGATGATGATACTGACACTTTCAACGGTATAGGCAGTTTCCAGCCCCTTGGATTCGAGGATATCCTCGGATCTGAATTGCAGGGGAACCGTGATCGGTTTCTCAACGACCGGATTATTGTTGATCTGAATATACATCCATAGACTTAACGAGATCAGGAAAGAGGCCAAGATGTACATGATCCTTCTGAGAATGCCCTTGCCGACCCAAGTCTTCGGACGTTTTGCGGTGACCGGAATTTCAGCGGTAGTTTTCTTGATCGCCTTGTCTTGTTTGTCCGTCGGACATACGGCATTGACAGCGGAAACCGCAACGATCTCTCCGTCCACCAGATCCGATCCCTTGGTTTTGATCATCTCGTCGACATTCTCGGCTTGAACGGAGACGACACCGGGCTTAACGAAAGGATTGGCCAACCTTCTTCCCTTGCGTTTGGATCGTCCGGGCGCCTGTGCGATCCCGAAAATAAAGAGCAGGTTCCTCTTGAGTTCTTCTCCTCCGCGCATCTCGTAAAGACAGCCATCCATGGCCAGAGAAATCTTTCCTCTTTCCTCGGAAACGGCAACGGCGATCGCGTCGCCCA
>CAYPAL010000182.1:0-1829 GCA_964408695.1 uncultured Oscillospiraceae bacterium | reverse complement strand
TAAGCACCTTGATCTCCTGATCCTGAGAAACGAGGTGAACAGTGACGTGGACGATACTTTTATCTAAGGGATCCTTCTGGATCTCTTTAAGGATGCCGAAGTGCTTCTCCTTGCCCAGTTCGATCCAGACCTTGGCATTGCTTCCGTGCTTTGACAGGATCCGGAGAAATTCGGACCTCTCGAATTGCACCGATGTGGACGTCGTATCGGGTCCGTGAAGGACGCCGGGGATAAATCCGTCTCTGCGAGCCTGTTTGGGGCTTCCGGTGCGCGAATTGGCCTTGAGTATGGTTTGTTTCATATTGAACGCTCCTTTATTTGCCGGCGGAAAAACCATTCGATTATGTGTTTTTCTGGCACATAAACGGATGAAAAATTTCAAGCCGGCGTAATGAATGAAACTATTGTAACACGAATCGACCGATCTGTCCTTTTCCCGTCAAACCGCTTTGATAATCGGGCGTGTCGCTTTTCGAAAAGAATACTGAGCGAATTGTGTTCCCCTTTTTCGAAAAGGCATAAAACGCTAAGAAAAGGGCGTTAACGTGTCCTTGTAATGAAAGCGCGTGCGGGGTATTCTGTTCGTACCGGAGAGGATCCGGGACGACTCATAGGAGGTACGAATATGGCTATGACGATGACGCAGAAGATCCTGGCTTCCCACGCCGGACTGGACACTGTGGTTCCGGGACAGCTGATCGAGGCGAAATTAGACCTCGTTCTCGGTAACGACGTGACGACGCCTCCGGCGATCGACGTTTTTGCCAAGACATGCGCTTGCGGTGTTTTTGACCGCGAGAAGGTGGCACTGGTGCCGGACCATTTCACACCCAACAAGGACATCAAATCGGCGGAGCACTGCAAAAAGATGCGCGAATTCGCCGGTAAATATGACATCGAGAACTATTATGAGATCGGCGATCCGAGCATGGGCGTCGAGCACGTGATTTTGCCGGAGAACGGACTGGTCGCACCGGGAGACCTGATCATCGGCGCGGACTCACATACTTGCACCTACGGAGCACTCGGAGCTTTCGCGACCGGTGTCGGATCGACCGACCTCGCATGCGCGATGGCGACAGGCCAGACTTGGTTCCGCGTGCCGGAGGCTATCTCCTTCGTGCTGGAGGGTTCGCTTCAGCCCGGTGTGACCGGGAAGGACCTGATCCTTCATATCATCGGCATGATCGGTGTCGACGGTGCCCTGTATCAGTCGATGGAATTTACCGGTCCGGGCGTTACGACGCTTTCCATGGCCGACCGATTGACGATATGCAACATGGCGATCGAGGCGGGCGGAAAGAACGGGATCTTTCCCGTAGATGATCAGACGATCGAATACATCAAGAAGTACGCGCCGAAGCGTTATGCCCAAAGCAAGTACACGGTTTTTACCGCGGATGAGGACGCGCAGTACGCACGGACGATAAAGATCGATCTGGCGACGGTCCCGCTCACGGTCTCGTTTCCTCATTTGCCGGATAACACTCGCGTAATGGGCACCTTTGACGAGGTCCGGATCGACCAGGTCGTGATCGGCTCATGCACGAACGGGCGTTTGGAAGATCTGCGCTTGGCGGCGGAAGTTTTCCGGGGGCATAAGGTGAAGAAGGGCTTGCGTTGTATCATCCTTCCGGGTTCGCAGAGAGTCTGGAAAGAAGCGCTCAAGGAAGGCCTGTTGGAGGTCTTTGCCGAAGCGAACTGTGTAGTTTCCGCACCGACGTGCGGACCCTGCTTGGGGGGTCACATGGGAATACTGGCCGAAGGTGAGCGTTGTGTGTCGACCACGAACCGGAATTTTGTCGGGCGCATGGGTCATCCGAAGTCCG
>CAYPAL010000181.1:0-1893 GCA_964408695.1 uncultured Oscillospiraceae bacterium | reverse complement strand
CGGACTAAGCCAAAACCTGTTCAAAAAAAGAATAGACAGAATGATTTGGGAGCTGGTTTCACAGGTTGATTTTCGTGTGATTGAAAAGGTTCTTGGCGAACTTGGATAAGAGCAAATTTGAAAATGTTGACCGGGAAAAGGGTGATTATTTCATGGAACGGAGGCGTGTATGAGTAATGAAGCATCAACTGAAGCCACTAATAATTCGTCGCCTGCTTTTTGCGGCGAAGTGAGAAAGATCAAAATTGTCTCCGATTATAGGGGCTTCGATCCGCCGCTTCCCGGAAATGAGATCGAGCAGCGTCTGACCATTACGGCGGACGGAAGGGTGTTTTTTTCATCATATAATTATTACGACCGCAAATTCATCAAAATAAGAACTCGCCGTTTCAGAACAAATCCGGTGTTCGCGGGAACTGTGCTGAGGTGTATCGGAAAGATTTTCAGAGATGATTTTGTTGCGTCTTTTTCTCCGGATAAGGGTGGTTGGAAGTTGTTTATCACGAACACGGATAACAATACTTTCGGCTTTTCGGGTTGTTTGTGCCTGCAGGATGACGAGCTTGAGTATCTTTCATCGGTGATACGCGAAGAGTTGAGAATGCCGGAATTGCTTGTTTTTGACGGTCAGGCCCATGAAGACAGAATTGAAAAAGTCACTCTTGATTATCGAAGAGCCACTCAAGTCGAGGGGCACAAAACAACGATTAATCCCGAGGATGAGTTAATCACTACACATTGCTCGGAACAGATCATACTTGACCGCGCCGCTGAAACATTGGTGTATTTCCAGAAAATCGGGTCCGTCTGCCAAGTATCCAGGACGTATCACGTGATAAGGGGCGTGTCAGCTTTTTTGGACGCACACTATTCAGTTGATCTTTTTTCGAGCATCCAAGGTGATCCGCCGGATGTTATGAACGAATCGAACGAATCCAAAGATTACACCTTCACCGTGGAATATCTGTACGGCAAGCCGCGCGTTATATCCGGGACTTTTGATAAAAACGGACTGCCGGACGAGTTCCCGGTATGGGCGGAGGACATCCGGAACTTCATGGATTATTATGGCAGGGGTGAAATCATCAGACCGTCGGTCTACGGCAAGGCTAAACGGAGCAGTGGGGATTATATTTTCTGCAGCGTTGTCTTTGGCGACGGCGGGAAATCGTATTACTATAGGACGGAAGACGCCACACTGCAAATCGGCGATTCGGTTCTTGTGCCGGTTCGAAGCGCCGGCGAAACCGCCATCGCTGAAATCGTAAAAATCGAATTCTTCGCCGAAGAGGATGCTCCCTTGCCGCTCGAAAGAATAAAGATCATTATTCGCAGATGCACGGATGATGATCTTGCCGCGTTCCAAGAAGATGAGCGAGTGGCGCAAGACCGCAGCGAGCGGGAATCGACAGAACTGATCGTCGAGAAACCACCGGAAAACGAGGGCCACACGTCACCGTTTGACCGACTTGTCCTGTGTAATGAGAAAACCCCTCACGTAAACGTATTTGTATCGGCCGAAATGACGGAAGGCTGTCTGAAGATCTCCGGTCAGGATTTGGGTGAAGCGCCAAAAGAAACTTTTGGGGAGGACGAATACGAGTACTTCTATGATTTCGACCTTGAAAACACGAAACGACTGTTCGCGCTTCTAACGCCTGAGCGGGAGGATCTTGCGCAGGTGCTGGTCCGGGAGTTTTCGGGCATGGACGGATGCCGGAAGTTGAGGGAGTTTTGCGAGGAAAATCATATCGAATACAGTTTTTTCACGTGCTAATGGTCCTGCGGCCGACTTTGCTGAGGCCTTCCAGGCTATTCTGGGGCTCCACACGGAGAATCCTGCGTGGTTTGGGTGAAGGGGTGAGTAGACATATATGCCGAATTATCTTAATG
>CAYPAL010000180.1:0-1900 GCA_964408695.1 uncultured Oscillospiraceae bacterium | reverse complement strand
AACTCCTTCCTTTTCTGACCGTGGCGATCATTCCCCGCTTTGTCTCCGACATCAACGACACCCCGATCGGGACCGGCCCTTTCAAATTCTCCTCCTACCGGGTGTGCGAATCGGTAGTGCTCGTGCGCAACAACGCTTACTGGCAAACGGGAATTCCCTATCTGGACAAGGTCACGTTCAGGATCACTGCGGATATGAATACCGCCTTCATGCAACTTCGATCCGGAAGTATCGATATTTTCCCGTATCTGGATCCGGAAAAAGCGAACCAACTCCGCTCGGATTTTCAGATTCTGTCCGGGGAGTCGAACATGGTCCACGTTTTCGCGCTGAACAACCGGGAGGCCCCGTTCGACGATCCGAAAGTTCGCGAAGCTCTGAATTACGCCGTTGATCGTACCGAATTGATCCGCCTGTTGATGGACGGAGAGGGGACGCCGATCTTCTCGGGCATGTCTCCGGCGATGGGTCCGTACTATAATGAATCGCTCGATAACATTTTCCCCTACGACCCCGATCGGGCAATAGATCTTCTGGCGGAGGCCGGTTATCCGGAGGGCTTTGAGGCGACCGTAACGGTCCCTTCGAATTACCAGCACCACGTGAACGCGGCGACTGTGATCGCAGACCAACTGAGCCGGGTAGGCATCGATCTCTCGATCGTTTCCGTCGACTGGGCGACCTGGTTGAGCCAGGTATACGCCGAACGGGAATTTCAGTCCACGGTCATTGCCTTGACTTCCGAATTTTCGCCCCGGGATGTCCTGAGCCGTTATGTTTCGGATGCCAAGAACAATTTCATCGGTTATGCAAACCCCGAATACGACCGGGTCTTTTCAATGATCCGAGCCGAGCCGGAAGAGGCCGGACGTATCGAATTGTACCGGCGGCTCCAGGAGTTGTTGGCGGAGGACGGTGCTTCGGTATTTTTTGAAGATCCCAGAAACATCGTCGCCGTGAGCAATGAATTAAGCGGCTATGTAGTGTATCCTATATATGTGCAGGATATGTCTTCGGTTCACTATAATTGACCGTTACGGGGGCGCGTTGCCCGGCGCGATTTGAGTGAGGGATATGAATTATTTCTTGAAGAGGACCTTTCAGCTCGTTTGTACCGTTTTCGTGGTTTCGCTGATCACGTTTGCGGCATTTTCCGTGATTCCCGGCGACCCGGCCCGGGTGATACTGGGGCCTGAATCCTCGGATGCACAGGTCGACGCGCTGCGCGCCGAACTGGGTCTCGACCGTCCGATGACTACACGATATTTTGAATGGGTCTCCGGCGCTTTTCGAGGAGATCTGGGTCGTTCTCTGACATTCCGACAGCCGGTCTCCCACTTGATCGCGCAGAAACTTCCGGTCACCCTTTCCATCGCCGCCATGTCAATTCTGATGACCGTAATCGTGTCTTTTCCTCTGGGCATAATCGCCTCCGGGCGGCCCGGCAAATTCCTCGATCAGCTCTTGTCCGTACTCGGACATATTTTCTTTTCTTTCCCGCCATTTGTCTTGGCTTTGCTGATGACACTTTTTCTGGGGCTGACTCTGAAGCTCTTCGTCGCCGGAGAATACATATCGTATACCGACAGTATTCCGGGATTTATTGCCAGTTTGTTCTACCCTTCCATTGCGGTCGCGATCCCCAAGATCGCCATTTCCCAGAAGTTCATCCGCGCTTCCGTTATCGCCGAAAAAGAAAAAGACTATATCCGCACGGCCAAGAGCCACGGACTCTCCGATATGAAGGTGATGCGTCTCCATATCATCCCCAATTCACTCGTTCCGATCATCACTGTTTTCTCGATCATCGCTTCGGAGATCCTCGGCGGGATACTGGTGGTGGAGATGGTTTTTAACATCCCGGGTATCAGCCGTCTCCTGATCACAAGCATCAATGCCC
>CAYPAL010000179.1:0-1904 GCA_964408695.1 uncultured Oscillospiraceae bacterium | reverse complement strand
TCGTTGAGAAGACCGGATATCTGCACGAGGTCAGCGGACTTCCCACCAGGGAACGATTGATCAAGGACATTGACAAGGTGATCGATGATAAGAATGTCTTGTCCGCAGCGGTGATCCTGATCGATATCCGCGGCTTCCATACGTATAACGATCGTTTCGGGCGCGAGACCGGAGACGACATCCTTCACGATCTCGGCAAAACGCTTCAGGATCGACTGCCGAGCGGAGGCACTCTGTATCACATCGGCATTGATTTATTTTGCGTTCTGTGGCCCCACGCCACACGAATCCAGGCAGAGCGCTTTATGGAGCAGATCCAGGAGGAGACGGAACATCCTTTGATGATCGGCGGCGACTCGATTTATGTCTCTTTTTCGATGAGCTCGGCGCTGTTTCCTTCTTGCGGGACCAGCGCTGAGGAATTAGTCGTCAACGCCGAAATTACACTGCACAAAGTAAAGCAGAGTAAGCGCAAGAAGCACGCGATCTACTGCCCGACGGACAAACGCGAATTGAAAGAGCGTTTGGATTTTGAATTTCAACTCTCCAAGGCCATCCGCAACGGGAAAGACAGCTTTCGAATTTATTATCAACCTCTTGTCCGCCCTTCGGACGGTAAGGTCGTCGGTGCCGAGGCGCTTCTTCGTTGGAATCTGCCCGGCAAGGAGGATGTAAGGCCGGAGAAGGTGATCGCTGTTTTGGAAGCGACCGGACAAATGGAACAGGTCGGCAGTTGGATATTGGAACGCGTCATCCGACAGTGTGCCCAGTGGCTCAAGGTTGCCGCTGACCCGGGTTTTTTCGTCCATGTGAACATTACCGCGGAGGATCTCGCCCGGCCGAATTATTCCGAGACGGTGGCCGAACTTCTGCGAAAGTACTCGCTCGATCCGCATAATCTTGTTTTGGAGATCACGGAAACATCTTTGATGCGGAGCATTTCGACCTGCAGACAGAATTTGATCCGACTGCGCAATACCGGGATCCGAATCGCCATAGATGATTTTGGTACGGGATATTCGTCGCTGAATTATCTTCGGGATCTCCCCATCGATGAGGTGAAAATCGACAGAGCCTTTGTCGAGGACATCCAAAACGACCGCTTCAACCGTTCCTTCATATCTGCGATCGTTTTATTGGCGCACAGTATATCCATAGAGGTTTGCGTCGAGGGGATCGAAACCGCGGACAAGGCACGTGCGATCACGGATATGAAGGCCGATTATCTTCAGGGCTTCTATTACGGATGCCCGACGGAGCCCGCTAAATTCGAATCCAAGCACCTCTGATTCATTGTAAAACCATCTCATCTTGGTTATAATCAACGATTATGCACGCCTTATTACAAAGGGGGGGTCTTTATGCATCCGAAAAAGCCGTATTACCTGACGACGCCGATTTATTACCCATCCGGCGACCCGCACATCGGGCACTGCTACACGACGCTCGCCTGCGATGTCGTCGCCCGGTATAAGCGTATGCAAGGCTTTGACGTGATGTTTTTGACGGGGACCGACGAGCACGGGCAGAAAATCGAGAAGAAGGCGCTTGAAAAGGGTGTCACGCCCAAGGAATACGTTGATGTGTATGTGAATAACTTTAAGCGCCTCTGGGAACGCCTCGGGATTACGTACGACCGCTTTATTCGCACGACGGATGACTATCATGTAGAGTCCGTGCAGAAGATTTTCAAAAAGCTCTACGATAAGGGCTTTATCTATAAGGGCGAATATAAGGGACAGTATTGCACTCCCTGCGAGTCTTTCTGGACCGAGAGCCAGGTCGTCGAAGGAAAATGTCCGGACTGCGGACGCGCGGTCACCGAAGCCAGAGAAGAGGCGTATTTTTTCCGCCTGTCCGATTTTTCCGAGCGCCTCGAAAAGCTCCTGACCGACCCCGAGAAA
>CAYPAL010000178.1:0-1917 GCA_964408695.1 uncultured Oscillospiraceae bacterium | reverse complement strand
TACCGAACAACTTGGATTTTCTGGAATACCCCTCGACATGAAACGCATAGGAATCGGGAATATAGTCCTCCCATCGGATTTTTGCGATCCCATCGTAGAATTCGTCAAAGGTCTCTGCTTCAAACAAGCCGACGGACAGCAAAACGCGCTCACCCCGGCGCACCCACAAATTCGTGCGCGCCACCGCCTGCGCGGTCTCATTGTCCGGAACCGAGAGAAGCACCATTCCGTCCTGTACCGCGATGCTTTCCGGCTTATAGCCGATCGTCTCGAGATCTTCCCGAATGAGACTCTCCAATCCGAAGAGAGCAGTAATGATCAGTTCCATATCAACCTCCGACCTTGCTTAACGGCAAACACTCGATCCATCGAAACAAAACCTTGAGCGGATCGGATTCCTCGGGATCCTCGAAAAACAAGCCCATGACCAGGTTCGAATGGAACATATCCTCATCTCTTATGATCAGTGAGGATGCCGTGCCCGGCTTCAAGCCATTGACGTGTTCTACAAAGTGCTTTTCATTCTCCACTTCGCTGATCGGGTCGTTCTGAGCGTGAATGCACAGGACGTGCGCCGGTTCACTGCCGTCAACCAGAGAGATCGGCTCGGCGGTCTTTCGATCGAAATTCTTCTCGAAAAGCGCCTCGATCAAGAGTTGGGTCGTCGCCAAATACTCCACTTCAAACGAGAGAACTCCGCCGAGGGACACAAGTCCTGTGATTTTTCGATTGTCGATCCCGAACTCCCGTTGAAGCGCCTTGTCGTATGTCAGAATACCTCCGAGATGTCCTCCTGCGGAAGAGCCGACGATCACGATGTTATCCGTGTTGACGCCCTTCTTCTCCAGCAAGGTCAGCCCTTTCACAAGTGCCGTAAATACATCCCTGGCTTGTGCCGGGTATTTATATAACGGAGTATGCCGATACCCCAGAGAAAGCGTGTGGTATCCCATATCGGAAAACTTCTTGCCGATATATTTGTATTGATTCGGAGACCCCGCCATCCAACCGCCGCCGTGAATGTACACGATGATGCGTTGCTTGATCGCCCCGGACGGCTCAAAGTATAAGTAGTACTGCTTGCTGTCGCGTCCGAACGAATGCTTCTCGGCCTTCGCTTCGCTGTTATGGATCACTTGATCCAACCGAAGCTTCGGTATGGTCAGCGCTTCGCCCAGCGTATTCTTGGGATCCGGCATCGGATTCTCCTTCCGGATGTTACATGATTCATGCGATGCAACTAAAGCGTTGCCTTAAGCTTCTCCGTGTGTCGATAAAAGTCGGTGTTCCGAAGTCCGGACGCCGCATCCTCGTCCAGTATAACGATCGCTTTCCCGGCGTACATCTGGATGGCCGAGGAGGTGATCTGAGAGGTAATGGGACCTTCCAGTGCGGCAGCGACAACGCTTGCCTTCTTTTTCCCGTTCGCGATCATGATCAGGCTCTTTGCAGAAAGAATCGTCCCGATCCCCATCGTGATCGCAAAGTGGGGCATGTCGTCCCGGCTGAAACCCGCGCCCTTATAAAACAGTTCATAATTATCGTCCAGCGTCTGCCGGGTGAGCGCCTCGATATGCGTCTCGGAAACCAGCGATGTTCCCGGCTCATTGAACGCCCAATGTCCGTCCCCGCCGATACCCAAAAGCTGTAAATCGACTCCGCCCGCAGCACGGATCGCTTCCTCATATTCGATACAAAACGCCTCGGGGTCCTTTGCGAGGCCGTCGGGGACACGCGTGTTCTCAAGCGGAATATTGATGCTCTTGAAAAGCTCCTCATACATGAACCGCGCGTAGCTTTGATCCTGTGGGTAGGGCTTATCCAACTCGCGCCCGATCCCCAGATACTCGTCCAGGTTGAATGTTCTCACTTTTGAAAAATCGAGGCCTTCCTCGCGGTGCATCCGAATCAATTCCT
>CAYPAL010000177.1:0-1926 GCA_964408695.1 uncultured Oscillospiraceae bacterium | reverse complement strand
TTGCGGCCTTTGTGTCAACGTTTGCGCATTCGGCGCGCTGAGCATCGGGGAGGTGAAATGATGGCGGAGCAGGATATGAATACCCGTTCGGATTCCAAATGCATGTCGATCGTTTTGGCCGGTGTCGGCGGGCAGGGAACACTCGTCGCCGGAAAACTTCTCGGTACGATCGCGATGAAGACCGACCTGGATGTCAAGGTCTCCGAAGTGCATGGCATGAGTCAACGCGGCGGTTCGGTCATTACCTATGTTCGAATGGGATGCAAGGTGTTTTCGCCGATCATCGACGAGGGAACTGCCGATTACTGTCTATGTTTCGAGTCGCTCGAGGCCTTACGATGGGCGCCTCTTCTTCGAAAAGGCGGCACCATGATCATCAGTAACGAAAAGATCCGCCCTCTGCCGGTGTTGCTCGGGAAAGAACAGTATCCGGAGGGGATTGCCGATACGATTAAAGAAGCAGTCGGCGACCGAGCCCACATCGTCGAAATCAACGCAAAGGACGCCGCCATATCGGTCGGAAGTGCCAAGGCGGTCAATATCGTCATGCTCGGCGCGCTTTCGGTGAATACGAATATCCCGGAGAGCGTTTGGGAAGAATCGATCCGGGAGACGTTTGCGGGAAAGCCCAAAATGATCCCGATGAATTTGGAAGCTTTCCGCATCGGCCGCGACTTGGCCCGATAAATACGATATAATCAGGATATGAGGCAAGCGGCCGTGGGTTCACGGCACAAGCGATCAGGAGGTGTGCCGCCATGTTGGTCAGACAAATCAACGTTTTTCTCGAAAATCAGTCCGGAAGGCTCGCGGAAGTGACCCGGACACTCGGACAAAATAGTATCGATATTCGCGCGCTATATATTGCGGATACAACGGAGTACGGAATTCTCAGAATGATTTTGGATAAGCCGGAGCAGGCGGTCGACGTGTTGACCAAGGCCGGTTTTACGGTGAGCAGTACACCGGTGATCGCGTTGGCGATCGCCGATAAGCCCGGCACACTCGACCACGCGTTATCCATCCTCTCCGATGGATCGCTGTCTTTGGAATACCTCTATGCTTATGTAGGCAGAGCATCCGACGACGCCGTCGTCGTGATTCGCGTACGGGATCCCGAGCTTGCCTTGAGTAAACTCCAAGAAGCGGGCATTCGGGTGCTTACCTCCGAGGAGGTTTACGGCATCTGATGAATAACCCTTTTCGCGCGTTCGGCGTATCCGATGCGGTGATCAAGGCTTCCGAAGAGGTTCGGGGTACGATCGCTCCGGCGATCCTTCAAATCGAGCGGGTTCGTGAGTTTAATCAGTTACGCGTCCTGAACGCTTTTCGGGAAGCGCGTGTTTCCGAATCCGACTTCGGCATTTCTACCGGTTACGGATACGATGATATCGGTCGTGACAAGATCGAAAAGATCTATGCGGACGTTTTCGGCGGAGAATCGGCCTATGTGCGCATTCAGATCAGTTGCGGGACCCAAGCCTTGGCCGCATGCCTTTTCGGGATATTAAGGCCGAAGGAAAAGATGGTCTCGGTAACAGGGACTCCTTACGATACACTGGCGACCGCCATCGGGATCACGAAGAACAATGAGCCCCGCGTCCCGGGGTCGCTCTTGGATTACGGCATCGAGTATGCGGAGGTCGCTCTGCTTCCGGACGATTCTCCGGACCTGGCTGCGATCCGGGCGGCGGTCGATCGCGATACTCGCCTTGTTTTTATTCAGAAATCAAAGGGTTATTCCAACCGAAGGTGCCTTATGGGTTCCGAAATCCGATCCGTTATTTCCACCATTCGCGCGGCCGGTTCCGACGCGGTCATCCTGGTCGACAACTGCTACGGCGAGTTCGTCGAAGAAGAGGAGCCCTGCTCGTATGGCGCGGATCTCTGCGCCGGCTCCCTCATCAAGAATCCGGGCGGCGGACT
>CAYPAL010000176.1:0-1936 GCA_964408695.1 uncultured Oscillospiraceae bacterium | reverse complement strand
AAAATATCCCCCTCGTTGGGATTAACGAGGCTGTACTGCGCTTCTTCCTTGGTCTGCTCGTCTCGCAGAGTAACCAATGAGCCAAGTGAGACTTTTGTTTTGCTGATTTCCTCTTCATCAATCACGCGTGCATTCTTAAGGATCTCTTCCAGTTCCATAACGCGCGCCTCGTTCTTGGCCTGGGCTTCCTTAGCGTCATCGTATTCTGAATTCTCGGTCAGATCTCCCTGACCTCTGGCATCCTTCAGACGCTCGGAAATTTCAGCGGCCTTGACGGTTTTTCTTTCAGCCAGCTCATCCTGAAGGCGCTTGAGTCCTTCGACGGTAAAGGCGTTCAATTCATTCTCTGACATGTTGTCTCCTTCATCACTCTGTGGGACTTAATGATATATTAATTTATTACTTTTGGCGAATTTGTCAACCCAAACCGTTATCTGGGTCGATCGTTATCCTTCTGGATAACGTCGTGCGCGCCGCCTTCCACGATAGATGTGGATGAAACGACGACTAAACGAGCCTTATGTTGAAACTCTTCGATGGAGGAAGCTCCGCAAGAATTCATTGTCGACTTGATCTTGGCCAGAGATGTATCCAGATTCCCCTTGAGCGTGCCTGCGTAGGGAACATACGAATCGACACCCTCTTCGAAAGACATCTTTCCTCCGGTTCCGCCGTCGTCGTAACGCTGCCAGTTTCGGGCCCGGTTCGAACCCTCTCCCCAATACTCCTTAACATAATTGCCCGCAACCAACATCTTCCGTGTGGGACTCTCGTCGAAGCGCGCAAAGTATCGGCCGAGCATCATAAAGTCGGCTCCCATCGCCAGGGCTAAGGTCAAATGATAGTCGAGCACGATCCCTCCGTCGGAGCAAATCGGGATGTATGAGCCGGTTTCATCGAAATACTTATTTCTTTCCGCCGAAACGGCAAGCACCGCCGAAGCCTGGCCGCAGCCGATACCCTTTTGTTCCCGCGTGATGCATATGGATCCTCCTCCGATACCGACCTTAATAAAGTCCGCTCCTGCTTCCGCGAGGAAACGAAAACCTTCCGCGTCAACAACGTTTCCGGCTCCGACCGGTATCTCCGGATAATTCTGTTTCACCCAGCGCAGAGTCTCCTCCTGCCACTGCGAAAATCCGTCTGAGGAGTCAATGCACAGGACGTCCGCGCCCGCATGGACCAGAGCCGGAACGCGCTCCATATAGTCTCTCGTATTGATTCCGGCACCGACTAAAAGGCGTTTCTGATCGTCCAGAAGTTCGATCGGATTCTCCTTGTGCGATTCGTAGTCCTTACGAAAAACGAGGCCGACCAGACAATTATCTTTATCGACGATCGGCAATTGGTTGATCTTATGTTCCCATATGATATCGTTGGCTTCTTTAAGCGTTGTGCCCTCCGCGGCGTAAATAAGATGCTCAAAGGGAGTCATGAAATCCGCGACTTTCGTTGAGGGATCCATCCGGCTGACCCGGTAATCTCTCGATGTGACCAGGCCCAAGAGTCTTCCGTTCGGCGTACCGTCGTGGGTAACGGCGACTGTTCTGTGACCCATTCTCTCCCGGAGTTCCAGTACATCCGCGAGCGTATTTTCCGGGGTCAGATTGGAATCGGATGTCACCAATCCGGCCTTGTACTTCTTGACCTTTCTGACCATCTCGCACTGGCTCTCGATCGGTTGGGACTGGAAGATGAACGAGATCCCTCCGCTTCTGGCCAGGGCGATAGCCATTCCTGAATCGGAAACGGACTGCATGATTGCGGAAACCAATGGGATATTGATCTTAAGTTTCGGTTCTTCGGCGCCTTTTCTGTATCTGCAGATCGGAGTGGACAAGTCCACCTTATCCGGAGTGTTCTCTGCGGTGGTCAAATTCGGAATCAATAAATACTCACTGAACGTCCGCGACTCTTCTTCGAAAATCTTGGCCAT
>CAYPAL010000175.1:0-1941 GCA_964408695.1 uncultured Oscillospiraceae bacterium | reverse complement strand
TCCTATATCACCGGACAGAACATCAAGGTCGACGGCGGATATACGGCCGTGTGATCCTTTTCGCGGGCGTGACGCCTGGTTCATGCAACGAATATTTCCTTTGGCTCGTCCAATATATAAGTAATCCTTTGCGAAAAGCAGAAGCCTTAGGAGGAGATCAAGATGAGTGTAGATCCTTTGAAATCCTATGATGAAGCCGAGTACCCGTCGATCAAGGACGCCCGATCCGTGAATAAGCCCGGAGGAAGTCTCAAGGGTCCTGCCGCTCTGATCATGGCATCCCTGACTGCGCTGGCGATTTCCCAGTGTAATCCGAACGCCAAAAACGACGACGTGAATCTTGCGGGAGCACCGGCAATTTCGGAAACAACGGCTACGGAAATGACCCGTACGGCGGGTATCGTGCCGGAAGAGGGTTGGTTTGAAGGCAAAAACACAATACCGGAAGAGACGGAAGAAATCATGCTCGCCGGAGACGTTATGTATATCGAGCCCGGAACATCCGATGCTGAAGGTACGGAAGACACCGTTCTGGTCGGAAGAGTCATGCCCGAGAGTTGATATACGGTAATGCTCGAGTTGACAATAACATGAAGCGATAGGCGGAGCGTTCATATGAATCTGACCCTCCATATCACGGATGAATGCAATATGCGTTGCACTTATTGCGTACACGATTATTCCGCAAGAAGGATGAGCCTCGCGACGGCCGTTGCCGCGGTCGATCTTTCAGTTCGTTCAAAGGGCGATTCGTTGATCCCGTCCGGTTGTATGCACACCGGACTTTGCTTTTATGGGGGAGAACCGCTTCTCAATCGTGATCTGATCGAAAAAACCGTGGCGTATTGCGATACGCTTCGCTTCAAGAAGGGCGAGGATTTTCATTATCTTCTGGTGACGAACGGAATTCTTATGGACGAATCTTTTCTGGAGTTTGCGGCGGCGCACGATATCGGGATCGGCCTTTCCCACGACGGGCTCATGCAAGAGGACGCCCGTCGGATGGAGGACGGCACGTCTTCGGCGGATCGTCTGGAGGAGACGATCGATTTGCTTCTTCGCTACCGACCAAAGGCAACCGCGATGTGTACGATCCACCCACCCCTCGTCGACCGGCTCTCGGAGTCGGTTCGATGGCTTTTCGGGAAGGGGTTCCGAAAAGTGCAGACCGTTCCCGCTGTCGGGATCAAAGCGGACTGGACACCGGAGCGCATGGAAGAGCTCGAAAAACAGTACCTGCTCCTGTCTGACTTATACGTGGAAAAGACCCGGGCAGGCGATGCATTCGAACTGACGCTTTTCGAAAATAAGATCCGGTCGCATATCATGGACGGAAGAGGGATCAATCAGACCTGTCGGTTCGGTAAACGCCAGCTTTCGGTCGCTCCGGACGGCGCGATCTATCCCTGTGTTCAGTTTCTGGATTTGCCGGAGTACCGGATGGGCGATGTGTTTGGCGGATTGATCCCCGAAAATGTCGCCCGCGTAGCCGGGGAAGGCGGGAAGGAACCCGTGGAATGTCAAGCCTGTGCGCTTCGGAAGCGTTGTAAGTATAATTGTTGTTGCATGAATCGGATCACCACGGGGAGCATCGACGAGATATCTCCTTTGACGTGCGCCTTTGAGCGGCTGGCGATCCGATACGCGGACCGCGCCGCCAACACGTTGATGGCGGAAGGGGATCCGCACTTTATCAAGAAGCACTATACGACGATCCTCGGGAAGGATCCGATGTTTTTCGAGTAAATGTACGGGGAGTCGGGTGTGAATCCAGGTGTATGTATTTCCGTAGCGCCGCCGAACGGGCGGCTTTTTTGCGGAGCGAATAATCTCCGGAAGGCATTTCCCGAAAAGCAGCGAGCGGATCGAAAAGAGATGGGAAGGCATTGACAAGGAACAAAACGGAGCATATAATGACCTCAAAAGGGAATAACAAAGAAC
>CAYPAL010000174.1:0-2037 GCA_964408695.1 uncultured Oscillospiraceae bacterium | reverse complement strand
GCAAGAGTGGTTTTTCCGCAGCCGCTGGATCCGATGAGACCCAGGATCTCTCCGGGAAGGATATTCAGGGAGACATCCTTGAGCACCTCTTTTTCCTCGCTTCCGCTTCGAAGAAAGCCGGAGGAGTAGCCCGCGTCCAGTGACTCGATCCGAATCAGCGGGACGGCGTCGACGGACGGCGCGGTTTTTTCGGCCTTCGAATCGCGAATTTCATAGCGCGCGCCGCGCAGGAGGGACGCCGTGTGAGGGTGTCCGGGCGAATGAAGGATATCCTGTGTCGCGTCGCACTCGACGATCCGACGATTATGCATGACCGCCAAGCGGTCGCACATGCGCTCCATGAGCTTCAAGTCATGCGAAATAAAAAGCACGGAGAGGTGAAAACTCTGGCTGATCCGTCGGAGCTGATCGAGTATTTGAGATTGGGTCACACTGTCGAGCGCCGTGGTCGGCTCGTCGGCAATGAGCAATGATGGCTTTAGAAGAAGCGCTCCGGCGATCAACGCCCGCTGTCGCTGTCCTCCGGAAAGTTGATGCGGATAGGATCGACAAATGCGTCCGGGGTTATGAAATCCGACGTGTGCCAACATCTCAAGAATCCGGGTCTTGCATTCGGACGATTTCTCCCGAGGCGCTCCCGGGTCGCGGTGGGCGGTGATGACCTCCGCGAGGTGCTTGCCGATGGTCATCAGGGGATTCAGAGACGACAGAGGCTCCTGAAAAATCATACCGATCTCTTTGCCCAGCATATCCCGCCTCTGATTCGCGGGTAATTTCAGTAAATCTTGTCCGTGAAAAAGAATCTCACCGGACGTGACGACGGCAGTCTCGGGAAGGAGGCCGGCAATCGCCAAGGCCGTGATGGTCTTTCCGGAACCGGATTCGCCGACGATCCCGAATATTTCTCCGTCCCGGATGTCAAACGACAGGCGGGACAGGACGGCATTTTCTTTCCGGTTTCCGGATTGGGGAAAGCTTAATGTCAAATTTCTGACCGACAGGAGCGGGGCGGAATCGTATGTCATGATCACACTCCTCCCGCTTTAAACTTCATTCGGATCCCTTCGCTGAGAAAGTAGAGGCCGAGAACATAAAGGATGAGAAACAGCGAAGGATAAATGACCATCCAAGGAGCGGATGTGATATAACTTTGTCCGTCCTTCAGCAGGTTTCCGAGGCTGGGGTCGGGCACTTGAACGCCCTGACCGAGATAACTGAGCCCGGCCTCGGCCAACGCCATGTTCGCTATCCCGACGACTACCGCCGGAGCCAGCTGATGGACCAGGCCGGGAAACAAGTGAACAAAAAGGAGTCGAGGGGTCTTGACCCCGAGAAGTCGGGCTTGGAGGATATACTCGCGTTCTTTTAACTGACGGATGCCGGTTCTGAAAATCCGCGCATAACTGGGAGCAAATACGATGCCGAAGCCTAAAATGATGCTGGTCATTCCCTTGCCGATGACCGCGACAAAGACTAAGGCCAATAATATACCGGGGAATGCCATGATCGAATCCGTCAGTAACATGAGGACATTGTCGAGGATCCCCCCGAAATGACCGGCAAGAGACCCGATGATCATACCGAGAATAAAAGCGATCGCGATCCCTATCAGTGAGATCATAACGGTTGGTCGGATCCCGAGCATCACTCGACTCAATACATCTCTGCCTTCATGGTCACAACCGAAAAGGTGAGACGGATCGGGAGGCGCCAGTTTCGTCGCGCTGTCTGTGGCGAAGGGGTCGCCGGGCAGGAAGAAGAATGAGAGGATCGCGAGAAAAAGAACGATACCGACAAAGGCGGCGCCGACGATGAGAAACAAGCTGTGCGGATGATATCGAATGATCTTGGGCATGGCGCTCCTTTCTAACGGAGTCGAATTCTGGGGTCCACCAGACTGTGCAGGATATCGGCAATGAAATACACGATGACGGTCATGACGGCAAGGTACAGGACGATCCCCTCGGTAAGAGGGAAGTCGCGGGCATTGATGCTTGTGATCAGGAGACGGCTGATACCCGGGATGTTAAAAACCAT
>CAYPAL010000173.1:0-2064 GCA_964408695.1 uncultured Oscillospiraceae bacterium | reverse complement strand
CCTTTTCGAGAACGGAAGCCATACAGCCGGTCCTCGACTTGTCTCCGTGACCGCAGAATCCCAGATAAATAAAGGTCTGATCGCCTTCGGTCAGCACCGCCGGGTCAAAGGACGGCTCGTCGCCGGGCGCTTCGCCCAGGAGCGTCCCGTCCGTATATCGGACATAGCCCAGAAATTCATACTTTCCGGCCGGGGAATCGCAAACCGCGACCGATACAATCCCGACCTTGTCGTAAACGTAATAGAGGTAATAGCGGCCGTCCGGCCCCACGGTGACATCCGGCGCATAGAGACACATCTTGCCCTCAAGGTTCAAGGGATCGTCGGTCTTTTTGAAAATCACGCCCTCGTATCGCCAATCGCTCAGATCATCGACCGGAGCCGACCAGCACACATAATCTCCGAGACAAAATACATGGCCGTTAAAGAGGTCATGAGACCCGTAAACGTAGACCCGGTCTCCGTAAACATGAGGCTCCCCGTCGGGAATGTATTCCCAGCTCGGGAGATAGGGGTTAAATGCTTGGATTCGTGTCATTTTTAAATTCCTCCCCGGTATTTTCTCGGTATACATGCTCGGTCAAAAAGCGAACGAACGGATCATTTTCAGCCGAAGGGACGGGTCCTTCATCACGGAAGACCATCTCTGCACGGTTTGTCGCGGTAAAAGGAGCCCATATCGGAAGATCACTGCCATCGTCCGTCTTGCCGTTCGGGTCGCCGATTTTGATAAAATTCGCCAAGTAATCGCACATCTGCCGCGCGAGGTCGTAGTGTTTCCCGCGGTAAGGGCGAGTGCCTTTCGAAAGCGTCTCGAAAAAGAACCACAGATCGACCGAGTGAAAGGTCCCCGGGCGATCTTCGCCGGGGATCTCGGGCGTGAAGCGATAATAATAGCAGGGGTTCGGATCTCCTGCCTTGCCTTCGGACAGAAACGCTGCCTTGACCGCGCATTCGATCCCGCTGACCGGCGCGTAACCCCAATCGTTTCGAAAACGCGTTTCGTCGAAGGACAAAAACTGCCCGGCCCTGTCGCCGAAAATTTCACGGGCTTGATTCTTCAACTGTTCTTCGTCTTGTGCATCGATGCCCCCGAAAAACTCATCTTCGGTATTTCCGGCCATCACCGGAACGCGCGTGCGTCGTCCGTGCATGAAGGCAATATACGGATCCTCAACACAGAAACGCCCGTCGACGACGATCGCGAAACGCGGGTGACCTTTTGCGTATTCCGCGTATTTATCGCGAATGTAAAACGCATCCATTTCCCGCGCTTCAGAAAGAGAGCGAACACCCAGAAATTTGAAAAAGCCGACACCGACCCGCTCTGCTTCCGAAAGCGTCTTCGGAACCACAAAAGGATCCTTCGTGTACGGGCTTCGGATCATTCCGCTCATCACGACGGCTCGATGAAAAAGACCATCGTTGGCTTTACATGCCATCTGCGACATTACGCTCATTCCGCCGGCGGACTGACCTGCGATCGTGATCTTATCGGGGTCTCCTCCGAAACCAACGATATTGCGAACGACCCAACGAAGACCTGCCTGTTGGTCGAGGCTTCCGAAATTGGCCGGTGCGTCCGGCTGAGACTCTGTGATTTCCGGGTGCGCGAGAAAGCCGAGCGCGGCCAGACGGTAGTTGACGCTTACGACGACAACTCCGCGCCGCGCGATGCGTTCCCCGTCAAACTCCATTTCAGCGGTATAACCCCACTGAAATCCGCCGCCGAAGAACCAAACCAGGACGGGGAGGCGATCATCCGCGCTTATCGCCGGTGTCCAGACGTTCAAATAAAGGCAGTCTTCACTCATCGGGATCTCCGGGTCGACGTGCCACTCCCGGCAGTAAATATCCGTTCCCAACCCCGGGGTATCCTGGACGGAGATCGGAGCGAATTCAAACGCATCGCGCACACCACTCCAGTCGGCGCACGGTTGCGGCGCGCGCCAACGGTTCTGCCCGGTCGGCGGCGCGGCAAAGGGGACACCCTTAAATGAGGTCACTCTCGGGTCGGCCGCGGGCAAGCCACGTATCATTCCGTTTTCGGTTTTTGCAATTCGA
>CAYPAL010000172.1:0-2087 GCA_964408695.1 uncultured Oscillospiraceae bacterium | reverse complement strand
GACGTACTTCCGAGCGAAACGGAGAAAAAAATCTGCGTCAGTCCGGAGACAATGGAAAGAATAAATAGTCCGATGATCGAAACAATCACGGTCACCTCATGTCCGCGAAGTCCGAACGCCTGCCAGAAAATCTTCAATTGATCGAAAATTTCAGCGAGCGTTGTTCCGGTTCCCTTCGCGAAAATGATGATGAGCAGGACCATGCACGCCGCTAAGACCAAGTAACTGATCGCCACCCACACAAAGGACACCAGAAACTTACTCCACATCAGAAGATGAGGCTTCACGGGCAAAGTATGGGAAAGGTACGCTTCGTTACCGCACATTGTTTTGTAATAACGCCAGACGATCAGAGCATAGGTGATGATCACCTCGGCGATGAGCATGATGATCAGAAGACCCATGGTAATTCCGACGATGGCTTCCAGATTCAAAGCGACGCTGACCGTCATCATACCCGCAATGAACACGGTCAACAAAAACACAAAAGGGATCACTCTTCTCGTCGCACGAAACTCGTGCTTTACAAGCTTACTAAACATGAAAACACCTCCCGAAAAACTTCATCCACACTCTTGCCGTACTTTTCGCGGATCTTGTCCACTTCCTCATGCAGTTTGATCTCACCGAATCCGAGGAAGATCACGCGATCGAAGATCCGTTCGACATCCGCGATCAGATGCGTCGCGAAAACCATCAGTGAATCCTCGCTGTATTGTTTCAACACCGCATCCAAAATGACACTGCGCGTCGCCGGATCCACTCCGCCGATCGGCTCGTCCAAGAGATATACTCTCGCCTGTCTCCCCATGACCAGCGTCAGTTGAAGCTTCTCCTGCATCCCCTTGGACATGGTCTTGATCCGTTGTTTCGGATCGAGCCGGAGTTGCACGAGCATCTCCATCGCTTTGTTACGGTCGAAATCGGAATAAAAATCATTAAAACAGTCGATGGCATCGACACAACGCATCCATTCGCTCAGATACGTCTTTTCCGGCAGGTACGACACCATCGCCTTGGTCTCGACACCCAAAGGCTTGCCGCCGATCCGGACGGTCCCCGTATAGTCGCTCGTCAGGCCGGCAAGAATCTTCAACAGCGTCGTCTTGCCCGATCCGTTCGGCCCGACCAGACCGACGATCTGTCCGGGCTCCAGAGAAAGATCCATGTCTTTGAGAACTTCCTTGGTTCCGAAACTCTTGTTCAGGTTTTCGATCATAATCATACTCATCTTCTTCCACTCCTTACCTTATTTCATAATCACCCGCCGATATTTCCCTCGCGCAGATAACGCTCGGTCATGGCCAGTATTTCCTCGGAACCGAAACCCAAAAGCGACATTTGCTCCGCGTAATCAATGATCTTCCTTGCCGCCAGTTTTGCCCGGATCTCACGCACGACGCCCTCATCACTAGTAATGTATCGTCCGCTGGTCCGCTCCGAGAATACAAGATTTTCCCGCTCCAGTTCAGCCAGGGATCTTTGGACCGTATTCGGGTTTACCTGATACCGGATCGCCAGATCCCGGACTGTGTCGACCCGACCGCCGATCGGCCAGGTCCCGTTCGCGATGCTCATCTTGAAAATGTCGACCAATTGAAGATATATCGGTGTTTTATCATTAAATTCTTCAAACAATTCTTGCTCCTTTCTCCCCGTTTTGTACCGCGGTTATTTTCGAAAAGCAATATCTGAAAACTGCCGTTCTTGTATTATCTGCTTAATACAATAATACGAGAAGCCCTCGTTTGTCAACCTAAATTTGTAAACAAAGCGCTCTTTTGTGACGAAAGTGAAAATAATGTCGTGAATCTTATGGAATTCACCCCGAAAAACCGTGTATGATTCGTATATAAATAAGTGAAGGGGTATTTACATTACCCCGGAAGGATGACACGCGTGTTAAACGGTCAGCCGATATCGGATGAGACGGTATTGCTCGCTCAAGAAGGAGACGCTCGGCTTCGGGATGATATCATCGCAAGCAGTGTGCCTTGGGTCAAGAAGTTGGTGCGGAAGCACACCTTCATACTTTCCGTCGAAAACACCGACGAGTTCAGTATCGCACTGGACGCTTTGAACACCGC
>CAYPAL010000171.1:0-2119 GCA_964408695.1 uncultured Oscillospiraceae bacterium | reverse complement strand
ACCGTGTTCTCCATGATATCGGCATGCCGCCGAGCCGACTCCCGGATCAGAGCAAGTTCCTCGGTCGTCTTGACCGCTCTTTGCATCGCGATCGACCGATCCAGAGGCAGGATACGATCCATATGAAAATATTTCCGAATGCGCTCAAGCATCGCGATCGGAACCGATTCGGTCTCGACATAGACAGTGCCAAGATCCTCCGGAAGGTACGCGAGCATATCACGATATGTTACGATCTTGATGATCGGTTCAAAAGACGACTCAATGCGGGCTCTCTCGTAGCTCTTCCGGACAAAGAAGAACATCTCCCCGTTCCTTCTCAGAACAAGGATGCCGTCCTGCATCGTCCCGGTATAGTAATATTGGTTGACCCGTCCGATGATCAGGACGGTGTCATATTCAAGTGAAGACGATGCGAGATTTTGCCGGAGCAGTGCGAGGCGGCTTTCAGACATTTGGCGAGTGAAAATGGATTCCATGACGATCCTCCGACAGAATTATTCGTGACAAATCATTAAATACCATAATAGTACTTTTTTCGGATTGAATCCATCGGGCGATTGTTGATTTTTCCGAAATAGGGTATTCTGATAGTGACATCACACGCTGTTTTTCGATCATGCGTGAGGATCATACGGAGGTGTTCTCGTTTTGCATAGAGACACTCTTGACAAGAGATCCGAACTCGGAAAGGCCTTTGAGTCGGTTGCTTTACTACGTATCGTTTCTGTTGAATGACGGAAGCGATTTTCATTTTCAAACGGAGGATCGCCGATGAGCATCAGAACAACGCCCCGCCCTCTTTTTCGACCCGAAGCGGAAGACTCCGAACCGAGAGAAATCAGCATCGTTCCGGACAGTCGGCAGAAGAATTATGTCTTGGACACCAATGTTCTCCTCCATGACCCCGGGTGCTTTCTGAATTTCAGAGGCAATCATGTATATATTCCGATCACGGTTCTGGAGGAACTCGATCACCTGAAATCCAAGGAGGGTCTCGTCGGATACCAGGCGCGGGAAGCGGTTCGTACTTTACACCGGCGAATTGACGGACGGGGGCGACAATGTGTCAGCGAGGGGATCGAGTTAAGTAACGAAGTGATCCTGCACGTCGCGTTTCCGGACCCACCCGGTCGGAGCGTTCCCGGCCGGTCGAACGGGCAAGGATCACAACGAACGATGCCGCTTCTCGAGGCCCAAAAGAACGACAACGAGATCCTTGCTTGCGCGATGAAGATCAAGGAACAATCGCACGGCATGGAGACATACTTAGTCTCCAAGGACGTCTGTCTCCGTATTAAGGCCGAGGTTTGCGACATTCCCTCTCAAGACTACGAAACGGACAAGATCAAGACCGACGAACTCTACACAGGCTATTGTCAACTGACGATGTCCGACAAGTCGATCGCGAAAATATTCGACGGCGGTATCAAGCCGCCCAAGACCATCGAAATGCTTCCCAATCAATTCGCGATCGTGTCCTCCCGCGACAATGATAAGCACATCGCGCTGGTAAAATACGATGGCACGCACCTTGTGCCGCTCAAATACACCAATCATACCGCGTGGGGCCTCACGCCCAAGAACCTTGAGCAGAAGATGGCTTTCGAGCTCTTGATGGATCCGTCGATCCCCTTTGTCAGCATCACCGGCGGCGCGGGAAGCGGCAAGACCATTCTGGCTACCGCTGTCGCGCTCGAAAAGGTACTCGAACAGCGCGAGTACCGCAAAATCGTCTTTGTCCGCCCGACCGTTCCCGTCGGCAACGATATCGGCTACCTGCCGGGCACCGAGGAGGACAAACTTCGTCCGTGGATGGGCAGTTTCTACGACGCCATCGACAACCTGATGACGATCGACAAGGAAAGCTACGGCGGCAAGCGCAATAAAAAAGGCGAAGAGGGCTCACAGATCGAGCAGTTTATCGAGGATTTTCGTAAAAGAGGGATCTTCGAGATCAAGACATTCACCTACATGCGCGGGCGGACGATTTCCGACGCGATCGTTATTGTCGACGAGGCTCAGGAGATCACCCCGCACCTCGCCAAGCTGATGCTGACCCGAGCCGGCGAACGCTCCAAGTTTATCTTTCTGGGCGACCCGTCCGACAATCAAATCG
>CAYPAL010000170.1:0-2173 GCA_964408695.1 uncultured Oscillospiraceae bacterium | reverse complement strand
CATTAGTAACCACGAAAACAATGCTAGTATTAACGTGATAGGAAATAGAAGGGAATAGAATAGTATTCGAGTGCGCGTGGAAAATATGCTGTTACCGTAGGCAATGATTCTTTTACTTACCGGTGTCGCAATAAAACCGGCAAGCAATGAAGCACCTGTTAAAACAGCCGTAAAAATATTCCTGTTTTCATCATGCAAAAGCAAAATGAACGTAACGAGAAAAACGAGGCCACTAATTACAAATCTTGAAATCATGTACTTTATCTTCATAATGTGCCGCCTCCTTCGCTTAATATACTCCATCAGAGGAAATCAGTATCTGTGAAATATACCCGCTTATAAGACTGCTCTTACTCTCTACTGAACGTGTTCTCTTTTTGGTCGTAAATCGGTCGTAAATCTTGGCCTTGATACTCTGCTAACGCTTATTTTACGCCATGTCTCCCGACAGTGGCTTCATCGTCGGGAAAAGCAACACATCCCGGATCGAAGCACTATCGGTAAGAAGCATGACCAATCGATCCACCCCTACACCCAGTCCGCCGGTTGGAGGCATACCGTATTCGAGCGAGACACAAAAATCCTCGTCATGAAGATTAGCCTCGTCGTCGCCTGCAGCGCGCTTCTTGATTTGGTCCGCAAAGCGCTCACGTTGATCGATCGGGTCGTTGAGCTCCGAATACGCGTTAGCGAATTCGCGACAACCGATGAAGAGCTCAAAACGATCGACGAGCCCCGGCTTATTCTTGATCTTCTTCGCCAAAGGCGATACTTCGATCGGATAATCGTGAACAAAGGTAGGCTGAACGAGCCGGTCCTCACAGAACGCCTCGAACAGCAAGTTGAGCACCTCGCCCTTTCTTGCAGAGGGTGCCGGATCAAGACCCTTTGCTTTGGCCACTGAGATGGCTTCCTCGTCCGATTCAATTCCGGAAAATTCGATCCCCGCGTATTTCAGAACGGCGTCCGTCATTGAAATACGTGCAAACGGGGGCTTAAGGCTGATCGGCGTTCCCTGATAGGTGATCTCGGTCGTTCCGGTCACCTGAACGGCGACTTCGCTAAAGAGTTCCTCGCAAAGCGTCATCATTCCGCGCAGGTCGGTATACGCCTGATAAAGCTCGACCGAGGTGAATTCCGGATTGTGTTTTACGGACATCCCTTCGTTACGGAACAGTCGGCCGATCTCGTAAACGCGTTCAAACCCGCCTACGATCAACTTTTTCAGGTATAGCTCGGGCGCGATACGCAGATACATGTCTATATCCAAGGTATTGTGGTGTGTGACAAATGGTCGGGCAGACGCTCCTCCCGGGATCGCATTCAGGATCGGAGTCTCGACCTCGATAAAATCCGCGCGATCCAGATAATCGCGAATGATGCGGATGATCTGGGATCGCTTCTCAAATGTTTCACGGACCTCGGGATTGACGATCAGGTCGACATATCGTTGACGGTACCGGGTCTCCGTATCCTTAAGACCATGGAATTTATCCGGTAACGGGCGCAATGCCTTGGTCAGCAAAGTATATTCCTTCGTACGGATGGAGATTTCTCCGGTCCGCGTGCGAAAGACCTCGCCGCGAACACCGACAATATCTCCGATGTCGAGTTTCTGCCAACGTTCGTAAGCTTCTTCCCCGACTGCGTCGATCTTCGTAAAAATCTGGATCCTTCCGCGACGGTCATGAAGATCGCAAAAACTGACCTTTCCCATTCCTCTTCTGGATAGGATACGACCTGCGACCGATACTTCTTTTCCCTCCATCTCATCGAATCGATCGATAATGTCGACGGAGTGATGAGTGACCGGATAAACAATTTCGGTAAACGGATCCGCACCCTCGGAGGTCAACTCACGGAGCTTTTCGAGACGTATGCGTATCTGCTCCTGCATGTCGAGGACAGAGTCCTCTGAGCGGGAAGTGGAATCAATTGGATCTTGCATGTATTGATGAATCCTTTCCTTAAGGGATACTTCCGAATTATTCGGGCTTTCCGATCTTCGTGATCTTGTACTTGAAGGTGCCCGAAGTGGTCTGTACGTCCACGATCTGGCCCTTCTTCTTTCCCAGGATCGCTTGACCGACCGGAGAATCCGAAGAGATTCGGTTCATAAAAATATCCCCCTCGTTGGGATTAACGAGGCTGTACTGCGCTTCTTCCTTGGTCT
>CAYPAL010000169.1:0-2188 GCA_964408695.1 uncultured Oscillospiraceae bacterium | reverse complement strand
TTTCCGTCGAAAACACCGACGAGTTCAGTATCGCACTGGACGCTTTGAACACCGCGATCGACCGCTTCTCCGCAGAGAAGCAGATCCCCTTCCGGACGTATGCTTCCATCATCATTCGGAACCGGCTCATCGATTGGAACAGACAAAGAAGCTCGGTCAGTCGGGAACGGAGCTTTTCGGACCTGGATAACGGGCCGATCCCCTACGAGGATCGGTTGGAAGATTCATCAAGCGGCATCGCCTTTGCGGACATTGAGTCCGAGGACTCGATGATCGAAGTCGAGTACCGGCTGTCGCTCTTTAGTTTGAAGTTGGACGGGCTGGTCGACCACTTCCCGAAGCAGCGTCCGACACTCTTGTTCTGTGTCCGAGCCGCCCGAGTTCTCTCGGACGACCAAGAACTTTTTGAAAGGACGATGGAGGTCAGGCGCCTTCCCGTTTCCGAGATCGCCCGTCGGATGGGCGAACCGGTAAAGAGAGTGGACAAACACCGCTCATGCATATTGTTATTGGCCATACTGCTGCAAAGCGACCTGTTTTTGATCAGATCCTACGTGGCGATACTCGAGAAGGAGGCAAAATTGTGAATCGCGGAGTCGTTTTATCTGTTAACGAAACTTCGGCGGTCGTATTTACTTCCGATTGCAGGCTCGTGAAAGTATCGAGCCGGAAAGGCGTGATCTTGGGTCAGGAAATCATTATCGAGACCCCGAGAGCAGCCCAACGCACCGGAAGCAGGATGCTTCGGCCGTTGCTTGCCTTTGCCGCAGCGATTTTCGCAATCATCGCGGGGGTCGTCATTTCGCAGAGTATTCTGACTACGCGCACTTATGCCGTCCTGTCTGTGGACGTCAATCCGAGTCTGCAGTTTTCCCTCAACAAAGATCTCATCGTAACGGATGTTCAGGCATTGAATGCCGACGCCGGACGCCTGCTCATCAAAGAAAGTTATAAGGGCCTTACCTGGCAGGAGGCTGTCGACGCTTGGCTCATCTGTCTTGAGGATAACGGATATGAACAACTCGGAGATATACTGGTTTCAGCTGTCATGCCCGAAAAGGACGCTATACTCAAGACCCAGTTGATGCTTTTTGAAGAGACTGCCGGTCAGGGCGAAGGTGCTCAGGCTCGGATTCATGTCATCTATTCTCACGACGGAAGCGTATCCGAATCCGCACAAGAGAACGGATTGTCCGTCGGAATGCAGATGTTGGTCAACCAATCCGCCGCACAACGCGGTCCTTGGACGGAAGATAATATCAAGGCCGCCCCGCTCGGCGAATTGGTGCGCCTCTTGGCACAGGACGGACAGATGGACCAGACCCGCATTACCGTCGAACACACGACCCATACCGGCAAAGACGAGACCGATCCCGCCGAACCGACCAAGCCGAGCACACCTGCGGACACCCGCCCGAGCGCCGACCCGACCAAGCCGAGCACGCCTGCGGATACCCGCCCGAGCGCCGACCCGACCAAGCCGAGCACGCCCGCGGATACCCGACCGAGCGCTGACCCGACCAAGCCGAGCACGCCCGCGGACACCCGCCCGAGCGCCGATCCGACCAAGCCGACCAAATCCACTGCGGAAACGACCGAAAAGACGATTCCGTCCAATACGAGCGGTGCGAAGGAGACTAAGCCCGACAAGAATCCGTAACCGGGCATTCAAACATTGGAAGCGAGAAAGCCGCCCGTCCGGGCGGCTTTTTTTCGCTATGATCATCGAATCGAATTTCCGGTCGACGAATGTACGAAGCTGTACTCATCGAAAAACCAGCACCGTTATTCGCAAAATCAGTTGACGTTTTTCGGTTTCTTCTGCGACAATGGTATGAAGCAATGTCAACGGCAAGCGGATTACCTTTTCGAACCGCTGAGACCGACTTTGCATCGGGAGGTTCTCATGAAGTTTACGAACGGGACCTGGCTTCCCAGGGAAGGTTACAGCATCCACAGTCCTCAAGAAATTTTCGAAGTGGAGCGCAAGGACGGCTCGCTGACGCTTTATGCCCCCTGTACCAAACAAACCGGTCGGGCATCGAGTATCGACAGCGGCATGCTGACCATTCGGCTCTCTTCTCCGGCTCCGAATATCATTGCGGTCCGGATCGAACATCACAAGGGCGCCAAGAACCGGGATGCCGCTTTTCGACTCAAGGCCCGAAACGTAGTTCCGGTTTTCGCC
>CAYPAL010000168.1:0-2238 GCA_964408695.1 uncultured Oscillospiraceae bacterium | reverse complement strand
TCAGGTTTTTACCTTCAAAATGGACGGAGACCGTGTCAGCACGAAGGAAACCTACACAATGATAAATTTGCGTTCTTTCGAACTGGCAGATGAAGACTTGTTTTTCTTTTACAGCATTGCGCTCACTCCAAACGCCTACGTTTTTAATGATGACCCGAACCGTTACAGTCACGGATCGGACGGATTTCCCATATATGTTTGGTTCGCGGAATCACCCGAAACTCCTCAGGAAAATTGAGACGATACACGGAGAATAAGAACGTTTGGAGAATAAGAAAGTTTACAGAAGGGCGGTCCGTTATCGGGGTCGCCCTTTTCCTCAGAAGAGAATTTTTTGCCGGATCATTATTTTTGATCATCGCTTTGCTATTATTAAGGGGATAGTTTTGATCGAAAACGAATTTTCGCAGCCTTTTCGATTTTATAGGGCTGACGGAGGGATATGCATAAACGTGTCGAGCTTTCGGAGCATCGAAAAACTTTGACCTGAGGAGGATCAAGATGATCACCTGTGAAATCATGAAGGATCTACTGCCCGCTTACGTCGCGGGTGAATGCTCGGACGAGACGAAGAAGGCGGTGGAAGAACATCTGGCGTCTTGCGCTTCATGCGCAAAGAGTCTTTGGACGATGACGGAGACCGCGACGACCGTAGTGATCACCAGTGAGAAAGGCACGGATGATCCGGGCCTTTCAGTCATTTCGAGAGTCGAAAACAGACCGGACGACACAGAAGAAGAGGGAAACACAGACGAAGAGGACGGCGAACCGGCGGTCACTCATAAACCCGCTAAGGAGAAAACCTTCAAGAGCGTTTTCAAAAAGAACCTCCGCATGACCCTGATCGGGCTCCTCTGCTTGATCCTGATCATCCCGCTCGCGGGCTTGGGCATACTGAGCTATAACGAGAAGCGCGGCAAGGGCTACGCCTTTTCGAACCTTGAAGGGCTTCGCGATGTGGATACTTTCATGAAATGCCTTCAGAAGGGCGATTACGATGGAGCGATCGAGTTCTTCGATATCGGATCCATGTATTGGCAATGGATGCCGCCGGAGGAAGGGCACGGTCTTTATATGAGCGAATACCGACTTGTCGAGATCGGCGGGGCGAATTACTATATCCCCATCGGTTCTTCCTTATTGAAAAGTACAAGAGAGGCCGAGCCCTACAATGAGCCGGGAACGGACGCCGATTTTTGGGCGCAGGTGATCATCGATGATATCAAATCATGGCACGAGAGTCCGATCCCGGAGCAAGCTTTTGAGGAAGCCGCCCGGATCGCCGCGAAAACATTGGGCGAGGATGTCCGATCTGTCGATATTTTGAGTGAGGAGCCGGACGGCCCTTATACCTACATTCGATATTACGCCCAGGACGGCGCGGTATATTACCGTTCGACGGTGAACGGACGGCTGTCCGAAGTGGAGTGGATGAATGCCGCTTTGATCCCGGAATCGCTCCTGCCGGTATACATTAAAGAACATAATCAAGAAATAGAAGAGAGAAACGAAAAAAGCAAGGCATACCGGGATCTTGGAGTCGACGGATACACCAAACTCGTGAAGGATAAGTATATTGCCGATTGGACCGAACTTGAGACCCATGGCATGAAGGTGAAATCTTATTCCATCTGTAAGCCCTACCGCAGAATCGAAATGCAGGACCCGTTCATCGATCCGAACGGGAACGAGCAAAACCCCGAAGAGCATTGGCTCGTGGATGTCGAAGTCCTTTTATCGATCGATCATGACGGAAACGACGAGACGGCACCGATCGAGTACGAGCGGGTTTTTTCTTTCGTAATGGATGGGGAGTACTTGAATGTGAGCGGATCCGTTTTCATGTACAGCATGGCGGTTTACGTAGACGAATTCGCGGGGCCGGTCATGCATTACGATCATTCGATCAGTCCGGCCCCTTATAATCTGGGAATGGAGATTAATGGCTACTATAGAAACGAATACTACATCAACGAAATTTACTATATACGGGAGAATCGCGCATAAAAGGCGGGACGAGAACGCATCTCCGATCGGATCGCTGTGCAGGTAAAAGAATGCGCGAAAAGAAAAGGAATAATCAAGGAGAGCGGCCGATGTGCGGTCGCTCTTCCGATTTGGAATAAAAACGGACGACAAAGATTCAATAAGTGAAATTTATAGTATAAAATTTTGGATTTTCGTGATTATTACATTGCACAATAAATAGCTCCGTGGTAAAATGTCAACATTATTTTG
>CAYPAL010000167.1:0-2286 GCA_964408695.1 uncultured Oscillospiraceae bacterium | reverse complement strand
CGTCGAATATCTCGCCTTCCTTCTTGATCCATTCGGAGGCTTCATCCTCAAGACCAAGCGCTCGCAATGCGTCAATTTTTCCTCGTATCGCGTCCTGAAAATCTTCTTCAAGTTCCAGCGCTTTCTCATACCAAATCAACGCTTCTTCGGGAAGTGATTGAGAGAGCAAAGTATTTCCCTTTGTCACCATGGCCCCGACGTGCAGGGGATCGAGTTCCAGTGCCCGATCCAGAAGCGTGTTGGAGGTGTCATAGTCCCCTTTAAAATAATAGACGACACCCATACTGCATATGACATCGGCAAAATCCGGCGCGATATCCAGTGCCTGTTCCAACAGCTTCAGACACTCGTCATCATTGCCGTTCATGTGTTCAACGTAAGCAAGCTCGTTCAAAGCGATCGGATTTTTCGGATCGATATCGAGAGAGCGTTTGAGCCATTTTACCGCATCGCCGGTATTTTCCTCCCTGATTTCAAGCATTCCCAAAAGAACAAACGCCGCAGAGGAAAAAGGATCCAGGGACAGGCACTTCTTGCAATATCTTCTGCATTCATCGATATATCCCGACATGAAGTACACATCCGCCAATTCGCGAAAAAGGTCCGCGTTATGCGGCTCTATGCGAGCCGCTCGAACCAGGCAGTTCATCGCGTCGTAGCCCTCGCCGATCATAACGAGCGCCTTGCTCTTGCCCCGCAGAGCATCCACGCTGTTCGCGTCCAACTCAAGCGCGCGATTGAAAGCCGAAGCGGCTTCGTCGTATTGCTGATCATTCAGGTAGGAAAAAGCGAGCGCAATATGTCCCAAAGGGGAGTCTTCCTCGCAGGATGTGGCGATTAAAGCAGACTTTTGCGCTTCCTTGTACTTCTCCTGCATGTAATATAGATTCGACTGAAAGCAATGTGTTTCAAAATCCGTCGGATCAACCGCTAATATCAGATCGCAGACCTTGTGTGCCTCGTCGAGCTTGCCGGCACGCCGAAGATATCTCGCCTTCCACTTTATGAAATCCTTGTTCTCGGGGTGCCTGCCGATCAGGAGCGCAAGCCATTCATATCCGGTCAAATAATCCTCATCGGTGTCAAAATAGGACAAAGCGATCAATTCATAGGTAAACGGATTCCCCGTGATCTCGCCTGAAAGACACCGATTCTCCCACTCCTCGGCCAGAACGATGATCTTGCCGTAGAGTTTTCTGTCCAGAAGCTTATAAAATCGAACCCGATACTCGATCCTTTTCAGGTATCCCGATCCGATTCCTCTCTTCTTGCACATTTGCAAATCACGCGGGATCGAAACCTTCGATTGGATCGGATCCGGACTCATTTGCAGGAAAGCATACAGCCGGAAAACACGGCACCATTTACGCGCGAGAACAACATCAAGTCTGCGATACGGATCCTTCGGCAGCCGCCCGGATTCGATCCTGCGAATCGTCTCGTTGATCTTCTCGATCAATGCTCCCTCCAATTCAGGATATCGGTCACTGTCGCGTAAGAAAATGAACTCTTCGAGTCGAAAAAGGAGGCGAAGTGTCAAAGGAAGATGTTCCTCATCATCCGAAAGTCTTGTTGATTCGTTGAATTCGATCTGAAAAGCACGAAATAATTCCTCGTCTTCGATCGACGGACCCGGACTTTTGACATTCGTCCAATACCGATCCTCCGAAACGATTTCTCCGGCACGACGCGCGACCATATACAACCCGTAATACGGGGTGGCTTTCAGCTCTTCGGGGAATTCGGCAGTCTGAACATTATCGAAAACGATCGAGTCGTAATCGTATTCTGCCGCAAGACTCTCATATGTTTCGTTTATCACTTATTACCTCTTCAGCTAATTTTTCATGCTGTGGATCGGAGCGGGAATCCTTCCGCCCCGGTCAATAAATACTTTGCAGGATGATGTGTTAACGTTCATGATCGGAGCTTTTCCGAGTAGGCCTCCGTATTCCACCGAATCACCGACGGTTTTGCCGGGGACCGGAATAACTCGAACTGCAGTTGTTTTATTGTTAAAGGTACCGATCGCCATCTCATCCGCGATCATACCGGACAAAATCTCAGGAGGAGTATCTCCAGGAACGGCGATCATGTCAAGACCGACCGAGCAAACACAAGTCATAGCTTCCAGTTTTTCGATCGAGATTTTCCCTCTGCTTGCGACATCGATCATTCCCTCGTCTTCGGACACAGGAATAAACGCGCCCGATAAACCTCCGACAAAGGACGACGCCATCGTTCCACCCTTCTTCACCGCGTCATTCAACATCGCAAGCGCTGCGG
>CAYPAL010000166.1:0-2334 GCA_964408695.1 uncultured Oscillospiraceae bacterium | reverse complement strand
GTTTCCAAAAGGCTCAGATCCCGGAAATATTTCTTGGCGAGCGAGAACGTGTTAGCCAGATATAGGCCGTCGCAGATCCGGTCGTCAAATGAGTAGCCGATCGAGCAGCATTTGCGGACGACGACCTCGCCGTTCTCGACGACCGGCATCATTTCCGTCTTGCCGAGTGCCGCAAAAATCCCCGCAGTCCCGACATTATACGGATGGTGGTACACATAATCGGTTCGGATGGATTTGAGGTAGGTCAGGAAGAGCGAGCAATGAAACGGGCTCGCCTCAATGACGCTTCCGGGCAGAAGATTATGCCGGTCCATCCACTTGATCGTGCCGATCATGGCCTTCATAAATATCCCGGGCATCGAAAGGATGAATTTAACGAGTTTTCCGCTGTCGGTATCCGCGGGCGTGTTCTGTGCGTCCTCAATGGCCTTGTTGAGGATCTCCGTTACCTCGGACAGGGTTTCATGACCCGTGAAGGAGAATTTGACGGTGACTTCGTGACCGTTATCCCGGAGTTCTGGCTTAACGACCATCGAAAAGGAATATCCCTTGCGCGCATACAAACGGCCGTTCATGACAAAACGGTTGAGAAAGGGTCGTTGCGCGAGGACGCGCAGATATACGGCAATAAATATGTGCAGATAGCTGAGGTGAATTCCGTCGCCTCGCTTCTTGTGGATGTAGCTGTCGATCGGTTCGGTTTGAATGATCTGTTTCGCGTATACCTGGGCGTCGTTTCTCCGATCGATGATAAATGGATAGAGTTTCTCAAAGGGTCCGATGCTTCGGATCAATCTTCCGTCGTGTCTTTTCATGGATGCCTCCGATGATCGAAAATTCTCACCGCGCGGTGAGTAACGTCACAACAATTGTACCATTATCCGGCAGTTTCTCGTTATATTTTGGCGAAGGTCCATCTGCGTTTCTCTTCGAATAGGTGGTAGAATAACAGGGAGGATATAGGAAGCGGCGACGGATTCGGACCTGATGTTTTTCGAAAACGTCACAACGCGGCAGTACTCATGAAGATGAACCGGGAGGGCAAGCGTTTGAGCGAAATGAAGAAGAGGATCCTGATGACGGTCTTGGGTGTCCTGATTTGCGGATTCTCCGTCGGGATGTTCAAGTTTTCCGCGTTCGGACTGGATCCGTTTCAAGTATTCGCTCACGGGATCGCGCGTCATGTGCCGTTTGGGTTCGGTACGCTGTATGTGATCATCAACGCGATCATGCTGGTCGCGATTTTTTTTCTGGACAAGACCAAGATAGGTCTGGGAACCCTGATCAATCTGTTTTTGCTCGGATATGTCGCGGAGTATTCGGAGAAACTTTTCCTTTACCTTCTGCCCGGTGCGGATTTTTGGGTCCGCCTGGTGCTCCTCCTGATCGCAATCGCGGTGATTTGCCTGGGCTCGGCGTTCTATTTTACTGGAAACCTCGGAGTCTCGACGTACGATGCCATCGCGTTGATCATGGCACAGAAAAAGATCGCGAAATTCCAGTACTGCCGGATCGGAACGGATCTGATATGTACGATCAGCGGCTTTCTTCTCGGTGCGGAGCTCGTGAAGGAACTCGGAGTCGCTACCGTCATTACGGCTTTTTTCATGGGGCCGGTCATCGCGTTTTTCAACCACAGGATTGCAATGCCGTTCCGATACGGAAAAGAAAAGGCCGCCGAATTAGTTCGGATCGAGCAGGAGACCAAGCGCTCGAAGAATGATAAACAATAAAAACATATCGAATATCGATAAATAGATATTGCAAAGCGATGTTCGCGGTGGTAAAATGCACTTATCTGATATTCGGAGCCCGTCGAGGATTCCGATTTGTGGAGGTGCATTATGGATTGGATCGGGAAAAAGAGCCTCACGCTGATTCTGCGTATTTTTACGGACTTTTGCATTCTGATAAACATCGGCGTCTTAGTCGGACTGCCGTGGCTGACCCGGATCATGGTCGATCAGTTGACCGTCCAATTCGGTTGGTCGGAGCCGTTTGAGTTTATTCTTGCTTTTTTCTATATCTGCGGTGTTCTGGCTCTCGGCATCCTTCTTCAGGGGCACCTCATTCTTCGAACGCTTGAAAAGAACAAGCCCTTTGATGAGCGGAATTCGAAGCGCTTCTTTCGCATCGGGCTATTTTGTCTTTTCATCGCGGCCGCTTTTACGGTCAAGATATTCACATACAATACCTTGCTGACTATTGCCGGCGCCTGTATCTTTGCCCTCGCGGGATTGATCTCGTTCATTTTGTCGGATGTGTTCAGCAAGGCGGCTCGAATTTGGGAAGAGCAGCAGCTCACGATTTGAAAGGAGGGAACGGATATGCCGA
>CAYPAL010000165.1:0-2376 GCA_964408695.1 uncultured Oscillospiraceae bacterium | reverse complement strand
GCCGGAGTTTTTCAGTTAAGAAAGATCAACCGCAATTTAAAAAAGGCATGGATCGCTTCGATCATAAAAGTCACATTTACTCTTCTTGCAAATGTCATATGGGACTCGCCCTTGTTCTATCTGGTAAATATCGCATGGGAATCGAACTATGTCCACTCTGAAGATGAGTGGATTACGAACTTTTTCGGGTTGATCGGAGGCTTACTGTTATTCATACTGCTGCGCTATCTCGGTAGTGGCCTCGCAGAATTGGTCTCCGGACCGGGAGTTATATTGGAAGCGGGATCAAAGGATTCCCCGGATGCCCGCGAAACGGCAAAGATCCGGAATATCGGCGGTCTGTATTTGGCTGGTCACGCAGTGGCAATGGCAAGTATCCTGATTCCCGGAGCCGGACTCTTTGCGCTTCTTCCGTTCATAATCCTGGTTTCCGTGATCCTTCTTCGGCTGATCCGTGTTCGCGGTATCCTTCTCGGACGACAACTCGGCTTCGGTGTGATTGATCCGGGGAAGAAGGTTTGGGCGGGGTTCTGGATCTCCGGTATCGTGTACGTGCTTCTGCCTTTTTTGATCAGTGGGGCGTTGTTTGCTTTGCCTCGATCATTCTGGTATGAAGAACGTGTGATCCGGGAGATCCGGAGCGAAACCGAAATAGAAAATGAAGTAGCGGATTCTGAACGGGTCCTTGCTGATGTGGATCCATATATTCAGGAAATCCTTCAATTACTGCCGGCTGAGGAAACCGGGAGCATAAACACTTCTATCGAGCATAAAGATTATCGTTGGCTGTCTACATTCTTTCAAGGTGACGGAATCGACGCATCTTCTTTTCTCTGTCGTCAAGAAGATCAAACGGTTCTTCAAGTCGTTTGTTTTTCGATATTAGACGGTTCCCGTCACGGCGGGTGGGACAGTATTCTCATTCCCGAATCGGCTTTTCCTCCGGCGGATCCGGAGAGAACCAGCCGGGTATACATTTATACCGAGGATATAAGCGGCCGCATTTTTGAGCAACGGCCTATCGCAATAAGGTACGGGGATCGAATGATCCAAATGGAGTATCGACCGGTACGGGATGTCGTATGTGTCGATTACGCGGTCGCCGAACGGGGATGCCGTCAGTGGGTCTTTATCTGCTCGACGTTGATCGATGACGACGGGTACGGGAACCGGTATATGATTGATGATGAGAATCCGATAAACTCGACGGTACATCTCGATCCTCTGGCGGGATACGTCTATATTCGAAGATCCTCGTGGTTTCCTCACTCATATAACGATAGCGTAAAAAGGGTTGAATATAGCGCCGGTATGATGGATAGTTCAGAGGAAATAGGCTATTTTAAGGTGTTTATGAATACCTGGGACAGTCAAATGCGGTATAATCAGGAAGGGTTTGGCTGGCGGTCTTGACCGGCGGATCGAAAGGAAGAACGAATATGTTTGATGTAAAAGACAAATGGGCACTTATCACCGGCTCTTCCCGCGGACTCGGATATCTGACGGCCCAATTCATGGCGTCTCGCGGCTGCAATCTGATCCTCCACAGCCGGAGACTTGAGCAAACCGGGGAGCTTCTCCGCGAGATCCGCGCGACGGGCGTTTCCGCACATGCGGTCGAGGCGGAACTATCGGATCCGGACGCCGTGGAGGGCATGCTTCAAAGGATCGACGAGCTCGGTGTGCGCGTCGATATCGTTCTCAACAACGCGGGCGTACAGATCGCGTATCGGGACGAGTATTATAAGACACCGGTCCGTGATTTTACCGAAAGTTTCATGATGAACACGATCGCGCCGACCCGGATCTGCTACCACTTCTTGCCGAAAATGATCGAGAGCGGCTTCGGCCGGATCGTGAATACGACGAGCGGGATCCGTTTTGAGCCTCAGCAGGCGGGCTATTCGGCCAGCAAGGCGGCGCTCGACAAACTGACGATCGACTTGGGCTCTATTGTGGACGGCACAGACGTGATGATCAACCTCGCGGATCCGGGATGGTGCCGGACCGACCTCGGTGGGCCGAAGGCGCCCAACTCGCCGGAGAGCGCGTTGCCCGGAATTGTCCTCGGGGCTTTTCTATCCGATCGGAAATCCGGTCGCCTCATTCACGCGCAAGACTTTTCGGGCATGAGTCTGGAGGCGGCGGTCCGCAAGGCGGAAGCGGAGATCGAAAGCCCTTACGGGGAGTGAAGACCGACCGGTGACGCTCCGAAGCGGTTTTCATTGACAAACGGTCATGCGATACGCATGATTATTGTAGTGGAGCCATACGAAAGAGGGCGCTGGATGATCAGAAAAATCGCGAACAAGATTCGGAAAAGTATCTGGTTATACCCGGCGATCTACAGTGTGGGCGCATTGTTGCTTTCCGTCT
>CAYPAL010000164.1:0-2387 GCA_964408695.1 uncultured Oscillospiraceae bacterium | reverse complement strand
CCTTGCCGGCGACCGGACTGCCTTTCGCCTTGCTCTCGCCGACATGCGGCACCAATGCCGCGTCGACCTGTAGCTCGCCGTCGAGTACCAACTGCGGAGCCTTCTCATGCGCGAGTCGCGTCGCCCGGATGACCTTCTCCGTCAACTCGGAGCTTGCCGATCCGTAGGTCGAATACGAAAGCATCGCGATGACCGGCTCCTTGTCCGTCAGTTGACGGAATGTCTTCGCCGAAGAGATCGCGATCTCCGAAAGCTGATCCGCATCGGGATTCTCCACCAGTCCGGAATCCGCGAAAAGGAACGTGCCGTCTGCCCCGTACTCACAGTCGGGGACGACCATCATAAACAGGCCCGAGACCAGCTTAGTGCCCGGTGCCGTCTTCAATATCTGCAGAGAAGGCCTCAGGGTATCCGATGTGCTGTGGATCGCACCGGCGACCATACCGTCCGCAACACCCATTTTCACGAGCATCACGCCCAGGTACATCTCGTCGCGCATCAATTTCAGGCCTTCCGCGCGCGCCTCCTCGATACTCGGGAATTTCGCCTGTCTCAATTGAGCAAAGTATTCCGCGTACTCGACATACTCCGGAAAATTCTCCGGGTCAATAAAAACAGCCCCTGAAATATCGAAATCTCCGGCGCTGTTTATCAGTTGTTCCTTGTTCCCCAGCAGAATGACCTTTACGATTTTGTCGGCCATCAATTTTGCCGCTGCCTCGATTATTCTCGGATCCTTCGCCTCGGGAAGCACGATGGTCTTGTTGGCCGTCCGAGCCTTGGAAATGATCGATTCAATAAATGTCATGGGATCAACCTTCTTTCATATCATAGTATACATATATTCTTTTAAGAACCTTGTCCGCAGACAGTATATAGAAAAAAGCGCGTTCCGACAATGGAAAAAACCGATAATTCTTCATTATTTTAGACTGTTTACAGCTTGTTTTCAGGCAGACCGCCGTCTCTTCATCCCGTCGGTCCTGCGACCCGTCCGAGCCGAAACGTTTTGTGTGGGATCGAACCCTATCCGGTCATCGCCAGCAGGGCGGAAAGATTGTCCGCCGCCGTCGTTAAGTTGCGCCGCTCACCGGCTTTTCGGAAAATCAAATAGCGCGCCGGACTGGTGTCCAGTGTCGCCAGGCTTCTGGACAATCTTGTCAATGTTCGTGCATACAGATCATAATCGCCCTCCGCCGCGGCGATCTGCAGGATCAGTCCGTAGCCCTCCGTCGCCTCGATGTCCGATGCGGCGGTTCCCGCAACGATGTCATATTCCGTATAGATATAACCGGTGTTGAATATTTGCTCGCGGATCCACGACAGCGACTCGCGCGGCAACGCCCCGACTTCGGAGAGGTGAAGCATCGTTCGAAGCGAAGAAACGGTGTCCGCCCGAGCCTCCTGACCCGAAAAAAAGATATAATCGCCTTCCTCCTCAGAATATGCCAGCGCGAAAAGCGGGACCTCTGAGGAAATCTTTCCCTCCAGTACGATTTGCCGTGCCCGCTCAGACATCGGCGCATAGGTCGCGTCCGCCGTCGCCAATATCTCCAAGGCACGGAGGTCTATCGCACAAAGCTTCATCGCGCGGTAGGTCTCGGGTTCGATCTCCATTTCAATCATATATTCTTCGTAATCGACCAACCCGACCATCCATTCTGATTTCGGGTCGGGAACCACGATATAGTCGTTGATAAATCCACTCTCCGGTTGGTAGATCGACCCGGCCAGCGCCCGGATCCGCTCCCACTCGTCTATGCCGCCCCAACGACCGGTATACTCCAAAAGCGCCCGCAGATAGGCGCATCCCGCCTCAAGCGACGTCCCGGTCACCCGATCCTCCGGCTCCATCCCGGGGGCGTATACCGCCACGGGAGCTTCTTCACTCAGGCGTTCGATTTCTTCGATCGGAAGGGTACCCAGAAGTCCGCCGTTGCCGTCCGAAAAATCGGCGGCGATCGAATCGGAGAGTTTCTTCGCCGATTTTCGGTCTCCCCGCGCGATATAAACGCGCATCAGTAGCGTCTGGTCGGTCACATCGATAAACGCCGATTGCGCGGGCGTCATGCTCTGAAGCTGACCCGGAAGAAGGTACCATGAAAGGACATACGGACTCGTCTCCGAATCCTCGACCAAAAGCTTCTCCAGACGACGCATTTGTAGATCCGGGCGGTATCCGCCCGCCTCGGCCGCCGCCAGCATTTCTTCCGTCGGTACCGCACGCGCGGCGTCAGGCTTGATGCCCCGCTCGAAGATCCGTTCACCGAAAACGACCAGCAGGACACCCGCGGCCACCATTAAAATCGCCGTCACGATGATCGCGACGCGCAGACCCGTTCTTTTGGAATTCCCGTCCCTAAGCCTCATGCGATGCCTTCCGCGCC
>CAYPAL010000163.1:0-2403 GCA_964408695.1 uncultured Oscillospiraceae bacterium | reverse complement strand
CCGGGAAAAACACTTTTCTTAAATCGAACCTTGTCGATCCCCGCGAAAAACGCGATTTTTCCTTTGTTCTCCGGCTTGTTCAGCGCGACGATCGCCCCGGCCTGCGCCATCGACTCGACGATCAACACACCCGGCATAACGGGCATCTCGGGGAAGTGCCCTTGAAAATAATATTCATCGGCACGCACGTTCTTCAGCGCGACGATATGCTCGTCGCCGATCTCTAAGACTTCATCGACCAGAATAAACGGCTCTCTGTGCGGAATGATCGACTCAATGTCGGCCCGGTTCATGATTGCTGACTCACTCATGGGTGTACTCCTTATTTTCGCTCGGCTCGATGATGAAAAGCTCCTGACCGAACTCAACACGGCTGGCCTTTTGAACCAGAATTTCCATGACTGTTCCGGAAACCGGGCTGGTCACCTCATTCATCAGTTTCATCGCTTCGATGATACAAAGGACATCGCCCTTTTTCACGATCGAGCCGACTTCAACGTATGGCGCTTGGTCGGGTGCCGGCGTATCGTAAAACACTCCGACGGCCGGCGAGGTCACCACATGTCCGGTGCGGACCGATTCAGACGGATTCGAGCCAACATCATAAGAAGTCTCCTCCCGGCACGGATCCGGAAAGACGGGCTGAGCACATCCCTGTGCCGTTCCGATCACCGTAGCGGGCGCTCTGGATATACTCAGACGGCCCTCTCCCTCACCCATTCGAAAATGAGTAATGCCTTCTTTTTTCATCAGGGACATGATCTCTTTGATCTGACAAAAGGTTAAGCCTTTGCCTGAGATCGGAGCCTCCGATTCATTCGATTTTTTTGCCTCCGGTGTCATTTTTCGTATCCTGCCTTTCTGAACAAAAGCGTTCCGTTCTGCCCGCCGAATCCCAGGGAATTGGACAGGGCGACGGATATCTCTTTCTTTTTCGCGACGAGCGGCGTGTAGTCCAAATCACATTCCGGATCCGGCTCGTTTAAGCCGACGGTCGGAGGAATGATCCCGTCCATCATGGCCATGATGGTCGCCACCGCCTCGACTCCTCCGGCCGCGCCCAGGAGATGCCCGGTCACGGATTTTGTGGAGCTGACGGATACTTTTGCCGCGGTTTCATCACCCATCGCAAATTTGATCGCCAGTGTCTCGTATTTGTCGTTCAAAGGCGTTCCCGTGCCGTGGGCGTTGATATAGTCGATCTCCTCGGGAGAGACGTTGCCCTCGCGCATCGCGAGTTTCATCGCCGTCCCCGCGCCCTTGCCCTCCGGATCGGGACTCGTGATGTGATACGCGTCGGCCGTCGCTCCGTAACCGGCGATCTCCGCCAGGATCGTCGCGCCGCGATTCACCGCGTTTTCCATCGTTTCCAGGATCAGGATGCCCGCACCCTCGGCGATGACAAATCCTCCCCGGCGCGCATCAAACGGCAGTGACGAAAGATCCGGATCCTCCGTCATGTTCAGCGCTTTCATATTCGCAAATCCGGCCAGCGCGATACGCGTAACGGGCGCTTCGGCCCCTCCGGCCACTGCGGCCTTCAGATATCCGAGTTTGATTTTGTGAAACGCCTCTCCGATCGCGTGAGTTCCCGAGGCGCAAGCCGTCGTGACGCAATAATTCGCGCCCTTGATGCCGTAGATCATCGAAATCTTTCCCGCGGCGATATTGCTGATCATCATCGGAATGAACAGGGGCGATATCCGGTCCGGTCCGCCCCGCACCAGAAGCTCTTCAAATTGGTCCTGGAGTGTGCCCAGGCCTCCGACGCCCGAGCCGATGATGACTCCGGTGTCAAAGGGATCCATGGTCGAAAAGTCGATCCCGGACATCTCGATCGCTTCCCTGGCGGCGGCGACGGCGAACTGACAATACCGGTCCGTCCGGCGTGCTTCTTTTCGATCGAGATACTCCGTCGGGTCAAAGTCCTTGACCTCCGCGGCCGTGTTGACCCGCACGCCCGGATAAAGGTCTTTATTGATCTTCCGAATGCCGTGTCGCCCTTGGATCAGCGATTCCCAGAACTCGGGAACGCTTTTTCCGACCGGCGAGATAACGCCCATTCCGGTGACCACGACCCGGGGCCGGCCCGCGTGATCTTCATATGATTTTTTCTTCATGGGGGAATCTGACATATGCTCCTCCTGCTATCGAAAAATAATCTGTGCGGCACTCCGATCGAATGCCGAAACGCCTTTGATTACAAGACCAATCCGCCGGACACCTCGATGACCTGTCCGGTGATATAAGATGCTTCGTCGGAAGCGAGAAACGCGACCAGATCAGCCACATCCGACGGCTGTCCGAATCGCTTTAAAGGGATGCGCTCGATGGCCGATTCCTTGACCTTGTCCGGAAGCGCGTTCGTCATCTGCGTCTCGATAAAACCGGGTGCGACGGCGT
>CAYPAL010000162.1:0-2436 GCA_964408695.1 uncultured Oscillospiraceae bacterium | reverse complement strand
TCTCCGGTGCGGGTTTTCCGCTCAACGTCGGTTATGCGATATTGCGGCGAACAGACGGAGATAACGACGGGTTTGTTTCCGTTGAATCGTCAAAGTGGGGCAGATTTCTCGGATGTTATGAAACCAAGGGAAAGCGTGGGGTTTCACACGGGGACACGATCGATCTGACACGCAAGAATATCAAGGGCTTTGATGCTTGCGAGTGCTACATCAGTATCATCAAAGGGCTCAAGGATCAAGGGCTTTGATCCCGATACTTTCTGAGCATCAAAATGGATCGCGTCCGATCCGTGCGGATTTGCCGCACACGGTCAGAGCAGTTCGATTTGGAGCTTGCCCGCGTTAAAGACAAACATAGTCCCCCATTCATTGACCTCGGGAACTCCCTGAGACGCCAACTTGATCCGGAATATATTGGTCAGCATGAGGCGGCAGGAACCTTTGATCCCCTCCGTCTCGATCAAAATGGTCTTGTCCTTGCGGGTCGCCCGGACGCAGCCGGATTTCTGTGCGTCGGAAGAGAAGATGTCTACGGACATTCGCCGGTTACCCGTCAGTTCGAAAACCGTGATGGTCACGGAATCCAGATAATCGTATTCGGTCGTGTCATCGGTCTTTCCCGTGACCAGGATCGTGTTTTCGCGGGCGAGAACCGGCAAGGTGAAGTAATCGTGCTTTTCGCTCCGCCAACAGGGTCCTTCGATTCGGTCTCTGGTCAGGATATTGGTCCATGTGCCTTTGGGGACGTAGTAGCGAACGGTGCCCGAATCATTCATGATCGGTGCGCACAAGAGTGACGGTCCGAGCATATACTGTCGGTCGAGCATTTGACAGGTCTCATCGTTCGGAAACTCCAGGAACATCGGTCGGAGGATCGGAAGGCCGAGCGTACTCGATTCGACCGCCGCGGAAAACAAGTACGGCATCATTCCGAGCTTCAGTCTTGTAAAATGAGCCGCGATCTCGACCGCTTCCTCACCGTACATCCACGGGACCTTATATTGGCCGTTGCCATGGAGTCTGGAGTGAGAGCTCAAAAGGCCAAATTGCAGCCAACGAATGAACAGATCCGGATTACACCCGTCCTCAAAGCCTCCGATGTCATGGCTCCAGAAGCCGAATGCGCTTGCGGAAAGAGAAAGTCCGCCGCGCAGGGTCTCGGCCATGCCGGCGTAGGAGGACGGACAGTCGCCGCCCCAATGGACGGGGAATTGCTGACAGCCGACAGTCGCCGCGCGCGCGAAGATGCAGGCATTGTTTTTGCCCAGACGCTTCTCTAGCATCTCGAAAACGGCTTCCTGATAGAGATAGGCATACATATTGTGCATGCTTTCGGCCGACGAGCCGCTGTGGTACACGATATCGTCTTTGGCCGCGCCGGCTCCGTAAAAGGGATCCGCGACGGGTATACGCTCACCGAAATCAGTTTTAAAGCAATCGACGCCCATCCGGATCAAATCATCGATACGATTCTGATACCAGCCGCGCGCGATCGGAAGAGTAAAATCGACCAGCGCCATACCGGCCTGCCAGCGGTCCCACTGCCAAACGTCTCCGGCTCCCGTCATGACAAAATAACCGCCGTCGAGACCCTCCTGAAAGAGCGGCGACTTCTGGGCAATGTAGGGATTGATCCACAGGCATACCCGAATACCCCGTTCATGCAGTTTGCGGATCAACCCGGCAGGGTCGGGGAACTTTTCATGGTCCCAAAGAAAGCTCGTCCATTCAAATCCCTTCATCCAGAAACAGTCAAAGTGGAAAACGGAAAGCGGAATCCCGCGCTCGATCATTCCGTCGACAAACTCAAGAACGGTTTCCTCGTTGTAGTCCGTTACAAACGAGGTGGACAGCCACAGTCCAAAGGACCAGGAAGGAGGCAAGGACGGCCTTCCGAAGAGATCCGCATAAAGAGTCAAAACATGTCTGTTGGATTCGCCGCCGAAAACGAGGTATTCCAGGCTCTCACCCGGGACGGAAAACTGTGTCCTGCTCGGGCACTCACTGCCGATCTCATAAGAGACTCTTCCGGTGTGATTGACAAAAACGCCGTAAGCCCGACTGGAGAGGTAGAAAGGAATATTCTTATATGACTGGTCCGAATCGGTCCCGCCGTCCTCGTTCCAAATATCAACGGACTGGCCGTTCCGGACAAAGGGCGTAAAACGCTCCCCAAGTCCGTAAATATGCTCACCGACGTCTAATTCGAGCCGCTCGCGAACAAAGCCGCGCCCGTCTTTGTCGGTGATATAGGCAAGACCTTGCGGGCCGGTCGAGGTGAGAATTCTTCCGTTGAACAAGAAGCGGATCGAGAAGTCCCCGGACTTTGGGACGCGAGCTTCGGTACTGCCGGACACAAAGACATATTCGTCCTCGGTCTCGGCGAAAACCGGAACTACGTTTCGGGCCTTGAGTCGAAAAGCGGCATCCCGGTTC
>CAYPAL010000161.1:0-2501 GCA_964408695.1 uncultured Oscillospiraceae bacterium | reverse complement strand
CGGCTTGGGCGAACTCGCTTTTCGAGGATAACGCGGAGCACGGTCTGGGCATGCACTTGGGCGCAAAGCAACTCAGGAACCGCGTAGCCGACCAACTCAAGTCTTTGCTTGAAAAGATCGACGACGATGGGGTCAAGGAAGCCGGCAATGCCTGGCTCGAGAAAATCGACGACAACGACGCGACACGCGAGGTGTCCGCCGAGCTGAGTGCCGCTCTGAAGGGCTACAAGGGCAGTGACGCGGCGATCAAGGCGGAAGTCGACAGTATTCTCGAATACGAGGATTACTTCATGAAACGCTCCACCTGGATCATCGGCGGAGACGGCTGGGCATATGACATCGGATACGGCGGATTGGACCATGTTCTGGCGACCGGCGAAGATGTGAACGTCTTGGTCCTCGATACCGAGGTGTATTCCAATACCGGCGGTCAGGCCTCCAAGTCGACCCCGACCGGCGCGATCGCGCAGTTTGCCGCCGGCGGTAAGCCGATCAAGAAGAAGGACCTCGGCATGATGGCGATGGCTTACGGATACGTGTACGTCGCGCAGGTCGCGATGGGCGCGAACCAGAACCAGCTGATCAAGGCGATGAACGAGGCGGAGGCCTATAAAGGCCCGTCGATCATCATCTGCTATTCACCGTGTATCAACCACGGTATCAAGACCGGCATGGGCTCCACCCAGAAGCATGAGAAGGATGCGGTCGAGTGTGGTTATTGGCAGTTGTACCGGTTTAATCCGATGCTGAAGGACGAGGGCAAGAATCCGTTCACGCTGGACTCCAAGGAACCCGCAGGCGATTTCATGGCCTTCCTGAACAGCGAGGTCCGCTATAACTCTCTCTACAAGAAGTATCCGACCGAGAAGGTCGAGGCCTTGTTTGAGAAGAACAAGCAGGACGCGATGGAGCGGTACGACTCTTATAAGAAGAAGGCAGAGCAGGCGTAATCGCCCCTGTTCGCCCTCTGAAGGACGATCCGATTACGGACCCGGGCGGTCGCCCGGGTCCGTATTGTTTTTATCGCTTCTCGCGTTGGAAAAGGCGGTCCGGTGATGCTATAATTAGGATTGATTTTACGCTCGCGGAGGTTGAATTCAGTGAAATCCGATGACCGGAAAAAGCTTCTACTCTCAGACACAGCGGTGCCGGATCTGTTTATTTCCGATTACATGCCCGGCCTCTCGGGGATTTCGGTACAGATATACCTCTATTTTTTGATGGCGTCCGGGAAGGGCTATGTAATCGGAGAGAAAGACATCGCCTCGAGGCTTTCCATTGCGATCCAGGATGTCAAAGGGGCGCTGGCCGAGCTTACGCTGGCCGGTTTGATCGATCGCGACGAGCGGGGAAAGCTGAGAGTCGCTGATATCAAGACTACTGAGGTGGAGCGCTATATTCAACGTTCAAGCCGGGAAGAGGTCAAGGAGAACGAACCGATATCTCCCCTCAATGAGGCGAGAGAGAAATTGGCCGGCTCGATCGAAAGTACCTTTTTTCACGGCTCGATGGCCTATCAATGGTACCGTGAAATCGATACGTTGCTTTTCGAGTTCGGCTTTGATCCGGATGTCATTTATGCGCTGTTCCAACAGCTTTATAAGGACAACCAGTTGACTTCGGTGTCCAAGATCAAATACATGGCCGTTCAGTGGCACGGGAAGGGCATTTGTACCGCTAAAGACCTCGATGCGTACCTGATGCGTGAGGAAGCGGTGGCGGTTACTCTCAGAAAGCTCGGCAAGCGTTTAAGAAAGAAGATGACCGGCTTTGACGAGGATACCATACGCCTGTGGATCGAGAAGCTCGCGTATCCTTACGAGGTGATGGAGTACGCGATCCAGAAGGTGTGCGAATACAGTGCCGTTCCGTCGATGAAGCGTGCCAATGACCTGCTGATGACATGGTACGCCGCGGGGATCAAGACGCTCGATGAGGCCAAATCCTATGAGGAAGAACAGGCCAAACTCAACAGTGCCCGATACCATAGTGAAAAGGCCGCAAACCAGAAGACAGGAGCCGGCAATATCAAGCAAAATTTTGCGGGCGTAACATACACGGAAGAAGAGCTTCATCGCTTCGAAGACGATCCGAACGAACTCATGGAGCGCTATGCACGGGAATCTTCGGACCCGGGTCCGCGCTAGGAGGAAAGCATGGGGCAAATTCCCACCGAGATCATGAATATTTTGTCGGATAGAAGGACTCAAAGCGAGGTGCTTTGCGCTCGTCGGGTACGCGAGCTTTACGAGAAGTATCCGGAGCTCCGCGAAAAGGATGCACAGCTTCGCCTGCACACAGCGGAGCGAATGCTTGCGCTTCTCGAAAATCGTGACGACTCCGGGTCAGACGCGGAATCGGACCGACTTCGGGACGAACATGCCGCGCTATTGGTCCGGCTCGGCATCCCGGCGGATTATGATCGTCCGACGCCGATATGTTCGGAATGCGGCGACGAGGGATTTGTGAACGGCGAACCTTGCCGGTGTCTGAAGTCACTG
>CAYPAL010000160.1:0-2564 GCA_964408695.1 uncultured Oscillospiraceae bacterium | reverse complement strand
CGCCTCCAAAGACGCGCACAAGCGCATCCGTCAGATCGAGTACCGGACGCAGGCGTCCGACCATCCGATCCTGTGGCCGGCGATGGAGTCGTATTATTTGAAGTTTTATATTTTGCAGGTCAGTAACCAGAAGTAAACGCAACCCCCGATCCTCCTTTCGTGAATTTATTACGCCCTATTTCCAAATGCTCGGGAATATGTTATAACTACATACAGTAGTGTTTGTTGCCGCGAATACGCTCCGCGCCCGAAAACCCCGCGGCGTTGAGCGGATCATTGTTTTTCTTCGAGTGCTTAACGGAATGAAAGCCGACGAACTGTATTGTGAGGTGGATGATATGCGTAAGAATCTTTCTAAGTTCTTCCTTTTTTTCGTTTGCTTGATCACCGTGTTTGCTTTATCGGGATGTCCGATAGAAAACACGGAGACCTCGGCCTCCACGGATCCGGAGATTACAGCGCGAACCACTCCGAATGCGTCAATAACGCCGGAAGAAACCATTGCGGATGAAGAAGTACCGATTCCGACGGAAGCACCGGTTGAATACGTTACCGTTGATAAGATCGTCTTTACCCAATCCATCCTCGCAAACGGTTATTACGGAATATATACCATGAATGTTGACGGCACGGATATTCAGAAGGTCATCGATTATGACTCGGCCGTTGAATTCTATCCAGTCGTTTCTCCCGACGGTACGAAAATCGCCTTCGTTTCCAACATGAGCACACGTTTCGAAATTTATGTCATCAATCCCGACGGCACCGGCCTCCTGTGTTTGACGGATAACGCGAATCCGACATATGATGACGTCTGCTTTTCGCCGGACAGTCAAACCATTTTCTATCACTCGTATGTTGACGAGCAAACGCATGTCGCATCCGTCAATATCGACGGTACCGATCAGAAAATCCTCTCGCCGGGCTTCACGTATTACGATTCGGTCCTTGACATCTCGCCGGACGGTCAACGTATCGCCTTTGCCTCAAACCATGAGGGCGGAAACAGCATTTACAGCATGGATGTGGACGGGTCGAATATAGAGTGGCTCGCACATGGCACTAATCCCTGTTTTTCACCGGACGGAGAGCAAATATACTTTATTTCCGGGATCTACGGTAACGGTTATTCGATTTGGGTCATGGATTCCGACGGAGAGAACGTCCAAAGTTTGACCGAAGAGACCCTCAAATCTTTTGACAACATGATTCCGCATGTTTCTCCGGACGGAACGAAAATCTTGTTCGCAACAGATTCCGTATATATCATGAATACAGACGGCAGTGATATTACTGCCCTTACGAATAGGGAAAAAAGAACCTCCTTGAGGCCTTCCTTTTCCCCGGATGGTAAGAAGATCGTGTTCACCGCATCGGTTGACGAATTCCCGGAAATTTTTTCCATGAATGTTGACGGATCTGACCTTGTCCAACTCACAGACGGCAGTGGCTTCAGTCAGATGCCGAGCTATGCCCGGATCGTAACGACCCAAGGCAATTCCGAATCGCTTCCGTCTTCGGAGACGATCTCATTACAGGAAGGATCTTTGGTCTTCATATCACAATCCGCCGGAGCCGTAGATATTTATAGCACCGAGACCGGCGAAACGGATGTGACGCGATTGACGAAGACCTATGACGCCGAGACCAGTCCCGTTTTCTCTCCGGATGGTTCGAAGGTCGCATATATCATGAAAAAACAGAACAGCTCAGAACTCTACATCATGAATCCCGACGGCACGGAGCAAACGCTTGTAACCGCCGAGGTTTCTCCATATTCCGAAAACATACCGCAATTTTACCTCCGCTATTACGATGGCAGTAATCCGATCGGACGGCCTTGTTTCTCGCCGGACGGTGAAATAATCTATTTTACCGCCGACGAAGATGATCTGTATTCTATCTATTCCGTGAACGTTGACGGCAGCGGGCTCCGCAAACTCGGTGAGGGTCAGGATCCGTGCGTATCCCCGGATGGTTCAAAAATCGTCTATTGTGTCTATGGTAATAACCCGGCGGTCTGGATCATGAATTCGAACGGGTCACAGGCAAAGAAATTGACCGACGGAACCCGCCCCGCCTTTTCCCCGGACGGAAAAACGATCGCCTACTTGTCCACTCCCCTGAACGAATTCTGGTGGTCCCTTTATATCATGGATGTCGACGGCGACGATCCAACCTTGTTGGCCGATTACGTCAGTCCGAATTCCCGTCATACCTTTTCACCGGACAGTACCCGGATCGCGTTCGAGGGAAGTTTGACCGCTTCCAACATCTATGCGGTCAACATCGACGGATCCGGGATGAATCGAATTTCTTATGGAGAAGAATGCGATATGAATCCTCAATTCTCCGCGGACGGAAAGCATATCATATATCTATCCACACGCGATAATGTTCAGAAGATCTATGTTTCAAGCGCGACCGGCGTGAACGAAACACTTGTTTATGATACTGAATCGAACATCGACAGTTTCAGTTTCTTCGCAAATTAATTTCACGCGCCCGCACGACCTGCGTCCCCGCGGCCAGATCCCCCACATGACGCTTATCTTTTCGAAAAA
>CAYPAL010000159.1:0-2598 GCA_964408695.1 uncultured Oscillospiraceae bacterium | reverse complement strand
TCGTCCGCGTTCAGGTCGAGGCCATCAAGAACCTCAAGATCGATAAGGTCACCGTTTGGGACAGCAACGGGACATCCGGAAAGGACGGTAAGACCGCGACCGCCAATTTTCTGTCCGGGATCATGAAGAGCATCCCGCCGATGAACGAGATGTTTGACATGGCCGGCATGGACTTGCCGGAGTATCTGGGTAAAACAAAGGCTGCTGCCGCGGTTCAGGCCGAGGATTTGATGACGGACGTCGTTATTGACGCTCCCGAAGCGAAATAGTCGACCGGGAAGAACGGGCAACCGTTAAGAACTCTGAAGCATTGACTTTCCCGCCTCCGGTTTGTTGCCGGAGGCGGGTTTCTTTTGTCTGCGAGATCGATCGGGCGTTTTCGGGGTATCGCCGCGGGATCGACGGACAATGCTCTCAATGATAAAACCTGTCCGAGATGTGTTATAATGTAATTGGATTTTTAGAATTTTTCGGTTACTTTATAGGTTTCTCGCTTATCCGAAATGACATAAGCATTCGGTTTTTCGACCGAATCAGATCACTGGCATGAAGGATTTCTGATTCATCCGTTTCTTTTGACGCAAAACATATCGGATTTTTCATTTGACATCCTGTTTATTGTGACGGCGGGAGAAGATTTTCTTTTCGCTTATTGAAGTACCTTGTAATTACTTCGATTTGCTCCTTTGCATTGGAGGCGTTTTCAGTGCCCGAGCGATTTTCGAATTCATCCGGCAATATCGTGTTCAGCAGAATGCGAAATTCCGCGAGCCAACACGAAGGAGCGCGACCGGGCTTTTCCAATAAAGTTCGTATGATCCATGTCCGCAGATATTTCGGGCTTCAGGTGATTCGAAGAAAGCTGTCGCGGTTTCCTCCGAGCATGATTACCCTGATTCCGGCCTCGCGCTGGCTCTTCGAAAATTATCACAAGCTTTATCTCAATTTGAAGGCGTTTCAAGCCAAGGGCGGTGCTTCTTGCTTTCGCGGACTTCCGTTGATTCGAAACGGCCCGGATAAGGGATACCCACGAATATATATGATCGCCCGGGAAATCGTCCTGTGCACCAATCTGCACGTCAATGAGGACGCGGTCATCGATCTGGTCAAGGAGTACCAGAAACTTCGGACATTGACGACGGCGGAGCTCGGCTTACTGCCGGACGCTCTGATCCTTTGCATTCTGGATATGGTGATCGAGCAGTCCGGTCGCATTTTGCCGGCCATCGAGTGCAAGGTCAAAGCCAACGAAATGATGGATAAGGCCGCGCCGTTTTTCCTGAAGTCCGAGGAGGAGGGATTTCGTTTCCTGAGGGAGAGAGTCCGCGTCGAGGACATCCGCAACCACACGTACAGTTCGCATTTGATTTATCGCCTGAGTAGCTTGGCGATCGGAAAAACGGACATCGAGGCCTTTCTGCGAAAACTGCTCGAGACAGAGAATAGCGGCGAGGAATTGATGTCGGATATTACCGAAAAGGAACGCCTGTTTGAGTCCGATTCGGAGAGCACCATCAGCGCGCTGATCGAGAGTCTTGCAGAGGTGTCCGACATTGATATCGATCGGTATTTCTCCGCGGTCTCCGTATTGGAAGCGATGCTGGGGAAAGACCCGGCAAGCGTTTACAAAAAGATGGACGCAACGACGCGCGCATTTTACCGTAGGAAGGCCGTACACTTCGCTAAACGGTACCGGACGGAGGAGGGGGATATTGCCGAGGCCGTCATCAAGCTCTGCAGGTTTCCGCCCAAGCGTACGACGCTCCGGAACAAAGATCATGTCGGCACTTATCTGGTCGGAGACGGACGCTCTTACCTTCGGTCTCATTTGACCGGAAAGCGGGCTCCGAGCCGGATGCCTGCGGATATTTTGAAGACTGTTGCCCGCGCGGTGTATTTTATCGCCATTATCCTTGTGACGATCGCCATTCTCCCTTTGGGCTGTGCCGCGGCCGGTATCGGCTTTGAGGGCCTGACTGCGGGCAGAGTTCTTTTCGTTCTTTCAATGATTTTTCCGGCTTCGGCCATCGCCGTATTCGTAGTCAATGCTTTGTATACGAAGCTCATTGAGCCTCAGCCAAGCCTCGCCATGGACTTTGAAAAGGGCATCCCCGAGTCGAGTGCTACTTTTGTGGTCATGCCCGTTATTCTGTCTTCCGTATCGGGCGCGAAAAGCGTTGTTTCTTCACTGGAGCGACACTTCCTTGCCAATCGGATGGATCATTTGTACTTCGCGGTTCTGGTCGATTTTAAGGACGCACGTACACGGGAGCTCCCGGAAGACGAAGATATCCTCCGAACCGCAACGGAGGAAATGGAAAAACTCAATCAGAAGTACCCGCTAAGTCCTGCCCGTTTCTTCCTCCTCTACAGGGATCGCGAGTGGAATCCTCTGCAGAAATGTTGGATGGGATGGGAGAGAAAGCGCGGCAAGCTCGAAGGCTTCAACGCACTCCTGTGCGGCGAGGAGGAGAAGCGTTACAAGATGCCGGTCGGCGACGCGGAAGTTTTTTCGAAGATCAAGTACGTGATCACCTTGGACACGGATACGGAACTTCCTCAGGAGAGCGCGGCGAAGATGATCGGAGTCATCGAGCA
>CAYPAL010000158.1:0-2599 GCA_964408695.1 uncultured Oscillospiraceae bacterium | reverse complement strand
GAAATCCGGCACTTAGGATGTTCGGCTGGTCATTATCATCTCCGAAAAAAACCAGATGTTCGGATCCGATCGTTTGACATGCCATGATCACAGCATTCAGCAAGTGTCGGTAGACATCCTCATTAAATTCGTCATTCGAAAAATCAATGCCGAAAACCTCTGCAGGTATTCCTTGGAAGCAATAAATGACACCGGAAACTTTCTCACGGTTCTTATACGCGAAAATCATCCAGTCATCCATTCGATTCAGAATTCTCTCATTGTTCCAGTACATACCAGCTTCATATTTTGCGTGAAGATCAGAAAACAAACAGTAATTTTCCCTGCCAATCCGGATAATATCTTGACTGATCCTGTTTCGAGGGTAATGTGATAAATCAAGCACATTATTCCACAATTGTTCCGAAATCTGAAAATCATGATGAATAAGAGCGGATATCGCTTCTTGGTTTTCCTCCGGAAAGCCAAGATAAATATGGCAACCGGGATATTTCTGTTCAACATATAACAAAAACTCGTCCATTGCTGTCTCTTTGTTTTTCCTTATGCTGAGAGAAACCGTTCCTAGGTAGTTATCCTCAGGAAGATAGTAATAATGGATCCATCCGAGAGCACTGTCTTCATCAGAAAAAAGCAGTATTTCTTCGTTTTGATTATGGAATGCTTCTTCTGCGCGTCGGATAAAATCCTCTCTTGTTTTAACACCGTCATAATAAACCGGATAGCTGGTAATCGTTGGGTCAAGCGCCAGATCGTAAGCGAAGCCAATGCATTTTTCGAAATCTTCTTTGGCCAATACATTCAGCAATTTTCCACCTCCGTGAAACCGATGGCCGCCCTTTTGCCCTGACAGAGACCGTCAATATCCAAAAGATCTCGGAGAAATTTCGATGCCCAGCATCTTCCCGAATGCCAGTCCAAACCTGACAAAGTAATAGGATATCGAGGTGATGATGTTGCCCGTGATTCGATGACGTTCTCATCCTCGATAGCCCTTCTTATGTCTTGAGCGCCGGCCAAAAGAAGACTATCGTATTCCTCCATATTGATCTCATCGATCGTTTGATCCGGAAGTACGCGCAGACCTTCCTCGCTCATTACCGGATCTCTTGTCTGCGCAAAGACCACGATTTCCTTTCCCGCAAGGGCAAGGATCTCAAGTGCGACGCTGATCTCGAAATTGCAGAAGGAATCGTATATGAGCACTGCCGTCTTTTTCATAAGCATTACCTGTTCACACTGTCCGGATCAAGCAGAAAGTCAAAGAGATTGAGTATAAGGATTCCCTTATCGTTATATCGGGTAGGCTCATCCTTAACGATAATGATTTTTTTAAACGAATCATTGATTCGGACCAGTGAATTTTCTTCCCGAATCTCCTTTTCGCGGGTCCCCAATGCGAATGCCGATTGTATATACATTCTTTTTGATCCTTGATTGCAGACAAAATCAACTTCCGCCTGCTTCTGGATGCGTTTTCTGTCGTTATCATAGAAGCTATACTCTACCACGCCGACGTCCACATTATATCCCCTGATCAGTAATTCGTTGTAAATCACATTTTCCATGATGTGCGTTTCTTCAAATTGCCTGAAATTGAGACGCGCATTTCGCAAGCCCAAATCCGTAAAATAGAATTTCATCGGCGTGCTGATGTATTTTCGCCCCTTAACGTCGTAACGTTTGGCTTTGCTTACCAGAAAAGAGTCCTCAAAATAATCGAGATAATTTTTGACCGTTTCCGGATGGATGGAAACATTCTTAAGGGTCTTAAATGTATCCGCCAGCTTCTTGGGATTCGTCAATCCTCCGACCGCCGATGCCAGATAGTCAAGCAATTCTTCCAGTTCGGTCGGGTTTCTGACATCGTTGCGCTCAAGAATATCTTTTATATATGTCTCACGGAAGATGTCCTTGAGGTAATCCGCCTTATCCTGCTCGTTTTCGATCTTTATCAGCCCCGGAAGACCGCCATAGAGCGAGTATTTTTGCCAGCCTTCGCGCTTGTCCCCGGAAAACGCCCTCATAAATTCAGAAAACGAAAGCGGAAAAAGATGAACTTGATCCCCTCGGCCTCTGAATTCGGTAATGATATCTTTTGAGAGAAATTTCGCGTTGCTTCCCGTTACATAGATATCCGCGTTTCCGATATGTAAAAAACTGTTCAGAACATCCTCAAACTCCCGTACTAGCTGTACCTCATCAAGGAGAATGTAGTACATTTCATCATCTGAAATTTCATTGCGAACAAAACGGTATAGGGCATCAGGATCCCGATACTCTTTGTTCCTTCTGTCATCGAGCGCGATCTTTATAATATGATCTTCCGCGACCCCCGCTTCCAAAAGGTAGCGGTAAAACAGTTCAAACAATAAATAAGATTTTCCGCATCGTCGGATACCGGTGATGATCTTGATCATGCCATTCTGTTTTTTTCGAATCAGTTTGTCTAAATATAACGGTCTTTCCACTCTACAACGTCTTTCTGCTGAAATGCAAGTCTCCATGCGGCCTCTATTTTCACTGTTATTGTAGATGTCCTTGTCGGCAAAGTCAACGATTTATTGAAAAAACAGTCTCCATTGCGCCAAAATATTCA
>CAYPAL010000157.1:0-2610 GCA_964408695.1 uncultured Oscillospiraceae bacterium | reverse complement strand
AAGACGACGAGGATGATGAAGACGACGAGGATGATGAAGACGACGAGGATGATGATCAAACAGAAGTCTCGTTGAAGGAGCAGGTTATCTTCGATCAGGAGAATGTTATCGTTACTGTAACGGGACTGGATTATGATGATTATTATGGGCCCGAGATCAAGCTCAATATCCAAAACAATCGCGACAATAACGTTATGATTCAAATATCGGAACCATCGGTCAACGGAGCGATGATGGATATGTATTTATCCACAACGGTCACCGCCGGTAAAAAAACCAACGAAGTTGTTTCAATTTATGCTTCAGACCTCGAGAATGCCGGTATTAATACGATCAAGAACATCGACTTTAAGTTGAGTGTTATCGACGACGAAACTTGGGAAACGATCGCGACTTCAGAAAATATCCAATTGACAACGATCGGCAGTGGGGCATACACACAGGTTTTTGATCCGCTCGATCATATCGTGTTGGATCAGCAAGGCATCCGAATTTCCATCGGAGACCCTTCGGAAAGCGATGGATACGGAATTCAGGTACCGGTCCTTGTTGAAAATAATTCGGGGAAGTCAGTGAATGTGTCTTTCGGCGATACATCCGTAAATGATTACATGATCAATTTCTACTTCTATTCTTTGGTTGCGGACGGTAAGGTATCATACGATATGATCTATTTGTATGAGTCGGATTTGGAAGACAATGATATCGACAAGATCAGCACGATCGAGTTCAGCGTTCAAGTCATCGATCCGGAAAGCTGGGATTATATGATCGAAACAGACAGCATTTCGGTGTCAATCAAATAGGATGGTCGACATGGACCCATACATGGGCTTGCGTCGAGCGATTCTGAGCCTTTCGAGAAACGATTATGAGATGGTTATTCGCCAACACCGCGTTCATGCGGTGTTGGTGGATACCCATATGGAGGATTCCGTTTTTTCTGTCGCGTGTGCGGCGGACGGTTCTTTCAGCCTTTATTACGAAGAAGGCGGCGGGATCATCGGGATGGGGCAAAAACATAAGGAACTCGCGATGGCCTCACGTGCATTCGTATATGGCGCGGAGCAAGCGCTTCCGGCCTGTGAAGAGGCAGTGAGCGACGATTTGCCCGGTGTCGATGAACGTTATTTTTATCTGGTGACGGACGGGAACGTTTTTAGGGCAATTTCGAAAAAGGGCTCGATGGGATCGGAACCAAGAGAGATCCAGATTTTGAACTTTGTTCTGGACAAGGTGATGGACCAGTTTTTTGAAAGCATGAGTAAGGAAAAGGCCGGGTCGCCCGGTGAGCCTGAATAACACAATGTACCGTTCAATTGCATGACATTATAAAGGCGGCTGATTTCTCAGCCGCCTTTTTCTTGTATTGATGATAAACGATTAGCGACAAGCCTTAAACGTTATGTTCTTAGCTAAATATATGTGTTATTATAGCCTGAGTAAATGAGGGGGAGTTACTTAACTATGACGGATATCACATGCGATATTGTGGCGGGTACCAAACTTCAGGAACTGGGAGCAAATTTCTACGCAGCCAAGATTGCCGGAAAGCATTTTATCGCGGAGTATTTTTCGAGCGCGAAAAAAATCGCTTTAACCATGGGGATCGGCCATGCACCGGAAGAGAAAAAGGATAGTTTGCGACAGAGCCTGACGGATACTTATCATGTTCAAGCAAGAGATGTTCAATTTGATGATCATTCCGCATGTTTGGTGATCCCGATCGAGCAGGACTGGGTGTCGCGCCTGAACGGTATCATGGATAGCATGAGTCATTGGGCGGATGAGAACGACATCACCGGCGGATGTTTCCTGTGCGGAAGAGGCGGAGCCACTGTCAGTGCCTGTGAAGTAAGCGGCGTTTATACTTTTCTGTGCGGGGCTTGCCGCGAGAAGCTCAATCGAGAATATTCGGCGTCGCTCGAAGAAGCGAAAAAACAGAAACTTTCCGCCCCCGCTTTGACGGCACCCACCTCAAGCCGGCGAAATGTCGGTTATCTGGCCGCAATCGGAGCCGGACTTGTCGCGGCATTGGCATGGCTGATGATCATCATCTATGTGCCGATGACATGGGTGTTCGGCACGATCGCGACCGCTCTTTTAGTCAACTGCGTATATGAGGCTTACAAAAGGGTTGCGGGCCGGTTTTCGATTTTTGATTTTTTGGTTACAACGCTGATGAGTGTCGCTATTCTCATGTTCGGCGTGACCTTCGCGTTTTCTCACGCTCTTTCGGAGGCTTGGAACTTGGCTTCGGATACGACGGAGCATCTTTCTTCTATGGCGATATTCACAAACCTGCCGCAAATCGTCTCATTACCTATTTTCGGTTTTCTCTTTCTCTCGATTTGCATACCGGCCGTCGTCGGTCTGTTGATCGGCATCGGTTACCGCTACATAAAAGAAAGATGAGGACTCTCCTCTCGTAGTGTATTGCTATCGTTTATTAATTTTGAAGACGATAGCCTTTATCTATCAATCGCATAAGGCGGGTTGAATATTTACAGTCAAGACCACTATAAAGGCAAATGATAACGAAAGAAGTAAATACCTACAGAAGGGCGGTCCGTTATCGGGGTCGCCCTTTTCCTCAGAAGAGAATTTTTT
>CAYPAL010000156.1:0-2615 GCA_964408695.1 uncultured Oscillospiraceae bacterium | reverse complement strand
GCCCGACTTACCGAGTTTCTCTTTGACATCCCGGTTCAGAGACTGCCGCCAATTACTCGCATAACGGCGAATCGTGAAGTAAAGAGTCGCGGTCTGAAACGTTGAGCGACGACTTTCTCTTTTTAAACAATCGGCGTCGCTTTTTCAAAAATTCCTGCTTTTCGGGAGAAAATTCTCAACCTTAGTCCGAGCATTCTCTCTGACGTTTCTGTAGAATAGAGTTAATCGAAAAAGCCAACACTTAATGCCCGGAGGGAACCAACGTGGAAAAGAAATCAATCGGCCGCTTCCTGGCGGCACTGCGAAAAGCAAACGGAATGACCCAGAAGACACTTGCCGAGAAATTGAACGTGTCCGATAAGTCGGTCAGTCGCTGGGAGCAGGATGAGTGTGCACCCGACCTGAGCTTGATTCCCGTGATTGCCGAAATATACGGCGTGACATCCGACGAGATCCTCCGGGGCGAGCGAGTGCATCGCGATTCGCCGGTTGAGGAAGCGATCAGCGAAAAATCAGAGAAACAGATCGAGCGCCTCATTCGAAGTACCGTGACACATTTTCAAGTCAGAAGTCTGATTGCTGTCGGAATCTCGCTCGCCGGTCTTCTCGCCGCGATGATCTGCAACTTCGCGTTTTTTCGATCCCAGCTCGGATTTTTGATCAGCTGCGTTTTCTATTTAGCAGCAATTGTCGCCGAATCTGTTTTTCTCATCCAGTCATTCTCGAAAATCGTCGGCAGTGAGTTCGAAGACGAATCGATCCATGTCGCCAAGAAGCGTTTGATTCGGTATTTCTGTGTCACTGTCTCGACCGCGCTGACGCTCTTCGCGTTTTCCCTGCCTCTGGCGATTATGGGAGATGCGCATTGGGGGATCCCGTTCGGTGAATGGCTGTGGGCCGGTTTACCGCTTGGTCTTTTGGCTGTCTTAATGTGCTTAGCAACCTCATGCTTTGTGTCCTCTTTTCTTGTCAAGAAAAAAATATACTCACTCTCTGAAAGAGAAATGGAGTCAAAACCCATACTCCGTCGACTGAAACGTAAAGTGATTTTAACGGTCATTGTCATTATATTCGTTGCTTATATCGTCACCCTCTTCTTAAGTCAGGCGAATGAAATGGGCGAGTTCACGGGCACCTCCTACGATAATTATGCTCAATTTAAGGCGTTTATAGAGTACAATCCGAACATGGACCCAAGCGACTTTCCTATCGATCTTGAGGGTAACGAATACTTCGAAGAAATAACAGGCGAAAACGGAGAAGTTCTTTGCCGATACCAACCGAGAAACGATTCAGTCTGCGCAATAAAATACGGTTCGGGGGAGGATCGGCTTCCGATCGTCGTGTACACAAATCACGATTCTGATGTCGAAAATTCAATCAGGAGTGCTATTGTCACGGGGTTTTTCGTTCTGACCGTAGTAATCATCACCGCAGGCCTCATCATATATTACGGAAAGCGAAAAGCGATTCTTACCGACTCCGTTTGCGTATAACCCGTCGATGAAATACGGTGAATTCCCCGGAAAGCAGATGCTTTCTTCACCCGCTCACCGGCCTTGCATAAGGTTTCTGTAATCTTCACGGGACGGATTTGGGGTATAATGAATCGGTATGAATATGCCAAATCAGGAGCCGCCTTTAATGAAAGAAATCGCTAAAATTGATGCCTGGACGATTGCATACGACCTGAATAAGCTGGACGGTAACGAGCCGTCGGATGGCTTCAAGGCGATGGTTGCAAAGGAGATCCGGGGGCAGGTCACGCCGGCGGATATCCGGGAGTATATCCGGGAAACATATAAAGTGGTAAAGGATCAGGAAAGCCGTGGCGCAATCGAGTCCGAGCGCAAAGGCGTACCGAAGAATAAATTTCGAATTGTGGACCGAGAAAGGTTTCAGATCGCAGAGGTCAATTGCGCATACCTCACAGCAAGGGTGCTTTTCGAAAACTCGATGCAGCGCGATCAGTATTTCGCACTCATTACACCCGAGCCGCCCCATCAAGGAGCCCCGCCTTTTCTCGAATGAGTTCCGCAGGATCGCCGTTAAGCGATTCGAGGATCTGTCTGAATGAGAGAAAGGAAAAACTCCGGCGAGCCGGAGTTTTCTCAGCGCATATTTGGAGTGCGCAATTAGAACCGGCGTGCGACGACCGCATCCACCCTTCTCCGCCATAATAACAATCAAAATTTAATACAAAAGGAGACCGTTTGTCTGCTGACAAGTAAATAACGGCAGGGAACATCAAACAGGATAATGAAAAGTCAGTAGTAAATTTGACGGAATAGTCGCAACAATCATTGCTCTTGATTGTTGTATTAGAAATATAAACGATGGATCCAGCGTTTATGATGGATGTGAAATCATCAGTTTTTAACATCCGATAATACAAAAACGTATAAAGGTCTTGACATTATGCAAGGAAATAGCATCCTGAATGTAAAGCGAGTTTTACATTACAGTTGGGAGGAAAGCAATGAAATTTAATAAAGCAGATGAGATGGAGATGACCATTAGTTATAAATCAGCTCGTCTCGCATATGTATTTGTGACAATTTCTTTAATTGTTTGGATGATAGTTGATTTTGTTCAAAATGGGAAGTTTCCATTTA
>CAYPAL010000155.1:0-2646 GCA_964408695.1 uncultured Oscillospiraceae bacterium | reverse complement strand
AACGGGACTTTCCGAACCCACCTTAATTTCCGGCTCGGCGCCTTCCTCGGAAAGATCCGCAGAGCGCATCAGGGCGCCCATACCGGCGACGATCTGTCTGAAAAAGCGCACGCAACCGCGCACCACAGGGATCTTGTCCTGAATCCCTCCGGTCAAGGTTCGATGAAAATCCTCGACATGGATCGAGCCGTCCGCCTTTCGGACCGCGAGCGCCGCCTTTTTAGGGCCGAACATGATCAGCCCTTCAATGAGAGCCTGACCGCCGATCGTCGTTCTTTTGCCTTCCGGCCTTTTCGGGCAGGAATCATCCGGAGCGCGGGCCGGGTCGGTCGTTATATCTTCTTGCTGTTGATTCTCGGTCATCTTGGTGTTTCTCCTCTTTTCGGGTAAACGATAACGCTATTCTATCAGAAAAGTCTTACGATGAGAAAGAAAAAGAGGCAATCCCGCCCGGCTTCACACCGGACAAGACCGCCCCCGATCATCAGGCCGTTCGGAACGGATTATTTACTCTCCATTCTCTTTCTGAACTTATCCACGCGTCCGCCGGTATCGACGAGCTTCTGCTTGCCGGTATAGAACGGATGGCACTTCGAGCAAATGTCAACGCGGTATTCCTTGCTCGTGGATGTCGTTTCAAACTCTTCGCCGCAAGCGCAACGAATCGTGATCTTGTTGCTCTTGGGGTGGATTCCCTCTTTCATGCTTTCACCTCTCATCAAAAATCCGGCGCGTAGCTCCCGTGCCGCAGATGGCACGCTACGTATGCCGAATCGGACTTTTCGTGCAAAAGGTATCCTACACCACAAACCCCGTTCCTGTCAACGGTTTCCTCGGCAAAACGGCGCGTCAGCCGACGACCCTGTTCTTGCCCTTACGCTTGGCATCGTAAAGGTTCTTATCCGCCTTATCGATCAGCTCCGGCATGCTCTCTTTTTCGAAAAGCCCGATCCCGCAACTGATCGTTACGCGGACATTTTCCTGAAACATATGGGCCTCGACGCTCCGGACGATCCGGTTCGCGACCGACTTCGCCGTTTTGTCGCCGGCCTCGGACAGGATCACCAGAAACTCTTCTCCTCCGTACCTTCCGGCAAGGTCTTTGTCACGGATCGACCGACTGATGATGGCCGCGACATCCGCGAGGACCGTGTCGCCGATCACGTGGCCGTGAAGGTCGTTGACCTTCTTAAAATCGTCGATATCCAGCATCAGTATGCTCAATTTACCGCCGGTCCGGATCGAGAGATCCATCTCGTTTTTGAGACGGGCAAGGATCGCTCGCTGGTTCTTGATCTGAGTGAGCTCATCTGTCTTTGATTGTTCGGACAACTCCTGATTCAACCGCTCCAGTTCGACCTGCCTCTGCTTGCGCTCGGTCACATCAAATACGATACCCGCGAGAAACAGTGGTTTCCCGTCCGCCCCGCGACGCGTGATCCGTCCGCGATCGTAATACCACCGATAACTTCCGTCCTTACACCGGATCCGGTATTCCGCCTCATAGACCGGCGCACCCTTATAAAGGTGAGCGAGCATCGCGTCCATGGTCGGCTGATGATCATCCGGGTGGATCAACTGAGTAAAAAATTGATACGGGACATTATCGGGGATCTCGTCCTCGGAATAGCCGAGCGAGAGGACTTTCAAGGGATTGAACGTCACCTTGTTGGTCCGGATGCTCCAGTACCAATGCCCGAGGTTACCGCTCCACGAGAAGTTCAGTGACGTTTCCTGGTTTTTTTCCTCGAGAAGCTGATCGTTCAGCATCGTAAGGTCCGAAATCATCTCCAGCAATTGCTCCTTCGAAAGATCAGAGTATTCCATACGCCTCTCCCCGGCTTTGTTCGCCGTTTTCGATGACTGCCTATGCTTATTTGCCGTACTTCACCAAACTAATAACCATTCGGCAAGGAGATGCCGCCCGGCCTTCGTCGGAGCCCTTTACTTGCCGTTTGAGTTACCGTTCGTTACCGTATTGGTCCCGGCGGGCCGCGTACCGCGCATCGCCTCAAAAACCGCCTTGTCACTGAACGAGACATTTACGGATTGGATAAATTGCGCGTTCGATTGCGTCTTCATCAAAAGGCTGATGATCATCTCGGTGACCGCCGACGTATCCAGCTGACTGAAAGCCTTGCGGATCGTCCAAACCGCGTCGAGCTCGGTCGCGCCCAAGAGCAATTCCTCGCGTCGCGTGCCGGATTTGTTGATGTCGATAGCCGGGAATATGCGTTTCTCGGAGAGCTTCCGGTCGAGGTAAACTTCCATATTGCCCGTGCCTTTAAACTCCTCGAAAATCACCTCGTCCATGCGGGACCCCGTCTCGATCAAAGAAGTTGCGATGATGGTGAGACTGCCGCCGTTTTCGATGTTTCTCGCGGCACCGAACAACCGCTTCGGGCCGTAAAGGGCGCCCGGATCAAGACCTCCGGAAAGCGTTCGGCCGGTCGGATTGATGGTGAGGTTATAGGCTCTTGAAAGACGCGTCATCGAATCCAAGAGGATGACGACGTCATTTTCGAGCTCGACAAGACGCATCGCGCGCTCCAGAACAAGCTCGACGATTTTGGTGTGGTTCTCGGGCTTCTTGTCAAATGTGGAATAGACGACCTCGCCGTTTATGGACCGTTGCATGTCGGTCAC
>CAYPAL010000154.1:0-2670 GCA_964408695.1 uncultured Oscillospiraceae bacterium | reverse complement strand
ACGTCGAAGCTCCACAAATACGGTATCGGGGGTCCGATCCTGGTGTACGTGGTCCTCTACTTCGCGCTCCAGATCGTCAGTATGGCCGCCATGGCACTCGTTCCCCTCGCTTTTGCAGTACAGACGACGGAAGCCGGTGAATTATCCTTCCGCATCGTATCGCGGAACATGTTAGAATGGTTCATAGAAACCATTCGTAACGGCGAACCCGTCTCGAATGCGGGGCTGGTCGGGATCGGATCGTATCTTATCTTACCGGTTCTGGTGGCGGTCCTGCTCTATGCGACTGCCCGGATCGTCGATCGGCATACCAGCGTGCGATGAGTCAGTAATGATCGAAAAAAGGACACAATACCATCTTCAGATCCCGGACCCCGTGCTCTATTGCATGGAGGTGCTGTCGATGAGCGGCTGCGAAGCCTGGCTCGTCGGCGGCTCGGTCCGGGATCTTTGCATGGGCCGGACTCCGACGGATTACGACCTGACGACCGACGCGAAGCCGGAAGCGATACTGGCACTGTTTTCTGCCCGGAAGACCCTGGATGCCGGGATAAAGCATGGGACGGTGACCGTGATCGTCGACGGGAGGCCGGTGGAGATCACGACGTACCGAACCGAGGGGGCCTATTCGGACGGCCGACGGCCGGACTATGTCGAGTTCACCCCTTCGCTCGAAAAGGATCTGGTACGCCGCGATTTTACGATCAACACGTTGGTCCTGAACGAAAAAGGGATCCTGCGCGACTATACCGGTGGCCTTGAAGATATTCGGAAGAGTTTGATCCGGTGCGTCGGGGATGCGTCGGACCGTTTTCGCGAGGATGCGCTTCGGGTCATTCGCGCGCTTCGCTTTGCTTCGGTACTCGGGTTTACCATCGAACCGAAAACCTCCGCGGCATTGTTGTCTCAGGCGCCTCTGCTTCGACACATCGCCGCGGAACGGATCTGGACCGAGTTTTCCGGCCTCTTGTGCGGCGAATTCGTCCGGCCGATCCTGGAGGACTATGCTGACGTCTTTGCGGTCATCATTCCGGAGATCCGAGCCATGCGGAATTTTGATCAGAGAAATCCGTACCATAAGTATGACGTCTGGACGCATACGATTCGAGTCGTCGAGGGTGTGCCGCCCGAAAAAACGATCCGGTTGGCCGCCCTGCTCCACGATGTAGGCAAACCGAAGACCTTCACGCTCGACGCTGAGGGGATCGGCCATTTTTACGGGCATGACGCCGAGGGCGCCCGAATGGCATCGGAGATCCTTCTTCGGATGAAATGTGACACGCGGACCAGAAGTTCGGTCGAGGAGCTCATCCGGATCCATTGTGTACCGATCTCTCCGGACGAAAAGATCGTCAAGCGTCGACTGAACCAATATGGCGCGGAAACGATCGATCGATTGATCGATTTAAAAATCGCGGACGCGAAGGCGCAATCGGAGCTATCCGCGGATCGGATCGCCCCGCTTGAGATGACTCGCGAGATGGTCCGGAAATGTGTGGCGAGAAACGAGTGCTTTTCGAAAAAGAGTCTGGCGATCGACGGAACGGATCTGATTCGAATCGGGGTGAAAGAAGGCCCTGAAATCGGCTTGATACTGGAGGAGATCCTGCAAAAAGTCATTTGCGGGGAACTAAAAAACGACCGTGAAGTTCTGCTCGATCACGTTAGAGCCGAGAAAAAAGTCGACGCTGACACAATGATGTGAGTCGTTAAAACAAAACAATGTTTGACATAATCAAGAAAAGGCGAAGGAATGCTTCAAAATTGGCATAAAATGTCAAGCCGCTCCGAGAATGTTGTGAATGAAATGTGAAATAAGTTCACAACAATGTGAATGATAGCCGTATCCGTGGTACAATAAGAAACATAAGGGAATATGTCTTTTTCGTACCGCTAAGCGGGGGGTGATGATATGAAGAACAAGAAGGGTTTTACACTGGTTGAAATGGTCGTTGTTGTCGGCATGATCGTTATATTAACGAGCGCGTTTGCCGTGACGATCGTTCAAAATATTCAAAAATCCAAGGATACCAAGGCTGCCGTCGAGCTTCACTATTCGGACGGCTTTATGGAGGCGAAAGCGCAAGTCGAAGCATTACGTGGGGCAGGCTACGGAGAGCCGGACGGTTATACTCCCGAACCGGATCCCGATCCGGTAGATCCTGATCCGGTAGATCCTGATCCGGTAGACCCCGATCCGGTAGACCCCGATCCGGTGGATCCGGGAGAGGACGAAACGGATACGACTCCGATTTTGCCGGCAAATAATCCGAATCTGAGTGTCGTTCTTACACAGTCGACGCCCACGTTTGAGGATGGTCTTTATTCTTATGCATGCTCGTTTTCGGTAACGAACACATCCACGATCAATCAAGAATGGATTTCAATCCAATTTATCGTTCCGGAGGGAACGGCGGTTTCTTCGATTGAGGGCGGATCAGCCACGGTTGAGGGACAACTGTTAACGATCGTACCTCCGAACGAGTATCAGGATTTAATAAGAAAAGGTAAAACAATATCCTTGAAAATAGTGTTAACAAATGCCGGCGAATTTGTTGTTGACCAATTTGTTGTTGTCTAGTATGTCACCGGAAAATGATCCAGGGGCACCTGTTAAAGGATGCCCCTTTTTTTTTATTATGATAGAATATTCGTACTATCAATAACGGA
>CAYPAL010000153.1:0-2695 GCA_964408695.1 uncultured Oscillospiraceae bacterium | reverse complement strand
ATCAGCAGGGCGTTTTTCGAAAAGAAGGCGTCGTCATACGCGTCAATTGCGGTCAGCATACCATCGCGTTCTTCCGTATCCGTCGCTTCCCAGCTTTCGAAATCAAATTCATCTCTATTTTCCGAGATATAATCCGCGAGTTCCTTCGCGCTTTGGACGATCACCACATAGGGATACTCTGTTTCCGGAACATAACCGCCGGTTCGAAAGTATTGGACTTTGTACGTGAGCGGCTCGGTCGCCTCTGCAACGGACGTCGCCTCTGCGCTCGTCGGAGCCGTCGACGTCTCGCCCGGCTGATCGGTCCGGCACGCGGTCATGGATAGGATCAGTGTCACGCAAAGAATTGCGGATATGAGTATCTTTTTCATGTCGGCCTCCCTTTTCCCCCTGACCTGATTATAACACCGGGAGGGGCGAGCATTGCTTTTCGATAATAGATTTGATACAATTGAATTGTAATCGATCTTTCGAAAACACGAATCGGAGGTGCTATCCATGAATATATACGATTTTACGGTTAAAAACACACAAAAAGAAGACGTCCCGATGGCGGACTACAAGGGCAAGGTGCTCCTGATCGTCAACACGGCGACCGGCTGCGGATTTACGCCTCAGTACGACGGGCTTTCGGAACTCTACGACAAGTATCGCGATCGCGGATTCGAGGTCCTGGACTTTCCCTGCAACCAATTTCTCGGACAGGCACCGGGGACCGACGAGGAAGTCGCGCAGTTCTGCAAGATCAACTTCGGAACCAAGTTTCAGACGTTCGCGAAGATCAACGTCAACGGCAAAGAAGCCGAGCCGCTTTTCACGTATCTGAAGGAGAATGCGCCCGACGATCTCGAGAATGCGGAATTCAGCGATTTCAAAAAGAAGATGAAGTCCTTCCTTCAGACGCTTTCCGGAAAAGATATCAAGTGGAACTTCACGAAGTTTCTGGTCGATCGGGACGGTCGGGTGGTCGGTCGATTTGCCCCTTCCGTCAAACCCGGGGATCTCGAGGAACATATCCTGAAACTTCTGTAATATTTATCGGTGAGCCGCAGTGCCCCCTCGCCTGCGGCTCATCCTTCTTTTCGAAAAGGAGCGCCATAATGAAGATCGTCGACCCGAAAAAATCGGGGTCCGCAATAGAAGCGGCCGGGATATTTCAAGAAGAAGCCGGAAATGATCCGCTTCTTCTCAAAAACCAACTTTGCTTTCCGCTCTATGCCGCATCGCGCAAGATCATCCGCCTTTATACGCCGCTCCTTGAGCCGCTGGGCCTGACGTACACGCAGTACGTCGCCTTGTTGGCGCTTTGGGAAAGAGACGGTATATCCGTTAAAGCGCTTGGAGAAAGACTTCTTCTGGACTCGGGAACTCTGACGCCGCTTCTGAAGAAAATGGAGGCACAAGGCTTTCTCAAACGCAAGCGTGACACGAAGGACGAGCGCAACGTCCGCATTTATCTGACCGATGCCGGCCGAGCGCTCAAAGAAAAAGCCGTGGGCATCCCCGGGAAAATGGCCTCGTGCGTTCCGCTTACTAAGGATGATGCGGAAGCGCTGTACCGGATCCTTTATCGCTTGCTTTGATAGGAGCAAGTGGCGCATCCCCTGAAATAGATTTTACTGACGGAACCACTCTTTCACGTTTTTTTGTTTTTCAGAGATCCATCTCTTCCGACAACTTGAGTAAGGAAGAGAAAAGCCCCTGTTTCCGAATGAGTTCGTCGAACTTCCCGACCTCGACGATACGCCCGGCGGACATGACGATGATGTCGTCAAATCGCTTAAGCAGACTCTCGTCAAGATAGTGCGTGACGACGATCTCCGTTATTCCTTCGATGTTCAGGATCGAAGACAATACCGCGGACGACGTAACGCTGTCAAGCGCCGCCGTCGCCTCGTCGACCAGCATGACCGGTGTTCCCCGTAAAATACATCGTGCGATCGAAATTCGTTGTCGCTCCCCACCGGACAGATTGATCCCGTTTTCACCGCAAATCGTATCGACTCCACGCTCACGGATCAGGTCCGATAATCCGGCGACATCAACCGCTCGCTGAACCTTTTCGCGATCGAATTCACGAAACATGGTTATATTGTCCATAATCGTGCTGTTGAAGATAAAAACATTCTGCTGAATGATCGATGTCAGGTCATAAAGAGAGTCCAAACTGATGGTTTGCAGTTCATCATCGTCAAAGAAGATTTGACCGTCGTATTTGTCATAGCCACGCATCAGCAGATTCAGTAATGTGGACTTCCCGCAACCGGATCTTCCGACGATTGCGTAGCGTTTTCCCCTTTCGAACTTCAAAGTGATATCCTCGAGGGTGCGTTCGGTGCCGTCATGTGAAAAGCTGAGATTTTGGATGCGGATGCCTTTGTTCAGTTCTTTGTCGATCGTTTTTCCGCCTTGCGGAATCTCCTCATGAACGGCCTCCGCCAACCGGTTCATCAACCCGATCGAAGCTTTTCGATTGGCCAGGATCGGCGGCACAGTACCGATCGGAGATGTGACATAATACATCAATTGCATAAAGACAATAACGATACCCGGCGTGATCTGATCGCCGGTGATCGCAAGGAATGCGCCGAATAAGAATATCCCGATCTGCGCGATGATACCGGCACCTTCGGATAGTAGATTGATAAGCTCCTCCGTCATTCTGCGGTCGTATTTTGCGGATTCGATCTCGCTG
>CAYPAL010000152.1:0-2711 GCA_964408695.1 uncultured Oscillospiraceae bacterium | reverse complement strand
TGCTTTGTCGCTTTGTAACCGACACCGTTCACCTCGAGAATTTTCGAAAAACCGGCCGACAATCCGACGACCATGTTATTCACCAAAGAACGGGTCAAGCCATGGAGCGCTCTCTGTTCTTTTGCATCCGAGGAACGTGTGACGGTAATGGTGTTTCCTTCCACATGAACGCTCATATACGGATGTACGTTCATGGACAACTGTGCATCCTTACCTTTAACGGTAATGAGTTGTCCATCCTGTTTCACTTCGATCCCGTCCGGGATCGGAATCGGCATTTTGCCTATTCTGGACATCTTTCTTCTCCTCCTGCTCTTAAAATTGCGGCGGGGGATGATTCCCTCCGTCCTTTCAGAGTTTCTTTTCGATGCTTACCAAACGTAAGCGATTACTTCTCCGCCGACTCCGAGGGTACGGGCACTCTTGTCCGTCATGATCCCCTTGGATGTCGAAACGATTGCTACACCTAACCCACCCAAAACATTGGGCATGTTTTCTTTGTCGGCATATACGCGCAGTCCCGGCTTGGAAATCCGGCGAATGCCTTTGATGACGCTCTTACGGGCCGCATACTTCAGCGTGATCTTGATCGTGCCTTGCTTGCTGTCCTCCGCGCATTCAAAACGGCTGATATACCCTTCATCCAGAAGGATCTGAGCGATCGCCTTCTTGATGTTGGACGCCGGTATGATGACCGTTGAGTGACCCGCCGTGCCGGCATTGCGAATTCTTGTCAGCATATCTGCAATTGCATCTGTAATCTGCATAAGTGTTCCTCCTCGCTATCTTTACCAGCTGGCCTTACGGACGCCTGGAATCTGTCCCTTGTATGCCAAATCGCGGAAGCAGAGACGGCAGATGCCGTACTTTCGGATATAGGCGTGGGGTCTGCCGCAGAGCTTGCAACGATTATGCTGCTGCGTCGAAAACTTCGGCGCCTTTTTGGCCTTTAGGATCATCGACTTTTTAGCCATTCTTTTCTTTCCTCCTGCTTACTTGCGAAACGGCATACCCATAAGGGTCAGAAGCTGTCGGGCTTCTTCATCCGTTTGTGCCGTTGTGACGATAATGATATCCATTCCGCGAATCTTATCCACCGAATCATAATCGATCTCGGGGAATGTCAACTGCTCTTTGATGCCCATTGCATAATTGCCGTGTCCGTCAAAGGAATTCGGGTTGATCCCTCGAAAATCGCGAACGCGAGGAAGAGAAACACTGATCAACCTATCCAGAAAATCGTACATTTTCTCTCCGCGAAGCGTTACCTTGCATCCGATCTTCATGCCTTCGCGAAGCTTGAATGCGGATACGGACTTTGTGGCTATGGTAACGACAGGCTTCTGTCCGGAGATCGTCGCCATGTCGCGCATTGCGTTCTCAAGCACCTTGGCATTTTCCTTAGCCTCACCGACTCCCATATTCAGGACGATCTTCTCGAGGCGGGGGATCTGCATCACGGACTTGTACCCGAAAGCTTCGCGCAAAGCGGGTGCAATTTCGGATGTATACTTTTCTTTTAATCTGGACATACTTTACTCCCCCTTGCCTGAAGTCTTTTTGGTTTTATCGATCTGAGCGCCGCATTTCTTGCACTTGCGCACCTTCGTGCCGTCCTTGGCAAAATCCTTGGACACACGAGTCGGCTCGTTGCATTTGGGGCAGATCAGCATCACGTTGGACGAATCAATAGCCGCCTCGCGCTCGATGATCGCCGCCGGCTTGTTCTGTCCTTTGGCCTTCTGGTGCTTCTTGACCATGTTGACCTCAGCGACGATGACCTTGCCTTTGGAAGGGAAAGCCTTAAGGACTTTTCCCTTCTTACCGCGATCCTTGCCGGTGGTAACGACTACGTTGTCGTCCGTTTTGACATGTAACTTATTAGCCATGGGTCATCCTCCTTACAGAACTTCGGGAGCAAGGGAAAGAATCTTCATGTAGTCCTTTTCCCTGAGCTCTCTGGCGATCGGCCCAAAAATGCGGGTCCCGCGCGGGTTCTTGTCTTCTTTGATGATAACGGCCGCATTCTCGTCAAACTTGATGTACGATCCGTCGGCTCTGCGCACTCCGGTCTTGGTCCGAACGATCACTGCCTTAACGACATCGCTCTTCTTCACAACACCGCCCGGTGACGCCGTCTTGACCGAACAAACGATCACGTCGCCGATGTTTGCATATCTTCTTTTGGCTCCGCCGAGCACCTTGATGCACATCAATTCTTTCGCACCAGTGTTGTCCGCGGATCTTAGTCTGGATTCAACCTGAATCATGCTCCACTTCCTCCTTCAGCCATAAGACCTCTAAGCATAAATTACTTGGCCTTATCGATAATGCTTACCAGTCTCCAGCGCTTTTCGCGGGACAGAGGTCGGGTCTCCATGACCTTGACCCGGTCGCCGATCCCGCAGGCATTCTCTTCGTCGTGCGCCTTCAGCTTGTATGTTTTCTTAATGATCTTGTTGTACAGCGGGTGCTTTACATGCTCGGTAACCGCTACGACGATGGTCTTGTCCATCTTGTCGCTCGAAACGATACCGATGCGCGTCTTTCTGATATTACGATCACTCATCTGCTTATCCCCTTTCACTTCTTAGCCTTAAGCTCTTGCTCGCGCATGATCGTCTTCACTCTGGCGATATCGCGCCGTACGGCGCTCAGGCGGAGCGGATTTTCCAGCTGGTTGGTCGCATGCTGGAAACGAAGCTTGAAAA
>CAYPAL010000151.1:0-2736 GCA_964408695.1 uncultured Oscillospiraceae bacterium | reverse complement strand
ATCCCGGGATCGATGAAATCTATGACATCTCCGGCGGGGACCTCGCGAATCAGATATTGGAAGACCTGGATTATGAAGTGATCCGCAGAAGCCGGGCGGTCTTCTGGGGCTACAGCGATCTGACCACAGTCATCAACGCCATCTACGCCCGGACAGGGAAAAGCAGTGTTCTCTATTCGATCGAAAACCTGGTGAGGGAAGCCAAGGAACTTCAGCGTCGTCGATTCGAGAGCGGAGAGGAACTTTTCCGTCCCGATTTTCGCTTCATCCGTGGCGAGTCGATGGAGGGGATCGTCATCGGCGGCAATATACGATGTTTTTTGAAGCTCGCGGGAACGCGGTACTTTCCCGATGTCAAAGGTAAGGTCCTGCTTCTGGAATCCTTCGGCGGAGAAGTTCCGCAGTTGATCACGTATCTTTCGCAGTTGAAACAACTGGGTGTCTTCGAGCAGCTGAGCGGAGTCCTTCTCGGAACATTTACTCAAATGGACGCAAATAATTGTCAGCCGGACGCGATCGCTCTGGTGAAAGAGTTTGCGGTAGACCATGTGCCGATTGCGCACACGGATGAGATCGGGCACGGGAAAGACTCCAAGGCGATCCGGATCGGGGAGCGGATCCGGCTCACCGATCAACAAAGAATGAAAACGAAGGGCGGAGAGGGAACATGAACACAATCATACGACCGTTAAGAGAAACCGATGCGGCAGATATCCTTGCGATTTATGCCCCTTATGTAACCGACACGACCATCACCTTCGAGACGAGCGTTCCGACCCTCAAGGAATTCTCGAAAAGGATCGAAAAAATTCAAAACGACTATCCCTATCTCGTCTGCGAGGTCGACGGAAAAGTGGTCGGCTACGCGTACGCCTCCAAACATCGCGAGCGCGCGGCCTATCAATACAGCGCGGAAGTATCTGTTTATGTTGCATCGGATTACCACCAAAAAGGGATCGGGAAGGCGCTGTACGAGCGTCTGTTCGCGGCGCTTGATGACTACAAATATTACAGTGCCTACGCTGGCATCACTTTGCCGAACGACAAGAGTATCGGACTTCACAAATCGTTCGGGTTTGTCGAAGTCGGAATATACCATAACATCGGGTACAAGGACGGGAAATGGCTCGATGTCATCTGGCTCGAAAAGCCGCTCAAGGATTACGGGATCCCGCCGGGGAAGGGCGGAGGAAGATTCCCCTAAGCTGAAATCAAGCATAACCGACATCGTTTTCAGTTTGATTTAGGTGTGCGCAAAACGATAAAATCGTCACAGCTTATGCTCACAGTGAGGCAATAGATTAGCATGAAAATTGATTATGATAACAGCCTTCTTTCATTGATCACCTCGGTACTCAAACATTACGGGGTGTCGTCATCTCATCGAACGCTTCCTGAGCTTGATGCCATACTTTCAAAGAATTATAAAAACCTTGTCGTCATGCTGTTTGACGGCATGGGAACCGCGATTATGGAAAAGCATCTACCCCCGGACGCATTTTTATATAAACATCTCAAGCGCACGATTTCGTCGGTCTTTCCGCCGACGACGACCGCCGCGACCATTACCATGGAAACCGGCCTGTCTCCCATTGAACACGGTTGGCTCGGATGGAGCTTATATTTTGATGAAGTCAGCGCTAACGTCAACATTTTCCCCAATACTCTTTCGGGAACAGGCGGCCAAAGTGCGGCAGACTACAACGTGGCTCGTCAATTTATTCCATACAAAAGTGTCGGCGAAAAAATATCGGAAGCAACAAGCAACAACGTCGGCACCTACATTGTTTCTCCATTTTCATCGTTCAAGAGCACGGGCGTAAACGATATTTGCAATACTGTTGAACAGCTTTGTGCCAAGGATGGACAGAAATACATCTACACCTATTGGCATCAACCGGACGATGACATGCATGAAAACGGTACAACGCATAAAAAGATTACGGCGGATATATCAGAGATTAACAATGAAGTGAAAGCGTTATGCAGAAGGCTCGAGGATACACTGGTGATCGTGACTGCCGACCATGGACTTGTGGATACCACATGGCTATTTATGGCTGATTATCCGGACATCGCAGAGTGCCTTCTGCGCACGCCGTCGATTGAATCACGCGCTATGACCTTTTTCGTAAAAGAAGAGAAGAGGGAGCAATTTGAAACATCCTTCAAGACGCACTTCAGCGATTATTATCAGTTATACTCCAAGGAGCAGGTGCTCGAAAAGGAACTTTTTGGAGCCGGCACAATCAACCCGCGCTCGATGGGGTTTATCGGCGATTATCTTGCGGTTGCTTTTGGCGATATAAGTATTGAGGCTTCTCCTCCTGCAAATCACGAGGCGTTCAAGGCCGCTCATGCGGGAATGACAGAAGATGAGATGAGTGTTCCGTTGATTGTTCTTGATTGCACCAAATGAGGCATTTACAGGTATTCAACGACTTCAAAAACTTCCAGAAACAACTTAGTGTAACCGTCCAGAGATGAATCTGCCATGCCCAATACGTCTATTGTTTCCCCTTCAAAAACGCCGGCACGGCTGATTTGCCAGTCCTCTAAGGTCTCGTCACCATTTTCGAGCCTTGCGATTTCAAAAGGGACACTGCCATACTCCATAATTCGGACATCGGTCGTTCGGACGACACACTTGGGATTTCACGCTTTGTCGCTTCCCATTTTTCGCCGCAAAGCAATAGCCGCGAGCCCGAAAAACACCACGGTATATCCCAATACAAC
>CAYPAL010000150.1:0-2769 GCA_964408695.1 uncultured Oscillospiraceae bacterium | reverse complement strand
CGTGCACATCCATGCGCACCCCTTCTACGATTTCCGTCGTTCCGTCCGACTTGATGGCCAACTTCTCCGGATCCTGAACTTCCAAGAACTTGTTTTGAATATCGTATGCCTGCTGAGCCCACATCGGTTGGTTTTCCCCGAGTGAAAAGGCGCCGGATACCGAGGCTTTCACACGATTCGGCTCCGCCTCATCCTCATGTCTCGCGTCCCAAAGCACCGAGACGATCCGCCCCGCGGTCACCTTGATTTCAACAAAATCCAGATAAGAATCTGCATCGTAGTCCTCAGCCTCCGCGTAAAAAGTGCCGTCATGAAGCCCGGGAACAGGAGGATAATCATTCTGAGTCAATACCTCGACGGACATTTGGGAGCTGAGTGCCACCGGGATTCGGGCGCCCTCCAACTGCTCGCATAATTCAAGTGCGGCGGGGTCATTCGATATGTCCCCGTCCTCGTTCAGGATCCGTAAGAGGATGATTTTTTCACCGTCCGGAGTGATGCTCATTCGCGAATTGATCCTGCCGTCCTCATCCTCGACCATGACATCTATGATGAAACCGAGCACCTTACCGGCAGTGTCGCGAGCCAGATAAAAGGCTTGAACGGACGGATGAATGACATTGGCGTCGCTCTTTATCTCTTCATATCTGTCCGCCGGAAGGAAAAAGTTCAGTTTCTCGCTCAAACTTGATTGTTCGGCGCGAAATGCCCTGTCGCGGAGGAATTGTCCGAGCATAACGATAAACAGGATCGAGACCAATATCATGATACCGGCCCGAATAAGAACGGCTCGAATATCCGCCCGGGTCATACGCTCACCTCCGCTTCCCCTTCTTTATCGTCAGTCGGATCCGTTGCGCTTTCCTGCCCGTCGGTATTTTCCGCTTCCCGGGAATACCAGGACTGTTGCGCGAAAATACGAGGTCGGATATAAAATTCAAGTACAGGTGTTACTCCGTTCATCATGAGAACCGGAAATACGATCGCAAGGCTCGTTTGACCCGACGCAAACATCATCAGCGTCCAAATGCCCGTTCCGATGCCAAATGCGATCCGTCCCGAACCGGAGATCGGAACGGTCGAAAAGTCACCGAGCGCAAACGCGGCGCAGAACACGACGCCGGAAGTCAAAAAAAGCCTCAGCATGCCGCCGACCGATGCCCCGTCCAGAAAAAAAACCCAATAACCGGCGAAGATCGTGATCAAATAAGACAGAGGTGCCTGCAATTTCAATATTCCTCGGTATACGAGATACACGCCCCCCGCCGCCGCAAACATAGCGCCAGTAAGCCCCATCGCACCCGGAAGAAGTCCGGACAGGATCTCAAGCCAGTCGGGTTGACCGATCGCCGCGGAAACGGCGTCCCGAGGTCCCGTTATCAGTGTGTCAAGGCTCCAGCGATCCGAAAAAGGATATGCGAGTGTACTTGTTGTTTCCGAAAAAGCGACAGCCAGAAACGCACGGCCGGCCAATGCGGGATTGAATAAATTACTGCCGACGCCTCCGAAAAATTGCTTGACCACGACAGAAGAAAAAAGAACGCCTGCCGCTACCGCCCATATCGAGACGGTCGGAGGCAATAATAAAACAAGGACCAGCCCACTTATGAGTCCGCTTAGATCGAGATAGACTTGTTCCCGTCGGACGAACCGCGAAAAAAAGTGATCCGTCAAAGCATGTAAAAGAGCGCCCCATAAGAGCAAAATTGCGGCACGCATCCCGTATGCGTATATCGCGGCGACACAACAGGGCAAGAGCGCGATGACTACATCCAGATAGATCTGCGGCGCGTTTTGCGTTCTTCGGATGTGCGGAGCATTCATTTCGACCATATTATTGCTCCCTCCTTAAGCGCTCGGCGGCTTCCCCGATCCGGGCAGACAGGTCAATGCCCGCGGGACAGACATACGAGCACGCACCGCAGGAGATGCAGTTTTGGATATTTTCGTACCGGATCGCTTCACTTTCATCGGCGCGGAGCAACCCTTCGCATAAATACGGCAGAAGCCCTACCGGACAAGCATCCACACAGGATCCGCAATGAATGCATGCGGTTTTCGGCGGTTCAAAGTTGCGGATCATAACAATACCGGATGTCGTCTTCGTGACGGGAACTTCTGTGCTACGAAGCGCGGTCCCGGTGATCGCTCCTCCCATGATGATCCGCCTTGCCGATGCGGCACCCGGTACACGTTCCAAAACCTCACTCACCCGAGTTCCGATCGGCACCAGAACATTATGACCGATGGCCGTATCGCTTGATATTGAAATCACCCGCGAGGTCAAAGGTTGATTCCGCTCGACCATGTCCCATACGGCCGCGCAAGTAGAGGCGTTGAAAATAACAACACCGGCATCTTCTTCGCATGAGGCTTCGACCGGAAGCTCAACATCGTACAGAGCCTTGATGAGCAATTTATCAAAGCCTTGCGGAAATCGCGAGCGGAAGAGCCGAATCCTCAGATCACGATCCGGATAATGCTCGCGGTATTTTTGAATGCTTTCCTGTAAAGCGGAAAGCTCTGTCTCCCATTTATCGAGGAGACAGAATACGACTCGCTTGACGCGGCAAAGTCCGGATAAGACGAAGGCTCCCTGAATGACACGCTCGGTTTGTTCGCGCAGGAGGTGAATATCACAGGTCAGATAAGGCTCGCTCTGGCAAGCGTTAACCAAAAGCGTCTCCACTCCGATACTCTCTGCGTTTCTGCATTTAAACGCGGTCGGAATACCGTCCCGGCCCATCCCGACGACGCCGGAATAATCCA
>CAYPAL010000149.1:0-2819 GCA_964408695.1 uncultured Oscillospiraceae bacterium | reverse complement strand
ATATAATGCAGATATTGGCCTTCTCGGGCTTCGCCGAATACTTGACTCCGAGAATACCGGCGATCAGGCTGACCACGCCGCTTATGGTCGCAAAGATACTCGCGAATGTCAGCAAGCTCGCATTCACCTCGACATCCGCTTCTTCGGCTACAGCACTCAGTAATCCAGCTCCGGCCAACAAGATAATTCCGCCGAGAATACTGATGATTCCGCCTATGATCATAAGAATACCGCAGATCTTCAAAATTTTGTTTTGCATAATTTGTTCTTCCTTTCAATTTTTTTATGGTCATACGCAAGAGAAACTTGCGACTGCCATCGTAACGGGTCCCCGGATTTGATTTCGGTTAACTGATCAAATATTATTTCTACCATAGCATATTTATTAGTCGTATGTCCACAGCCTACACCGGAAAAATGCGTCTTTTCAGGGGCTTCTCGCACGAAAAAGAGGCCGTCTCATAACTTTCGTTCGAGACAACCCCTTTATAATTATACCCGATTATTATACGAATCGAATTACTCGGCAGATTTGGCGGCATTCGCAGCCTTGACCATGCGCGACTTCTTCCGATCGGCGGCCTTCTTATGGATCAAATTCTTCGCGGCGGCTTGATCAATGGCTTTCTGAGCGTCCTTGACCAAAACGTCGGTTTGTTCATCCAACGAGGCGACAGAGGCCTTCGCCTTCTTGATCACCGTGCGCAGCTCGCTCTTCATCATCTTGTTCTGTGCGTTCTTCTTCTCGTTGACACGAACGCGCTTGATTGCGGATTTATTGTTCGGCATACCCTTCACCTCCATCTTTTTTCTTACAGACTAGGAGATTCTAACATGATTTAAGAGCCGATGCAATACTTCGGACGGATGAATCGTCTATTTGATGACCGCAGATCGAAGCGTCACGATCCGCCCCGTGAATCGTCCGTTCATTGACACCCGGAGCGGAAGAAATGATAATGAGGTTGAAGGTTATGAGGAGGAAAAGATGATGAAAACAAAAGTTTTATCCCTGTTGGTAACAGCCACAATGCTTCTGTGCCTTCTTTCCGGATGCGCCGCAGAGCAGACATCGAGTGCGTCTCCGCAAGACGACTATGCGATCTCCCCGGAATATTCCGAGAATAAGGGAAGCGAATCCGCCACCGATTCAGACAGGAGTTATGTTCCGGATGTGAATCCGGACGTTCCGGAGGTTTCCGGCAAGAAGATCATTTATACCGCCAATATGGCGATCGAGGTGGAAAACGTCAAGGACGCCATGGAGGAGATCTCCTCAGCGGCAGCCGGGCTTGGCGGTTTCGTTTCCGGCTCGGACTATCAGAACCGCGACCGGATCTCAGGCACCATCACCTTACGGATACCGCCCGAAAAGCTCGGCGAACTGAGCACCCGGATCGGCGGACTCGGTAAGATATTGAGCAACAATCTCTCGTCCGAAGATATCACGATGCAATATGTCGATATCAGCTCCCGGCTCGCAAACGCGGAAGCCCAGGAAAAACAATTGCTCGATATCATGGAGCAGGCAACGGAGATCGCGGACATTCTGGCCGTTCGCTCCGAGCTCAATATTGTTCAGCAAGAGATCGAAGTATATAAGGGTCAGCTTCGTTACTTCGACAACATGGTGGATTTTTCGACCGTAACGGTCTCGCTCACCGAGATCTTCGTTCCTAAATCCCCCGAGGCGGAAGCCGATAAGGGTATTCTCGCACGCTGGGATCTGGAATACATCGGAACGAATATCACAAAGGGTTTCAAAAACAGCCTGACCTTTGTGGTCAATGCGTTCGGATTCATCCTGATCCTCCTGAGTTATATCTTGGTTCCGCTTCTGATCGTCGGCGCGATCGTATTCGTCATTGTCTTGATCGTAAAGCGCATCAAAAAGAATTCTCTCAAGTCCGTTAAACGCGCTCCCTCGCGCGGCTATACTCCTCCGACGGTACAGGCTCCTTCAATCAAACAGACGCCTCCGGCCGGGCAGGATCCTCCGCCCGTTTCCGCCCCACCGAAGGAAGATGGAAAATAGTTGTCGGAATATACCCTTGAGAAAAGATAAAATCGGTTCCGGCCGTTAGCCGGGACCGATTCTTTTCGCGCGGGCAAAACAGCGTCCCGACGCTTTGAAATCATTCCGCTGCGGGTATCTGAGCGGGAGCTTCTTCCCCCTTGATCAGCTTCGACAGCCGATTCATCTCGTAGAAGAAGACCAGCACCGTCAGGACCATCGTCATTGAATCGGCCACGGGATTGGCGATAAAGATCCCCTTAAGGCCGAAAAAATACGGCAGAATAAAGTATAGCGGGATCAGAACAATCGCCTGGCGCATCAGCGTCAGGACCAGCGATATGATGGAACGTCCGATGAACTGATAGTAGTGTCCGCCCATGATCTGAAAGCCGATGATCGGCAGCATGAGCAGGACCATGCGCATGGCCGGAGCGGTCAGGTCGATCAACTCCGCGTGATTCTCCCCGAAAAGCGCCGAAATCTCGCGCGAATTCAGTTGAATGATCAAAGCACCGACGATCGTGAAGACGGTCGCGAGCGCGGACGCAGCGAAAAACGCGCTTCGGACACGCCGGTAATTCCGGGCTCCGTAGTTGTACCCGATGATCGGTTGGACTCCGTGGCCGACACCGATGACCGGCATCAGCGCGAACATCATAACGGAGTTGATCACCGTCATGGCCGAAATCGCCAGGTTTCCGCCGAGGGAAGCCAACTGCCGCGTCGAGATCATCTGTACGATCGATGCGACGCTCTGCATCGCAAAAGCGGACATCCCGATCGCGAACGCCTTGCGCAGGAC
>CAYPAL010000148.1:0-2825 GCA_964408695.1 uncultured Oscillospiraceae bacterium | reverse complement strand
GACAGAAATACCAGTGCGTGATCTCCCTTTGCAGGGCATTCAGAACGGCACACTGTAATATATTCCCGTAGGATCTCAGTGCGGAATGCCTGGGATCCAAAATACTGGCGTCGATCATCATTTCTCCGAACATGACCTTACCCTTGCCTCTTTGGATGTCCAGGACCGTTGTATAGTGATCCTCTTTGTTCGGATTAATACCATACCGCACCTTCTCGGAATCGTAGGAAGGTTTACCGTTATGGTCCGGAACCAAAGAGAAACGGTATGAAATATAATACTTGTCCGGCAAAGTCGGATTATGGCCGTTTGACATCAGAAACATCAGGTCAAATTCCATCCGGTCCGCTCCGGCCGATAAGAGTTTCGAAAAACCCGGGCGCCCCCGGATGACCGATGCCTCCGCGCATCCTTTGATCACGCAGTCGGATATGAAGGATAAACAATCGAAAAACGAGCTCTTTCCGGACTGATTCCGACCGATGATCGCGTTGAGATTCGTCAGGGGAATGACCGGTGATATACCGGCGGCCATCGATCGCCCGTTACTGACATGTCCCGATAAAAAATCCTCGAGAAGCGCACCCGCGCGGTCGTCGAGGAATAATTTGGCATTCTTGATCCGAATCCCCAATAGCATTGGGATACTCCTTCCGCGAGGCTATTTCAACTCTTTCTTGTTCTTCTGGACCTTGACGAGCATCTCCGTCAATTGGTTCTCGATCTCGGTCAACCGCTGTCTTGCGTAATCGGTCGAAGCAACGCGGATCTGCCACGCGGCCTGATTCGCCTGATCAATGCTTGCCTGAGCCATTTCCCGGGCTCGAAGCGTGATCTCGTGCTCATCGACCATGATCGCGGAGCGTTGCTCCGTCTCACGCAAAATGCTCTCCGCCTTCTGGCGCGCACTGGCGACGATTTGTCGGTTCTGTTCGACGATCCAACGTGCCTGACGAACTTCCTCGGGCAAATTCTCCCGGATCTGGTTGATCCAATACAAGACATCCTGTCGATCAACGACACAGTTATCTGAAAAAGGAAGTCCTTTGGCCTGGGTCACCGTCTCCTGAAGCTGATCGAGCAATTCAAACAAATCCGTCTCGCTGGACCGATTTGAACGGACATTGTCCTGTGCTCCATACTCCTCCATCAATTCATTGCCTTCCTTTCCAATATCTTGGACTGCACAAAATCGACGATCTTAGGGTTCACCATTTTTGATATATCTCCGCCGAAAACAGCGACCTCTTTTATTGTGGACGAACTGATGAAAACCATGTCCGCATTACACGGGAGAAGGATTAAATCGTATTCCGGAAAGAGCAACTTATTGACTGCCGCCATCTCCGCCTCGATTCGAAAATCAGACTCCCCTCGCAGACCGCGCACTACCGCATAGGCTCCTAGCTTGCGATACAGATCCACAAGAAGACCCTCAAACAGGATCACTTCGACGCCGTCGATCCCTGAAAGGCAGGTCTTAGCCATCGAAACGCGCTCATCGGCCGTAAAGACGGGTGCTTTATCGGAATTCTTCAAAACGGCTACTACCAGGCGGTCACATAGCCTTGCCGCCCTTCTTGCGATGTCCTGGTGCCCCAGCGAAAAAGGATCAAAACTTCCTGGGAACAAAAAGGTCTTCACGCTAACAACCCCCAAATCATCCTATCTGTTATAAAATGTTAGCAGAGTCAATCCGTACTTACAACATCTGGTCAATGTCAAGTTGATTACATTTCCTTCCAAAACCGTATCGGCGGAATGCTCGATAATCAGCATTCCTCCGTCGTTCAGAAGATCGTTTTCCGCAATGTAAGCCGCTGTTTTTTTGAAGATCGCAGCGGTTTCCGTATATGGCGGATCCATGAAAATTAGGTCAAATCGTCTCTTGGCGTTCGCGAGTTTAACAAGCGCCGTCGGGACGTCCGAGACGATGACCTCCGTTTCTTTCTCGGCGTGAAGCTTCTCGATATTGGAGAAAATGACCGCCGCAACGCTCCGGCTATGCTCGACTAAGACCGCCTCGGCAGCTCCTCGGCTCAACGCCTCAAGCCCGATCTGTCCGCTCCCGGCAAACAGATCCAGAAATCCGGCACCGGGAAGACGCATTTGAATGATCGAAAACAGGGCTTCCTTGACCTTGTCCGATGTCGGACGCGTTTTTTCGCCCTTTGGCGCATTGAGGCGCGCTCCTTTGTATTTTCCTGAAACGACTCTTGGCATGATTATTCTCCTTTAAAGCGGCGGCCGATCCATCTCCAAGCCGAAGCGACGGCGAAACGCGTCATAAAGCCTTGCGGATTCTGTATGTGTCAGGCCGCCTTCTTCTCTGAAAAGCTCGTCGACCGTTTGGGAAATACTGGCCAGAAGGCCGGCGTCCCGATAAAGATTCGCGATGCGTAAAGTGGGCAGTCCGTGCTGTCGCGTCCCGAAAAAATCGCCCGGCCCGCGCAGTTCGAGATCTTTTTCGGCGAGGACAAATCCGTCCGTCGTCGAGCAGACCGTCTTGAGCCGATTGAGAGCGAGTTCTTCCTCGCTGTCCGATTTCAGTATACACACCGAACGGTGTGGTCCGCGACCGATCCGTCCTCTGAGCTGATGGAGCGTCGCCAGTCCGAAGCGCTCTGCATTTTCGATGACCATGAGAGACGCATTGGGATTATCGACACCGACCTCGATCACCGTCGTTGAAACCAAAAGGTCTACGAGTCCGTCAGCAAACCCCCGCATGACCGCGTCCTTGTCGTCGGGCGACATCCCGCCGTGCAGAAGACCCACGCGATAGGACCGAAACACGCTTTCCCGGAATTTTTCATAATTCTCAG
>CAYPAL010000147.1:0-2829 GCA_964408695.1 uncultured Oscillospiraceae bacterium | reverse complement strand
CGGCGTTCTCCATCCCCATATTGGTCGCGTAGATATCTTCAAACGCGGTGTCCGAGGTGAAGCGGACCGGCTCGGAAAACGTCACCAGAAGGCTGTTGCTGTCGTCGGTTTGGATGTCGACGATGTGAAGGTAATTTCCCTCATACGGGCAGGCGGTGATGTCGCCCGAAGGGCCCTCGTCAAAAGCGCTTAAGAACACACCGGCCGGGTCGGAGACAAAAAGCTCGTTGACGCCGTCGGCGATATTGAGCGGACTCGGATCCATAAGCTTGATCGTTCCGTCCGTCGGAAGGTTCCCGTCAAAGGTAATAAGAGCGCCGACGCCGTCGATCTCCGTACACGAAAGGGCTCGGATGCCCTCTTCAAAAGTACCGTCGCCGTCCCATGCGGCGTCGTCCGCCCAGATATAATTCTCCGGATTTATAGTCCCGAAGTCGATGTCGTAGTTAAAAAACAGGACCGCCTGATCGGGCGCGACAACGGTACTGCCTAAGAGTAAAAGAGGGATCTCGTATTCCGCGGCGGCGGTCGTGCCCGCACTTACCGCCAACGAAGTTCCGCGCATGTCCTTGATGACCGAAATGTTTTTGACCTTGCCGCGGTTATTGGTATCGGGGGAGGAAATATTCAGCGTTCCGACCTGGGGGAGGTCGTTTTCGAAAAACAAATCAAAGGCCGTCGCGAACTCGTGTCCGCCGTAGCTCTCGGGCGAGACCGCCGCAAAACTGTTTGGAAGGGTCGACAGCGCGACCTGCTCGTCCGAATCCTCGTCGGCGACAAAGATGAAATCCGCCGGGTCTTCTCCGACAAATCGAACCGGCTGATCGAAGACGATTCGCAACGTCCTCTTTCCGCCGGTGATGGTGTACGCGCTCTCGAGTCTCGGAGCTTCATTCTTCTTCAGTCTCTGTGCCGCCTCGGTTCGCGGAGCGAAGCCGATGACGGAGGATTGGAGTAGCATGGATAAGGCGATCGTGACCGACGAAAGCCGCACAAGAAAAGAACGCGTGAACAATGCATAGCCCCCCTAAGATAAACGCAGTATCACAAAAGATTGTTGATATTTTACCACAGAGAGGTTTATGAAACAATGTAATAAACAGCATAATTCTAATAAATTGTTTGTTTTTGCATCAATTGTCGCAAATTCGCGGGTTTTGCCCGCAAAAAAGACCCTACTATCGATACGGAAGGAGTCATTATGACTGGATTCGAGACATGCGTTCGACAATATCAAGCGAAATCGGCCATTCCTGATTCACCCGGGATCTGCCGGATCCGTCTCGCTTCCGGCGCTTCGACGGCACCTGTCGAGTTCCCGGATGAGCGAAGCCGGGAGATTCTGTGCGCAATTCTTCGGGAAGTCGTGAGTTTTCGAAGAGAGCAGTTGTCAGCCGGGGATGATCCCTGTTCGGTTTTGCAGAAAGCTCCTTACTTGAAGTGGTTCGATCTGGTGCTCGGAGATGTTTTTGCGGACCGGTTTGAGCCGGCGGAGTTACTGAACGCATCCAATTTGAAATATGCCTTCGGACTGCGAATCATGCGAAGTTCATATATAGATGTTTCATGCCCGGAAACGTCTTGTGCAGAGAGTGACGATTTCCCTGAGATGAGCGGGATCGAGGGCGACTCATTCCGCGTCCCGGTTGAACTCGAGCTTCTCCTTCCGCCGCTATGGCAGATCGGACGATCGAGAAGAGCTGATGGCTCCTTCATTTCGCCTGAAGAACACAAGGGCTCCGGAGGCGAGTTGTGTCTTCTGCGAAAGCTACCCTCCGGGCAATGGTACGGCCGAATTTTGAGTGCTGAGGAATCGAAAGATTTTCGACAGATGGTGCCACTTTGGGGAGATCGAACTTGAGGCTAAGGCGCGTGGATTGATGTTACCGATCGAGTCGGGCGGTCTCTCGGGGCTCGATTCTTCGTTCATAACAATAAAAAGACTTCCGGAGTCAGATGATCCCGGAAGTCTTTTTCTTTTGTAATGCGGCTTGGAATTACTTGATCTCGACCTCAGCGCCGGCTTCCTTGAGCTTGGCAGCAACAGTGTCGGCTTCGTCCTTGGAAACGTTCTCCTTAACTGCTTTCGGTGCGCCGTCGACCAAGGCTTTGGACTCGGTCAGACCCAGACCGGTGACTTCGCGAACAGCCTTAATGACGGCGATCTTCGCGGCTCCGGCGCTCTTCAGAACGACGGTGAACTCGGTCTGCTCAACAGCAGCGGCACCGGCGGCTTCTCCACCGGCAGCGGGAGCAGCAACGGCAAGAGCGGCGGCGGATACGCCAAACGCATCTTCAATACCCTTCTCAAGCTCAAAGAGCTCCATAACGGAAAGGGACTTCACTTCTTCAAGGATCTTCTCAATTTTTGTACTGGCCATTTCTTTCTTCCTCCATTAATTTACCGTTCTCCGGCTGATTACTCTTTGATCTCTTTTGCTTCTTCGGTTACCGCAGCCTTCTTTGTGGTCGGCTTCGTGGTCTTCTTGGCAGGCTTGGGCTCCTTTGCCGCTTCAGCGACAGGTTCTGCCTTAGCTTCTTCGGTCACTGCGGGAGCTTTTTCTACCTTGGCTTTGACCTTAGGTTCCGTCTTGGCCTCTTCCTTAGTTTCCGCCTTGGCCTTTTCCTTAGCTTCCGCCTTGGCCTCTTCCTTGGCTTCCGCCTTAGCTTCTTCCTTAGCTTTCGCCTTGGCCTCTTCCTTAGCTTCCGCCTTGGCCTCTTCCTTGGATTCCGCCTTGGCCTCTTCCTTGGCTTCCGCCTTAGCTTCTTCCTTGGCTTCCGCCTTGGCCTCTTCCTTAGCTTCCGCCTTAGCTTCCGCCTTGGTTTCTT
>CAYPAL010000146.1:0-2842 GCA_964408695.1 uncultured Oscillospiraceae bacterium | reverse complement strand
GTTTGAATGGTGACGAAAAGGATCTCTTCCAGTGCGATCAAGGCGGCATGGTCCACCGAGATGACCGAATGGAGCCCTTGTGTAAAGATTCTTTCCGAAATCTGAAGTCTTGATTCGGTCATTGACTGTACCTTTCAGTCATGTGGAGTAATGAAAGAGCAAATCTCTCCCCTGCTCGCCAAACAAAATTAACCTGATAAAAGTATATCATAAGTGACCGGATATAATGGTTTCTCGAGGAGCATCAATCGTCATGTTTCGTCGTTCTTTGTTCGTTCTTCGGAAGACAATCGAATGATCAACGATCGATAGTACTCCGGTAAATCGGAGTCCACGCAGACCATCTCTCCGGTACCTGGGTGAACAAAACGCAATGACTTGCTGTGAAGGGCTTGTCCGACCAATCCGTATGTCGGTCTTTTCCCGGAATACACCGGATCTCCGATCGCGGGATGTCCGATGAATGCCATGTGTGCTCGAATTTGATGTGTTCTTCCTGTTTCCAGAACGACGGACAGATCCGTTGCCTGCGAAAATCTCTGAAGTACCTCAAAATGAGTGACCGCCGGTTTGCCGGATCCCTTAACCGACATTTTCTTTCTGTCCGCGTTCGAACGACCGATCGGAGCATCGATCGTGCCCTTATCCGAATCAACGGAGCCATGTACACAGCAACGATAGGTTCGGACCACATCGTGATCGGCGATCTGACGGGCCATTTGTGCATGGGTCCGATTATTCTTCACAACGATAAGGAGCCCGGACGTATCCTTGTCGATCCGATGAATGATCCCGGGTCGAATCGTTCCGTTGATATCCGATAGACTGTCTTTACAGTAGAACATCAAAGCGTTGACCAGAGTGCCCGAATAGTGTCCGGGAGCCGGATGAACCACCATCCCCTGCGGCTTGTTGATCACCAATAAATCAGAGTCTTCATAAGCAATATCGAGCGGGATGTCCTCCGGTTCGATGTCTGACAATACCGGCTCCGGAACATTGACGGTAATTTCCGCGCCTTTTGAAAGCTTAAAAGAAGACTTAACGAATTTTCCGTTCACCATAACAGCACCGGACTCAATTAAATGGGCCGCTTGGGTCCTTGATGTATCCGGCAAGATTTTCGAAAGATATTGATCGAGCCGAATCGGCTCCGATTCAAATATTAAGTAATATTCCATTTATTCTCCTGCGGATTCTGAATCCGATGATTCATCCGAGGATCCGACAGCCGCCGTTTCTCCTGCTTTATCAACGGTCTCGGAATCCCCATCTTCCTCCCGCATCAACCGCTTATCGAAAAGCAGGAATAAAGCGAGGGAAAAAGAACCGACAACAATACACATATCGGCAACATTGAAAACCGGAAACGTATATTTGCCGAAATCAAACATAAGAAAATCAACGACCGACCGGCGAAAAAAACGGTCGATCATATTGCCGATCGAACCTCCGGCAAGGACGGCCGTCGCCAAACGTATCCAATACATCTCCTTTCCCTTGAGACGGGAGATGACCACTAAAAGAATTACGGAAATGACCAGAGACATAGAGGCAAGAAAATAGATCCCCCAGCCCTTTTCGGCAAGAAAACTAAAAGCCCCGCCGGTATTCTTGACATGGGTGATCGAAAAAAAGTTCGCGATCACCGGGATCTTCTCGTGGACGTCAACGTTGTTAACGATAATGAACTTAACGACCTGATCGATGACGACCAGAACAGCGACCAATAAATATATCATCTTGTTTCCTCTTGATTTCATATCGACGACTCCTTTTCGAAAATTCGTTCAATACGAAGACATTTCCCCGAAACCGGATCCAACTCCGCCGCAACGGCGTTGATCATAGAAGGGCCTTCGGCGGTCTGATATTTCGATGGAAGACATTCGACTAAGCGACGCAAGGACGCGTCCACATCCATCCCGAGAACACTGTTGACCGCACCTGTCATCCCGACGTCGGATATATGACCCGTTCCACGCTCCAGGATCCTCTCGTCCGCAGTTTGCACATGGGTATGGGTCCCCAATACCAGCGATACTCTTCCGTCCAAATAAAAGCCCATCGCAACCTTTTCGGATGTAGCTTCGGCATGAAAATCTACGAGTACCATCGATGCGCCGAGAGATTTCTTGTATCGTTCTAGTAGAGCGTCAGCACAGCGGTACGGAGAATCGCACGGATCCATTCCCACTCTTCCCATGAGATTGAGGATCAAGAGATTTCCTTTTTCTTTCCCGCTGAACAAAGCATAATCGAAACCCGGCCAGTCGGAGGATACATTTGCCGGCCTTACGATCCTTGATTCTGTCGGTGCGAGCGATAAAAAGTCCGTTCTGGCAAAAGTGTGATTTCCCATGGTGATGTAATCCGCTCCGGAGGCGAATATGTCCTTGGCGATGCTTGCGGTAATTCCAAAGCCGGCAGCCGCGTTTTCAGCGTTCGCGATACAAACATCGGCTTTGTAACGACGCTTCAATTCGCTCAAACGGTCCTTCAGAATTCGACGTCCGGGCTGGCCGACTATATCACCGATGAATAAAACGATCAAATCAAAACCCTCCGACAATAATCGATTCATTTTACCACAAATCGCCGATATGCTTACATCCTAGGTCTGAAAAGAATAAAGTCCCGGTCCTTTCGGACCGGGACTTTTTGATTGGATCGTGCAAAATCTACTTGGCAATGTCGGATGCTCGGGTTTCGCGAATGATATTAACCTTAATCTGTCCCGGATAATCAAGTTCTTCCTCAATCTTTTTACAGATCTCCCGAGCTTTCAAAATCATCTCGGGATCGCTGACCAACTCAGGCTTGACCATGACTCGAATCTCTC
>CAYPAL010000145.1:0-2871 GCA_964408695.1 uncultured Oscillospiraceae bacterium | reverse complement strand
CCTCTTCGGGACGCCGCTCTTCATTTCGGTTTTTCCGATTTCGGAAACCGTCATGTCTCTTATGCCTCCGGTTGATATTTTATGATCTCTCGTTGACGAGTGTCTGTACTCTGTCCTGGATGATTTTGGCCACATCCTCAGCGCTCTTCATTCCTTTGAAATATGCCGGGATTTCTTCCTGAACGATCGACATGATCTCGATGTCCGCGCCCGAAAGCGTAGATATCGAGTCAACCAAAGTCAGGAACTGATCCGCATCCTCACGGGTCAATTGTTCTCCGTACCAATAACCGTATTCATCATCCCGCGGCTTCAGGAGTTTCTCGATCAGAGCGTCCAATGCCGCCTTGTGAACGGGGGTATCGGAATACTCAGGTCTTGCCGTCTGTGTTTCTTCACTGATGAAATAACCGATAAATTCCCATGCGGCTTCCTGATTCGGGGATTCACTGCTGATCGCGTACGTTTGGTTCGCGGAGCAGGACATGCCGGCTTTACTCGAAGAAGGATATCCGACATATGTGACCGGCTCTCCGAACTCAAATCGCATGTATGAAATTTCGGACGGGCTGTAAAGGTACGCACTACGCAGTGCGAGCTTACCTTGACTCATCAGCTCCCACTCATCGATGTAACCCTCGTCTGCATACATGTCATCCATCGGCATGGGATTTTCGACTACATCAGATCCGTATGTCTTGGCGAATTCCAGAAGTTTATAGAATTCCGGTGAGTCAAATCGGACTTCGTTCTTTCCGTAGTCCACGAAAGAACCCATCGACAACGACAGGCTATCCTGAAGAAGCCGGCTTTGATCATAATTCACCAGTGTGTAAACCCCTTCGGGCAGATTATTCACCATCTCACTGAATTCATCCACCGTCCAACCGGTCCGTTTTCCGATCAAACGCGTCGGTCCGACCAGACCCTGCATAGAAAAGCTCGTTGGGAACTGATACAGCTTACCATCGCGCTCGAAAAGCGCCAGGACACTCTGAATATAGTCCTCTTTGTTGAAATCCTCGTCCTTCTCCGCAAGCTTATACAAGTCGGCGAGAAGTCCCTTGGCTTCGAAACGTTCCAAAGAATTCAGTTCGGATCCCCCCATCAGAATATCCGGACCTTCTCCGTTGATCATGTCCAGGTAAAGCTGCTCGACAGCCTTGGCGTATATCTTCATGTAGTCCGTTTGTTCTGTGATTTCCGAGTAATCGATCAAATCCGAATAATCCTTGGTCTCAATGCGATATTTCGTGCTTTCCTTGTTATATTTATAGATCTCAGACTGAAGCTCTGTCTGAGAGAGTCCAAAACCGCCCAGAACCATGACCACTTTCCCGGCGTTCGGGTTGGTCTTTTCGCGAGTCAGGATCGCCAACTTGACCGGTTCGGGCTCTTGCTCTTCATCGCTCATCGGATAATAGTTGTAATTTTGAGTGACACAGATAAACTTGTCCTTCGTCATCGGGATCCAGGATCCGTAATAGTACTTGGACATATCCAAATCCGTATCATTCCAGGAGAGAACCTCGACCTCCTCCTTGGTTTTCATGTCATAGGAATAGATACCTCCGGCCTTCGTGATATAAAGGCCGTCAGATCCATAGGTCACTGATCCCATATAGAGGGACATTTCGCTCGCCTCGCTCAAATTCCCCGTCAGAGGATCGATCAGGTACGTCTTGGGCATATAAGTAATATCATCGTATGCATCGATGTAGACTTTTCCTTCCAGTGCATAGAATTGGCCGAAATTTTTCTGTTCCTTGACGGTCGCCAGAACCTTGCCTTGGGGATCCGTGATCTTGATCGACATCCCGTTATCCTCGTAACCGCTTGCGTACAGGTTACCCTCTGCGTCATAAGCGAAATCGTTGATGTATCCGTTAAATTTGACCCTCGGCTTGAGTTCCTTGCCGGTTGCGTCGATCACGACGATTTCCGTTGACGACTCCCAGGTTTCCGCATCACTGGTTTCCAATATAAACGCGATATTCCCCTGCCCGTCTCCCTTTAAACCATACATATATGAATAACCGGCATTACTCTCCAGAGACGATAACCCGACCTCGCTGACGCGATTTCCGTCAAGATCGTAAACATACATGAGGCGCTTGATGCTCTGCTGATAATAGTATGGGTCTTCCTCGTAGTAATCGGGATCCAGCTCCTCCGGACCGATCGTCTCGTCCGTGATATCATCACCTTCTTCAGTCATATCCTCGTCGATGATTTCCTCGTCGATGATTTCCTCATCGATGATTTCCTCGTCGACGGGATCCGGTTCAACCCGGAACGACGGTTCGATGATCCCATTTTTTTCGTAATCGATCATCTCGTCGCCGTACTCATAGATCTCCATGATGATCGCGATTTTATCGCCGAGCGAAATGCTGTAAAAAGAAACACTGTCATAAGCGCTCTTGGGCGTGAAAATATCCACTTCCTTCACCGAAAAATACGGGTCGTCGGCAGATATCACCGTCGCTTTTTTCTTGTCACTGTCCTTCGGTTTACAAGCCGCAAGCGGCAAGAGCATCGCCAAAGCGATGATCAACGCAACAATACGATATGATGTTTTTTTCATAAGTCAGTCCCCTTTTCTGTTAAGCAAAATGCTCCTTGCCGGTACAAACCGACACATGTTAATTCTATACGAACTTTGTTTTTTTGCAATCTCGACTTTCTCCAACATCCTTCCCAACAGTAAGACGATTTACCCTCTATTTTTGTTGCAATAATTGATGTAACCCGCCGATTTTTTTAAAAAGTGCCGTAAGGAGGCAACAAAGCCCTCCGAAAATCAATTGATCTCGTTCACGTACGTGGTCACCCGGTCCTGAACGATCGCCGCGACTTCCTCCGCGCTCT
>CAYPAL010000144.1:0-2909 GCA_964408695.1 uncultured Oscillospiraceae bacterium | reverse complement strand
ACATATCCCTTGTCATCGCTTCAAATGCCGAAGCTTACGCGATAAAACGCGCGGAATCGGCAGGCGTACCGGTTCGCGTGATCGCTCGAAAAGATTTTTCGACCCGGGAAGAATACGACAGTCAAATGCTTTCCGCACTTGTCGGTTCCAAGACCGAATTGGTGGTGTTGGCCGGTTTTCTCTCGCTTCTCGGACCTTCGGTCATACGACAGTTTAGTGAAAGGATCATCAATATCCACCCGGCACTGATCCCTTCTTTTTGCGGACCGGGGATGTACGGGATTAAGCCTCATCAGGCAGCTTTGGAGCGCGGCGTCAAGGTGTCCGGGGCCACGGTCCATTTCGTGAACGAACACTATGATGAAGGACCCATTATTCTTCAGAAAGCGATCGACGTAATGCCCGACGACACGCCGGAGACCCTTCAGAAGAGGATCATGGTCGAGTGCGAGCAAGAGTTGCTTCCGCAAGCGATTCGCTTGATCGCGGACCAACGCGTTCAAATCACGAACAATATTGTTACGCTGTTGGCGGACTCTATAACCGCCGGAAAGGAAACATTATGATCAGGAGAGCCATTATCAGTGTGTCGGACAAGACGGGGATCGCGGACTTCGCGCGCAAGCTGGTCGCACTTAACGTCGAGATTCTTTCGACGGGAGGAACGGCCAAACTTCTCGAAAATGAAGGCGTACCGTGTAAGGAGGTGTCCGAAATCACCGGTTTTCCGGAATGCTTAGACGGTCGGGTGAAGACGCTTCATCCGCTCCTTCATGGCGGAATACTGGCGATCCGGGAAAACGAAACGCACATGAAGCGCGTTCAGGAACTCGGGATCGGCCTGATAGATATGATCGTTGTAAACTTGTATCCCTTCAAGGCGACCGTCATGAAACCCGGTGTATCCTTTGAGGAATGCGTTGAAAATATCGACATCGGCGGACCCTCGATGCTTCGGGCCGCTGCGAAGAATCATCATGACGTCACGGTCATTACCGACCCTTCCGATTACGAAATCGTCCTCTCCGAGATGGAAGCGACCGGAGATACGACTTATGAGACGCGTTTTCGTCTCGCTAAAAGAGTTTTCGAGCATACAGCGGCGTATGATGCCTTGATCGCGGATTATTTCTTCAAAAAGTCCGGAGAAGTGTCGTTGCCTTCTCCGTATACGATCACCTTTGACCGTGTGAGCGAGATGCGTTACGGTGAAAATCCTCACCAAAAGGCCACCTTCTTCAAAAGCGCTCTGCCGGTTCCCGGATCACTTGCGGAAGCCGAGCAGATCAACGGGAAGGAATTATCCTATAACAACATCGCGGATACGGATGCGACCATCGGCTGTCTCAAGGAATTTACGGAGCCGACCGTGGTCGCCGTGAAGCACGCCAATCCTTGCGGAGTCGGTTCCGGCCGGACGATTTTGGAGGCTTGGAGAAAGGCATACGAGGGAGATACAGTCTCTATTTTCGGAGGGATCGTTGCGGCAAACCGCGAGATCGATGCGCAGACGGCCGAGGAGATGAGCAAGATCTTTCTCGAGGTGATCGTCGCTCCTTCATATACTCCGGAAGCCAGGGAGATCCTTTGCGCCAAGAAGAACCTGCGCGTTCTTATACTGCCGGATGTCTCGACTCCGATACCGGCAGACGAGCTCAATTACAAGAGAGTAATCGGAGGACTTTTGGTTCAGGAGCATGACCACAGCGTGATTGGCGCGGAAGGCTCTAAGGTCGTCACTAAGGCTCAGCCGGATGCCTCCCTTTTGGCGGATATGGAATTTGCGATGAAGGTCGTCAAGCATACAAAATCCAACGGGATCGTCGTCGTCAAGGATCTTCGGACTTTAGGCGTCGGCCCGGGGCAGACCAACCGGGTCGGAGCGGCTAAGATCGCTCTCGATTTTGCGGGGGACAAGGCTAAGGGTGCCGTGATGGGATCCGACGCGTTTTTTCCTTTCCGCGACGTCGTTGATGCCGCGAATGAAGCCGGGATCACGACCATTGTTCAACCCGGCGGGTCCATACGAGATCAGATGTCCATCGATGCTTGCGACGAATTCGGGATCGCGATGGTATTTACAGGAGAGCGTCATTTTAAACATTAAACTGAAACGGAGATACGAATGAAGGTATTGGTGATCGGTTCAGGCGGACGTGAACACGTGATTTGCTGGAAACTCAGGCAGAGTCCGAAAGTTACGGAACTATTCTGCGCCCCCGGAAACGGCGGGATCGCGACGATCGCAGATTGCGTCCCGCTCAAGGCGGACGATATCGACGGGATCATCACTTTTGCTTCCGAAAAGAAAATCGATTTCGTCATGGTCGCTCCGGAGAATCCTCTTGCATTGGGACTGGTAGATCGATTGAAGGAACATGGCATCCGGGCGTTCGGACCGAGTGCGGCTGCAGCGCGGATCGAATCCTCCAAAGCTTTTTCCAAGGACCTGATGATACGTTATAACATTCCGACGGCAAAGTACCGGTTTTTCGATAACGAAAAAGACGCGATGGATTACGCAACGACCGTTACGCCACCGGTCGTCGTCAAAGCGGACGGGCTCGCGCTCGGGAAAGGCGTCATTATCACGCGTGACCGAAAGGAACTGGAAGAAGCGATCCGCTCGATGTTCTCCGAAAAAAAATTCGGCGATGCCGGAGACAAAGTCCTGATCGAAGAGTGTCTTGAAGGACCGGAACTCACGATCTTAGCGTTTACCGACGGTGACACCGTTCTTCCGATGGTTTCATCCAGAGACCACAAGCGTGCACTGGATAATGATCTTGGGAAAAACACCGGCGGTATGGGTGCGATCACGCCCGGCGCTCAGCTTTCCGCGGAGCAGGAGAAGGAGATTTTCGATTCGATCATCGCTCCGACCATCGCGGCGCTTCGAAGCGAGGGGA
>CAYPAL010000143.1:0-2948 GCA_964408695.1 uncultured Oscillospiraceae bacterium | reverse complement strand
CCGGGAGAGACAATCACGGCGTAACGGATGAGACCCGCGCAACGATCCGCTCCCAGATGCGCTCTCCCATAGCCGGTTCAAAACAATTCGAATCATAGATCATGTTCATATAAAGGCATCCGCGAAAGGTCAGAGCGCCGATGACGCGCTCACCGCGCGTGGCACTGAAGGTCGGCCCGAAAACTTCCTCGACGGCAAGGTCGCCGTACTGCGACGCCATATCGATGCGACCGAGGTTGGAAAATGAGAAATCGTATTCTTCGATCGTGTGCCCTTCGCGATTAGCGTAAAACTCTTCGGGGTCGTCGACTCCGTCCAGGAGATAACTCATGAAATTGTAGTAGCCGGAAAGCGGCTTCCGGCTCTCGATCTGCTCGTGCAGTTTTTGGCCGATCTCTCGCGCGATCTCCTCCGTCGGACGCCCCGGCGAACAGTCGGACTGCGCCGTGATCAGGCCGTTAAACAGCCCGAAAAGCCTCTCCGACCCGGCCCGGAGCTGAGAACGAAAATTGATCGGACTCTGGATCGTTCGGGTGTACCCGTCAGTCGGCCCGAACTCCTCCGCGAAGCTTTGAAGGATCATGGCTCCGACATATGCGTGGACCGTCGTCCCGCAGACCCTTGCCGTGGCGACGATCGCGTCGGTCTCGCTTTTCGAAAAGGCGTGCGTGTGCACGTTGAACGGAAGGATCGGGAAGGGCTCCGGTGTAACGGCCTTGGGCGTATATTTCGTGTAATCCTTATTATCTTTGTACGCAGGCGGATCGAAGGATCCGATGATCCGTATGTTTTCCGGCGAGATGATCTTGTTCAGCATCGGCGCCCAGGAGCCTTTGTCGGGTGCGACCGGAACGAGATCCGGGTCGCCCAGGTGCTCCATCAACCGCTCGAGGAAAATGACCGCACCGACTCCGTCGACGACCGAATGTTGAAAGACGGCCAGCAGATGATTCTCGGTGCCGTTCCGAAGGAGCTTGAAGCGCACCATCGGGCCCTTTTCGTTATCAAAGGGCATGCGTAGCAGGGATATACACTCTTCCGTAACGTTTCCCGCGAAGTCCTCCCGGACGGTCAGCGGGTATTCGGGGACATTTTCGGTTGTGATGAACTGTCGGTTGTCGGGGAGCTTTTCGACACGGACGGCGCTCAGGGGGAATTCGACGCGCGTCTTGCTAAGCGCCTCGGTCAGGCGCTCTCCGGTCACCGGCCCGATGATTTTCAAGCGAAAAGCAAAGTACATCGGTCCGAGGTTACTATAGTAGAACATGACCCTCTCATATGCGCTGGTCTGTCTTCTCACACGACATCCTCCTTTGTCGCCGGATGTGCCACCAAGTTGTGCATCCAGCGGCCGGAACGATAGCGAATATAGCCGAGGATCACCTTTGTGAGCTCCTCCACCGTCACACAAGCGGCGATCCAGTATACGGGCAGGTGAAAAACGAAACCGGCGACGAAGGCGATGGGAACGCCGATCAGCCAGACACCGCCGACGTCGACAAGCATACTGAAGACGGTGTCTCCGCCTGCCCGGAATATCCCCATGTGAAACATGATATTCGCGGATTTGGCCCACATCGCGCAAGCCATCACGAGAAGGATCGCCGCGATATAGAAACGCTCCTTGGCATCCAAGTTATCATAGATGGAGGAGATCGGGCCGCGCAGGATGATCAAAGCGATCGAAACAACGATGGAAATCATGAAATTGATCGTCAGAAAGTTCCGGGCATAGCCGCGTGCGTGCTCCTCCTCGCCGGCTCCGATCCGGTTGCCGACCATGATGGAGCAGGCGCTTCCCAATCCGGTAAAGAAGATCAGACAAAGCCGCTCGATGGAGCCCGCAACCTTAAAGGAAGAGAGAAACATGGTGTCCAGATGTCCGTAGATGACGGAGAACATGCTGAATCCGGCCGACCAGCCGACTGTCTGTAAAACGACCGGGAGTACGCGCTTCAGGTATTTCTTCAGCGTGTCCCGGCTGAAAGAAAACAGATCGGAAGGGCGTATCGCCGCCGGGAGTCTGCGTGAGTAGGTGATAAACAAGATGATGGACAACTCGATAAATCGCGCGATGACCGTCGCGTATGCGGCACCGACGATCCCCATGGCCGGAATGCCGAGTTTACCGAAGATGAAGACATAGTTCAGAATTGTATTGGTGATTACGGCGGTAAAGCTCGCGATCATCGGATAGATTACATTTTCGGTACTCCGAAGGACTACGGAATAGTTGATACCGAGCGCCGTCATCAGGAAGGTCACTGAGATTATTTGTAAATATCGACTGCCTGCTTCAATGACCAGAGGGTCGTTCGAGAAAATGCGAATGGTCGTGCCCGGGAACAGAAAAGCCGCAAGCGCGAAAAGCAACGCGATGCCCAGTGTCAGGCTCAAACCGATGCCCATCACCGAACGGATACTTTTTACGTCCCGCTTGCCCCAGTATTGCGCGGTAAAGATCGCGGATCCGCTCGCGAGCCCGAAGATCAACATGTTATATACGAAGAAAAAGTCGTTCGCGCTTCCGACTCCGGCCAGCTGAGTGCCGCCGAGCTTGCCGATCATAAAAACATCGATGAAGCCCAGAGATGCGGACAGGATGTTCTGGATCAATATCGGAGACGCGACCGCGATCAGCCGCGGGAAGAATTGTTTGTCCTTGTTGTATAGCAGCATGCCTTTATCCTCGAATCGTATTATGACGGCTATTATACGACTCGCGGGAGAGGGTGACAATGATTTTTCATAAGAAAGCAAACGTACGTTCTTTTTGCGCAAATATCCGATACTTTCGGGCCTGTCGCCGGATCAAAACGATCGCGGCATTTTAAGCGCGCGAAAAGATGAAAACGCGATCCGTTTTTCAAATCAAAAAATAAACGTCAAAATGGGTGTTTTTTCACTTGAACCGATGAATTGACGAGTGCTATAATCGTAAAGAGCCA
>CAYPAL010000142.1:0-2953 GCA_964408695.1 uncultured Oscillospiraceae bacterium | reverse complement strand
TCGGATGATTCGACATTGGAAGCTTTGTACAGTAATAAGCCGAAGGGTCGTCGAGGAGCCCCGAGAAAAAGAGGGCTGCCCGTTGCACAACAGCAGCCCAAAGCGGTCCTGACCCATGTGCAACTTCCCGAGAGCATTACCATCAAGGATTTTTCCGAGGGAATCCAGAAGCGTTCTGCCGAAATCATCAAAAAATTGATGAAGCTTGGTATGCTTGCAACGATAAATCAAGAAATAGACTTTGATACGGCGACGCTGATCGCGGAGGAATTCGGGATCACCACGGAGTTATTGGTTGAGGTTACCGAGGAAGATATCCTTTTCGATGAGACCGAAGATACGGATGAGAACCTCCAGCCGAGACCGCCGGTGGTCGTCGTAATGGGCCATGTCGACCACGGAAAGACCTCTCTTCTCGACAAGATCCGCTCTTCGTCTGTCGTAAAGGGCGAAGCGGGCGGTATCACCCAACACATCGGCGCATATACCGTGAGACTTAAGAATCGAATGATCACTTTTCTGGATACGCCCGGACACGAGGCGTTTACGACCATGCGCGCCAGAGGCGCACAGGTAACGGATATCGCAATTTTGGTGGTTGCCGCCGACGACGGCGTTATGCCTCAAACAGTGGAGGCGATCAATCACGCAAGAGCCGCGAATACCGAAATCGTTGTAGCGATCAATAAGATGGATCGTCCGGGTGCTAATCCGGACAAGGTCAAGCAAGAATTGTCTACGCATGGTGTCATTCCCGAGGAATGGGGCGGATCGACCGTTATGGTCCCCGTTTCCGCGCTTTCCGGCGAAGGTATTGATGAGCTGTTGGAAATGGTTCTTCTGTCCGCGGATGTGATGGATCTGAAGGCGGACCCGAACAAGCAGGCGAAAGGTACGGTCATTGAGGCCAAACTCGATAAGAACAGAGGCCCGGTCGCCACCGTTCTCGTCCAACGCGGAACGCTTCATAGCGGCGACGCGATCGTGACCGGCTCAATAGTCGGACGAATTCGCGCGATGACGGATGATAAGGGAGGAGCGGTGAAGAAAGCCGGTCCCTCGATGCCGGTCGAAATCCTCGGCTTGTCCGAGGTGCCGGAAGCCGGAGAATTATTCTATGCCGTCACCGATGAGAAGGTTGCCAGACAGCTGGTCGATAAGCGCAGAACCAAGCAACGTGAAGACCAACTTCACAAGTCGTCCAGGATGACGCTTGAGACATTATCCGAGACACTGGCGGCCGGCGAGGTTTTGGATCTCAATCTGATCATCAAAGCAGACGTTCAGGGCTCGGTGGAAGCTGTCACGCAGTCGCTCGAGAAGTTAACCAGCGACGAAGTCCATGTCAAAGTCATCCATGGCGGTGTCGGTGCGATAACCGAATCGGATATTTTGCTTGCCGACGTTTCGAATGCCGTCATTATCGGATTCAATGTTCGTCCCGGCGTAGGTATCGCTGAAAAGGCGAAGGAAGTCGGTGTCGATATCAAACTTTATCGAGTGATCTACAATGCGATCGAGGATGTACAGGCCGCAATGAAGGGCATGCTGAAGCCCAAATATGAGGAAGCCATTCTCGGACATATCGAGATCCGTCAGATTTTCAAAGTCTCCAATGTTGGTACGATCGGCGGCGCATATGTGACCGACGGAAAGGTATTGCGTTCGTCCGAGGTTCGCATCGTGCGAGACGGCATTGTCGTACACGAAGGCAAGTTGGCCTCTCTCAAACGTTTCAAGGATGATGTCAAGGAAGTCATGACGGGTTATGAATGCGGTATATCGATAGAGAACTACAACGACATTAAGGAAGGAGACGTCATCGAGGCATTTGAGATGAGGGAAATCGTCAGAAAGTAATCATCTTCACCTGCTTTGCGACGTCGGTAAATTTAAGATGAGAAGAGATCGTGCTTCGCGGGTCGGAGACGAGATGCGCAAGGTTATATCCGATATTCTGAGAAACGAGGTCAAGGATCCGAGAATTCCCGTGATGACGTCTGTTTTGGAAGTAAAGATGTCGAACGACCTGTCTCATGCCAAGGTCTTTTTATCCGTAATGGCGGATGACAAAGGAAAACAGGATTTCAGAGACGCGATCGGCAGTGCGTCCGGGTTTATTCGAAGAGAGGTTGCACAGAGAGTCAGTCTGCGCACCGCTCCCGAGATCCAGTTCGTTTTCGACGATTCGATCGAAAAGGGCATGAAGTTGATGCAACTGATCGACGAAACGATCCGGGAGGACGATGCTCGTGAGTGAACAACTGAACGCCGTTGCGGAACTGCTTATCGACATGCGCGGTTCGCGGAAGGAAACTTTGATTTTCCCACACCTTCGACCGGACGGAGATTGCATCGGTTCGGCCGCCGCTCTTGCGACCGCTTTGCGAAAACTCGAGATATCTTCCTTCGTTGTGGTCGATGAAGCAATACCCGACCGACTTCGATTCATGGCGATCCCGGACGATTTACTCATCCTATATACGCCCGATCTTATCGAAAGGAAGTCACCCGACATGGGGATCGCTGTCGCTGTCGATTGTTCCGATGCCGGGCGCATGGGTAATTCGGGAGCTCTTTACTCGGTTTCCGTTCAGACGGCCGTAATTGACCATCACATCTCCAGCAAGGGCGTTGCGGGAATCCGTTATATCGTACCGACGTCGGCTTCGACCGCCGAATTGGTACTCCACGTAATTCGCAATATGGAGGAAAAGACCGGGCAGGCTCTGATGGATCCTAATATCGCGAATTGGCTGATGGTCGGAATTCAGTCGGATACCGGGCGATTTTCTTTCCAGAACACTACTCCGGATACATTTCGCGCCGCGGCGGAGCTTCTTGAGAGCGGAGCGAACGTTTTTTCCAACGCATACCATTTATTTGATCTGACCAGTGTCGAGAGGATGAAGCTGATCGCTAAAGCGATGGCCGGAGCCAAGATGTTCTTCGG
>CAYPAL010000141.1:0-2994 GCA_964408695.1 uncultured Oscillospiraceae bacterium | reverse complement strand
CAGGTTTCCTATCGTTTACTGCGCATCGTTTTCGATCAAAAGGATCCCAGTTTTATCGCAACGGCTCATTTACACGCCCGTGAAATCATAGAGAAAATCGAACACGACCAAAGTAAATTCGAACCGGTCGCGGCCGAGTATTTTTCGGGGGAAGAGAAAGAGCGACTGCTCCAACCCGACTCGACTCTGATTACCGGGACGCGTTTTAGCGCATTGGACGACTTGGAGTGGCGGGTCTGGCTTTTCGATCCGGTGAGAAAGCCCGGAGATTGTACCGTTTTCGAGGACAAGGATGGTTTTCCGATATTGCTTTGCTTCTCGGCGAGAGACCGGCAGGTCGAGCCGCTCCGGAATATTCGCATTTTTTACCTGAACCTGGAGGATCCGGAGAATAATGTGCCGGGCATATCGGAGGTCGAAATCGTCACGCAGTCCAGGATCATCCTGGAATCGATCACCGATGAAGCGTCAATGCTGGCCTTGGAGACCATATACGCCGAAAAAATCGCTCAGGGATGGATGGCAACGTCGCAGAGCAGTGACGTCTACCCGGGCAAATTGGATCCTGAGTTCGATAAATGGATCTTCCATCCCGACCGCAAAGCGGGCGATAAAACATCAATCACCACCGACTCAGGGATCGCGATCTTATTCTACATCGGTTCCTCCGAAAATCCCGAATGGTACGACCGGGTCAACAGTTTCATTCGAATCAATAATTACCAGGAGTTTATACTGGCCAAACAGGAAGAGTACCCGTACCGATTCAACGAGGAAGGCCTCAAGGACATTTAGCTCTCCGGGTCTCGACCGCTCACTTCGGGATTGATCATTACCGCGCGAAAATCCGCCCGTCGCCGCTCCATTCGAGCGGTTCCGGGCGGATCTTTCTTCTCGGATCTGTCGAGGAAGAAGATCGATAAACGATCACAAATCGTTCATCACAGCGAATATCAATGTCACCAAGACCGTCGACACCATGAGTATAGCAAGCACCAACGCAAGGATCTTGAGCATTCCGGATTTATTCGTCGGACTCATGACAGTTTCCCCTCCCCTAAAATCAAGGTCAATGTAATCGTCTCCCCGTCTCTGTAAACAGTCATCTTCATCTCATCCCCGACGGCAAGAGTATCCCGAAGCTCCAGTAGTGCCATTGTCGAATCCATCTCCTGACCGTTCACATGCGTAATGATATCTTCGGGAAGAAGACCGGCCTGATCCGCCGGACCGTTCTCGGTCACATCGCGAACATAAAGTCCCGACGGCCATCCGAATTGCTCCGCAGTAGACACATCGACACTGACGACCGTGACGCCGAGTATCGGCCGGCCCGACACATATCCCTTGTTGATCAATTCTTCTATGATATTTTTCACGTCGTTGATCGGTATGGCGAAGCCGATGCCTTCCGCGCTGGTCATCTTAGCGTTCGTTACCCCGACGACCTCACCGTATGAATTCACTAAAGGCCCCCCTGAGTTGCCGTTATTGATCGACGCATCCGTCTGAAGTAGATTGTACTTCATTCCTTCAATATCCAGCTCTCTGTTCACGGCGCTGATCACGCCGACCGTGACCGTTCCGGCCAGTTCACCGAACGGGTTGCCGATCGCAACAGCCAATTCCCCGACCTGAAGGAGGTCCGAGTCGCCCAAAACCATCTGCGGAAGCTTCTCGTCCGATTCGATCTTGAGGACCGCGATGTCCATCCGGTTGTCGGTTCCGATCAAAACAGCCGGGAACGGATCACTGAATCCGGGAACCACAACCGACAGGTCGGAAGCTCCCGAAACCACGTGGTAATTGGTGACGATATAACCGTCCTCCGAAATGATGAAGCCGGACCCGGACGCTTCGAGCGTAGTGTCTCCGTAAACCGAGCCATAGATGACCTCGGCAAGTACGGACACGGTGGCGGGACTGACCTTGGACGCGATCTCGACGGTGCTCATCGCTTTGCGTGAGCCGACATCCGGTAATCTCGTGGCATCTTCGATCGAAAAATGCATCTCGTCCGTTGCGGAGGGCACGGATTGGTCCGGGTCACCCGCGGCAACAGTCGACTGCGCGGGGATCGTCGCGTCCTTGCCCGGACCGTCACGCCGATCGATCAGGAAGCGCCCCAGATACAGACCGACGACGATGACCGGTAAAAGCATCACCAAAGCACAGACGATCGCAATCGCAATGACAGCCTTGTTGGCTTTCTTTTTTTCTACGGGACATTTTATTTCCGGCTCCGGCGGCCGATCATATTGATTATTGCCGGACTCATTTGATGTCATAACTGAAAACACCTCCGTTTATGCCGTTTCATCTCTGTTTTATATTATCATTTTACAATTTTACCCGTATTCCTTTTCAGGAAAATTGCGGTATTTCATCCTCTTCCGACGCATCGTCATCCTCTTCCGCCGGGTAACCCTCAAGGTGTGATTCTCCCTGAATCTCCCGATGTTCTTCTCGCTGAAGAGCCTTGTGGCGAACGACGATCGTCAGGATCAACAGGAATATCGCCGTTATCGCGATCGCCAGAGAGGTCATGGTTACGACTGTCAATCCGATGCGGGACTCGGGGAGTCCGGCAGCGATCCAATACAAAATCAACGCGAACAACGCACAAGACCCCGAAACGATACAATATAAGACGATTCTGCGATTAAGAGCCATCTCTCCCCTCGATACAGTCGTCGAATCCGACGGTTCATCGGGGCGCAGAAATAGAAATCCATGGTCTTCTCTAGTCAATCGGCAGGTCACCCACCCTCTCCGTGATCATATCCGTACTCCCGACATGTAAAGGCTCCGACCTTCCCGAGGTCACGTCCCTACAAATACGCGTCAGGTGCTCCGTTTCGCTTTCCGGGCAGGAAACCGAAAGAACCGGCAGATCTTCATATCGGATCCGGCCGACGGAATAGCCCTCCTTGTCCAAGACATATTTTAAACGTTCATAAAGCGAAAAATCAACCGTGATCTCGTATTCACGCG
>CAYPAL010000140.1:0-3008 GCA_964408695.1 uncultured Oscillospiraceae bacterium | reverse complement strand
CGTATGGCGCGGATCTCTGCGCCGGCTCCCTCATCAAGAATCCGGGCGGCGGACTCTGTCCGTCGGGGGGCTACATCGTCGGTCGGCGTGACCTGGTCGAGGCCGCGGCATTTCGGTTGTCGGCTCCCGGTGTCGGACAACATGTCGGACCTTCGCTGGGATTCAATCGAACCATCGCACAAGGAATTTTCATGGCCCCGCACGTCGTTGCGGAGAGTTTGAAGGGCGCCGTATTCGCTGCCGCGCTTTTTCGAAAAGCCGGATTCGATACATCGCCGGGGCCGATGGACTTGCGCGGTGATATCATTCAGAGCATTCGATTCCGAAGACCGGAGCAAGTGACGGAGTTCTGCCGGATCGTCCAAGCCTGCTCGCCGGTCGATTCCTTTGTGACACCCGAGCCCTGGGCCATGCCCGGTTACGATGTTCCGGTCATCATGGCGGCCGGAACCTTTGTTCAGGGATCGTCGATCGAATTTTCCGCTGACGGACCGATAAAACCGCCGTATAATACTTATATGCAAGGCGGCCTCGTGTCGGAGCAGATCTGCCTCGCCGCCATGCTCGCAGTCGATAAAATGGGAGAACAGTCCGCATGAGTAATCAGAAGAGACCCGGACCGACCGATAACAGGGGAACGCCTTCTCGAAAGAGTGGTGTTTCAGGCAAAGGCACATCTACCGGTAGTGGAGCCGCTTCGAAAGCGGGAAAAGATCCTCGAAGAAGAGCCGCGCCGACCAAGACGCCGGCTCCGAACAAAACGTCGGCACAAAACAAGACGCCTGCGCCAAACAAGGCGGCATCATCGAATAAGGAGCCGGTTCACTCTCGGGAACCTTTTAAGCGGACCGTCTCTCGAGAGCACCTGGGTCACCTTCAGACGGTGCGGCGAAAGCGTGCGATCTCCAGCGCTCTTTTTATGGTCATCGTTGTTTTATTGCTGGCAGTCGTTACCGCATCGGCCATCTTGTACGTGAAGGATTACGTTGCGGCAAAACCGAAGTTCGCTTTCGTTACGCAGGGGAGCGTCGAGCATTCGGTCAGCGCTGAGGTGCTGATCGTTCGACGAGAAGCCGTGGTGAATTCCAACACCTCCGGATCTCTGGTCACGCTTTCCACGGAAGGAAGCCGGGTGTCCAAGACTCAAAGACTGGCGATGGTCATTCCCAAAGGAATGGAGGATACGGTCACCGAGCTGAATAGTATCCAGCGGCAGATCGTTGAGATCGAGCGCGATCTGGTGAGCCGGGGCAAGGGAATGGGAGCGATTGCCGTTTATAACGAGACAGCCGCGGAAATCATTCCGCTCATCGATATGATTCGAGTTGACAGCTTTTACGGAGATCTATCCAATCTGACTTCCTATTCGTCGTCACTGCAGGTTCTGATGGATAAGCGGGATTCGCGATTGCAGAATATCGATTTTGACGACGAGCGTCTGTCCACACTGCGAACGAATAAAACTCGGTTGGAGCAGGAGTTGGCCGCGGAGTCGGCAAGTATTTCGGCTGCTGAGCCGGGGATCGTCTCGTTCAAACTCGACGGCTTGGAGAAGGAATTAACGCCCGAGACACTCATGACGATTGCTTCCCTAGAATGCGAAAAATATATCAGGAATGCACAGCGAATCATTTTTGGTGATATAAGCATTGTTAAGGATCAGCCGGTCCTCCGAATCTGTCAGAATGAATTGCAGTATTTTGCTTGTGTCATCCCCGGTATGGGCGTTTCGGATTTTCCGAAAGATTCCGTTCACACGATCCGCGTTCCCTCGGAAAGGATCGTTATTGAAGACTGCTTGGTGATCCGATCGGCGGAAGCATATAACGGCGTTTTTGTCGTCTTTGAGTCTCCGAATCAGATCGAACGTCTTCTGGACCGAAGAACCGCAGAGGTCGAAATCGTCCGATCCGTGACCGAAGGCTTGAAAGTTCCCCGTACCGCTTTGATTAAGCCGGATTATGAGTTGGGTTATGCTAGAATATTGATCAACTCCAGCGGATATGCCCGATCGCTGAGCGTTAATATTTTGGATTACGACCGGGAATACGCGATCATCAGTCCGGTTGCGGACTTCGACAAGCCGGATACAAGCACGATCGTCATCACCAACCCCAATACCCTGTCCGAGGGCGAAAAGGTTGAATAGGGGGGCAATGTGCCGGAGCAAGAACGTTTCAGAGAAATAGAAGCCGCGATGAAGACCCGCTTGGATGCTTTTCGAAAAGCGGTCCGGGACGAGATGCTCCGCGCGGGAAGAAATCCCGAAGATTTGACGATTATCGGAGTATCCAAGTTTTTTCCGGTCGAGTACGCTCGATCCGCGATCCGTCTCGGCCTTTTGGATTTGGGTGAGAACCGGGTGGGCGAACTCTTGGAGAAGCGGGAGACGCTTGAGGCCGAAGGACTTTCGCCCAATTGGCATCTGATCGGCACCCTTCAGACGAATAAGGTGAAACGGATCATCGGCAAGACCGCCCTTATCCATTCCGTCGATACGATCCATTTGATGGATGAAATATCATCTCGCTCCGAGGCGGCCGGAATTGTCACCAAGATCTTACTGCAGGTCAATATTTCCGACGAAGAAAGCAAACACGGCTTTTCGGCTGAGGATGCGGAATTTGCGGTGCGGTATGCCAACGACTGTCCGGGGATCTCTTTGAACGGTTTTATGACGATGGCTCCTATTGTTCCGTGCGCGTACACGCCACGGATGGTTTTCGAAGGCCTTCGGGAACTTTTTGATCGAATGAAGCCTATTGTCAAGGATCTGAATGCATGGGCGATTCTGTCCATGGGTATGAGCCAGGATTATGTTGACGCGATCCACTCCGGCGCGACCCACATTCGGATCGGCACCTCGATTTTCGGGCCGAGAACGGTCTGATCCGTGTCCGTCGTTTCTCTTATCTCTCGAAAATATCGATATTACGGGTGTTTTCGACCTGCCACTGTAAGCAGGTTGTTAGAATAGCCCCTTTATGTTTCCGCGCAATTACAGTCCT
>CAYPAL010000139.1:0-3091 GCA_964408695.1 uncultured Oscillospiraceae bacterium | reverse complement strand
GTCATCATCAAGAACTGCTAGTTTGGGTTTGCGTTCTCCGGATCGTGCAAAAAAGCAACCGCGTGCGGTTGCTTTTTATTCGTAAGTGCTCGCGGCCGACTATCTCTTGCCTTGCTTCATTTCTTTCTTGATGACACGAAAATCGCGAAGCGCCTGTCGGCCGATCTTGAAGATCCGTTTCATGTTGATCGAATTCTTTCCGCCCTGACGCGGGCGAAAGGTGATCGGAACATAGAGGACATTCTCCCCGGCATCCGCCATCAGGACCGAAAGAAGCACGTTGGTCAGGTTGTAGCCCTCCGGAACGCGCGGAAGATATCTCTCGAGCGTTGCCCTCTGCATCAGTCGAAACGGGGTGTTCGCGTCGGGTATGCGTACCCCGAAGATCAGAAAAACCACCAGCTTCAACACCTTGGTGACGAATTTTCTCGAAAAACCATCCTGTCGGTGATTCCTGTGGCCGATCACGGCAGAGTAATGCTTCCTTTGGTGCCAAAAAGAAAGAAACTCGCCCGGCAGTGTTTGCCCGTCGCTGTCGGTCTGGAAGATGTAGTCGGCGCCTTCATTCAACGCGAATTCGTATGCCGTGCGAAGCGTAGCGCCATGCCCGGAGTTTTCCTTGTTGACGGCTTTGAGATTCGGAAGGGATTTCTCCAACTCAACGAGATTCGCCCACGTGTTATCGCGGCTTCCGTCGTTGAAAATCACCAGTCGCGAATCGGTCCCGAACTGCGCGGCGACCTCGTGCCACTCCTTGGCGACGGTCTCGATATTTGCTTCCTCGTTATAAGCCGGCATAACGATGTATAAAGACTCGTTCTTATCATTCTCGCTCATGGAGCCCTCCTTATTCATATCTCTGAGATTCCCTTATCTGAGCGGCAACGGCAAGTGCCTGGTCGACTACCGCATCCATGTTATAGTACTTATACTCCGCGAGTCGTCCGCATAGGAACAGATCCTCGAATTTCCCGCAAAGCTCCAAATAATCACGATAAAGGTTCTGATTCTCCTCCGATTGGATCGGGTAAAATGGGCAAGTCCTGCTACCCGGGTGATAAGCTATCGGATATTCCTTCATAATTGTCGTCGCGCCCGGAACATCCTGAAGCGTCATGTGCTTGAATTCGGTTATGCGCGTAAACGCCTCATCGTTCGGGTAATTCACGACCGATGCGCTCTGGAAAAGATCGACCGAGTGATCCTCCAAGCACAACTCGAGACTTCGATAAGGAAGCGCGCCGAGAACATAATCGAAAAGCTCGTCGACCGATCCCGTGTAACAGACCGGCCCTTCGAACGGGACTCCGTCCAGAAGGAACTTGCCCGACACGGAATGCGGATGAATTCTCTGAAGTGCGTCGGAATTGAGCAGAACATTGATATTCGGGTGCTTCAGTATGTTTTCGAAAAGCTCCGTATAGCCCATAAGCGGCATCATCTGAATCGAATCGGAGAAATATCGGTCGTCGTCTCCGATGACGACCGGAACACGGCGCAAAACGGCCGGATCGAGGCTGCTCGCCGGGACGCCCCATTGCTTTGCCGAGTAGTTTTTGAAAACCTTTTCGAAAACGAATTGCCCAAGGCCGGCGATCTCCGGGTCGGGATGACGAATCAATTCCGAAACGGGTACTCGACTGTTCAAAGGATAATGGCTCGTCAGTTTAGCGATGATACTCTTTGCGCGGGCGGACGAGAAGTGTTTCTCGATCGACGCGAAATTATACGGGATCGGAACGAGAACACCGTCGATCATCCCGAGGACCCGGTGCGAATAGGGATAGAAAGAGGAAAATGTACTCAAGTATGCGTAAACATGTTTGAGATCAGTGTGAAAGATATGAGGTCCGTACATGTGGACGCGAACGCCGTTTGAACGCTCGTACTCGAACATGTTGCCCGCGATATTGGGTCTTTTGTCAAATGCGGTAACGGTAAAGCCCGCATCCGCAAGCGAACGGGCCAGAACTGCGCCCGCGAAACCCAGCCCAACTACGAGTGCGTGCTTTTTCATGCCGTGCTCCTATACTGTGTTATTAATATTATTATACATTTCATGAATCATTTGTAAAAGAGAAATGACTAATCCCGCGGTTTCATATGATAAAATACCATATGACGGTAAAAACGTCATGAAGAGATCGGTTCAAGGAGTTCCAATGCGCAGACACCGACAGCGGAAGACCCGCGAAGATTTCCGCAGACAAGGCGTAATTTTATTCGTACTGATCATTATCCTGATCCTGAGCGCCGCGGCTCTCGCCACGGTCCTACTGATGAACCTATTTTCCGGGAGCGATCCGAAAACGACGGACCCGACATCAGAGCCGTTATCCGGCATCTCCTCGGAGTCCTTCGAGGGCTCGGATATGACAGCGGCAACTCCGGGGACATCCGAGGAGTCGACGGGAGACACAACGATCTCGAACGAAACCACCGCCGAAACTACCGTGCGGATTCCCCCGACCGTTCCGGCGACGGTAGTCGGTCCGGATCTGACCGGGTATGTTGTTGTTCTGGACCCCGGCGGACAAGAGAACCCCAACCCGGAGCAGGAACCTCTGATGCCGGTCCTTTCCGGGTCAAAGGATAAGATATCGCCCGGAGGAGTCGGCGTGATCACCGGCCGCCCGGAATATGAGATCAATCTTGAAATCGCGATCCTTGCGCGAGATTACCTCGAGAGCCTCGGCTGTGTGGTCCACCTGACCCGTACCGGGAACGACGTGGACGTCTCGAATATAGAGCGGGCACAATACGCCTTGACCCACATGCCGGACGTTTATATCCGTCTTTACTGCAATTCCGACGCCGATCCCGGCACCAACGGGATATCCGTTTCGGTCGCGGAGACCGGAAAGTATAGGGATCGCTTGGTCGGATGGGGAGAAATTCTCGGCACGGCACTTTCCGAATCGACCGGTGAAACCTATAACGGTTGTGACGCAAGTCGTTTTTACAGCGGTCTGAACTGGGCGACCGACATCCCGAGCTTCATGCTGAGGATGGGTTATCTGACAAACAAGGAAGAGGATCTCTTTCTTAACTACGAGGCCTATCAGCTTAAAATTTGTGCGGGCATCGCGGA
>CAYPAL010000138.1:0-3126 GCA_964408695.1 uncultured Oscillospiraceae bacterium | reverse complement strand
CGATCCGGGTCTCCGGATATGCGGTGCATTTTGTGCGGCTGACTCACGAGCAACAAATGGAAGTCGTGAGGCGAACGGTCCATGCGAAATTCTGACGAGACTTCGACACGAAACCAAGCCAAGCAGCAAGCGCCTCGCGGTGCGTCCGGGACCGGCCGGGACGAGATCACGGGGCGGATCCATTCCGTCGAAACCCTCGGCGCTTTGGACGGGCCGGGTCTTCGTTATGTGTTGTTCATGCAGGGCTGTCCGTTTCGGTGCGGCTTTTGCCATAATCCCGACACCTGGGACGTGAATTCCGGATATGAAATCACGGTCGGAGAACAGTTCAGCGACATTTTACGATACCGAAATTACCTTTCCGGAGGCGTGACCGTTTCCGGAGGAGAGCCCCTGATGCAGGCGGAATTTGTCGCCGCATTGCTCGAAAAGTGCCGTGCGGCGGGCATTCACGGGGCGATCGACACCTCCGGCGGAGTGTCGCCCGAAGACTCGGCTGAGGCGATCCGGGCGGCGGATCTGATCCTATTGGATATCAAGGCGTTCGACCGGCAAAAGGCGTCGGCGTTGTGCCGGATCAATACCGATCACACATGGAAGTTTCTCGACTATTGCGAATCGATCGGGAAGCCGGTCTGGATCCGCCATGTCCTGCTTCCCGGCGTAACGCTTTTCGAAAAGGATGCGGACGGGGTCCCATATTCCGACCGAGAACCCTTTCTATTGGCGAATTCGGAGCTGGCGGAGGGGATAGCGCGCCTGAAAAAGTACACTAGCGTTCAAAAAATCGAGTTTCTTCCTTTCCACAAAATGGGGGAGCACAAGTGGAAAGAACTTGGCCTCGACTACGTGTTTTTCGATGTTGACGAGCCTGCCGGGCATGTGATAGCGTGGTGTAGGGAACTCGTATAGAGTATATTTTCCATCAAGGAGCGGTGAATTGAAAAAGACAAGAAGAAAAGGGTTGACCACCCGGCAGGTGGGGACCGTTATCATCGTAGCATGTGCCGCATTATTGGCCGGCTTGATCACGCTGACGGTGTTTTTTGCCATTGACGTCGCGAAGTACGACAAAGTTTTCGGAACGGTCGGGTTGGAGCGTGACGACAAAGGACACCGGGAGGTGACCATCCTTTATGTGGTTGAGGGAGAAGCACATCTCGAGCCGATCGATCACGCACCGCGAAACTGGAACGATGAACAACTGGTTGAGATTGAATATCTCAGGGATGATTCTTCGAAAATCCGCGTCCCGGTCTCCGTCCTTCCCATTGTACTGGGTTATTTTATCCTCGCAGGTATCCTTGCCGCCGGTATTCTGATCCGGCTCGGCAAGCTTTTTTCAAAAGAAACTCCCGAGTGAACGATCCGACGGATCGTGCCGGGAGCGTGTCCCGGCGATCCGCGGTTTCACGGATATCCCTATGACTCTGTTATCATTTTCCTTCTTATCCGCACGGCGGCTTTATTTCGCGTCCTCCGCGATATCGCCTCTGGCTTTCAGATCCGAGATGATCGAATCGTAAAGCTCTTTATCGATCTTAAAGAAGAATTTATAGACGATAAACCCGAGGACGATCAGGATCAGCGGAATGATGAGCATGGCGGACTTCATCATCCAGAGGCCGGCTTCCGTCACTTTCTCCGGGTCCCCGTCCGCCGCACTGATCCCGGACAGGATGACGACGGCTCCGACGATCGCGTTTCCGACCGCTCCGCCGATCTTATTGATGAAGGGCTGAACGGAAAAGGTGATACTCTCATTACGTTTGCCAAGCTTCCATTGACCGTACTCGATCGTGTCCGTTAAGAACATCAACATTAAGAGTTGAATGAACGCCTGTCCGACAAACAGAGGGATTCCGGCCGCTCCGATAAACAACATGTTCATCGGCGCCAGGAAAAAGATGACGTAACCGACGACGACCATGATCGTCGCGGCGAGGTAGAGTTGTTTTCTCGAAAAACGTTTGCTGAAGAACGGAAACACCGAGAGTGCGACAAGCTGAGAGACACCGAGGATCGCCGCGAAGATGCTGTACATGCCTTCATCCTTGTACGCATAGATGAAAAAATAGGTGCCGAAACTGGTCGTCGTCGTATAACCGATCATGAAGAGTGCCATCGATATGAGTGTGAAGAGCAACTGGTCGTTCTTGAAGATCGCCCGCATCAGCTCGCGCAAGGAGGTCTTGCTTTCCTGCTTGAAGACCTCCCGATGCTCCTTGACCCCGAACAGTGTAAAGGCCTGCGTGATCATGGAGATCACGACGATGCCGACCGCGGCGATGAAGAAGCCAGTTTTGAGGCCGCCGGTAACGTTTCCGATCGCGGAAGTGACGGGAAGAATAGCGACGACGGTAATGAACAAGCCGATATTGGCGCAGATGCGTGCGGTCGAACCGATTTTTTCACGCGTTTTCTGATCGATGGAGAGAGACGGAAGCATGGACCAATATCCGATATCATTTCCGGAGAAGGTGACCTCCCATAAGAGGTAGATGACCGTGAACGAGATGATGTAGGTCGTTCCCCTCCATCCGATGTCCGTGAAGAAAAGGACAGTAAAAAGAGCCGAAAGAATGCCGCCGATTGCGATCCACGGTTTGAATTTCCCGAACCGTGTCTTCGTGTTATCCACAAAGAATCCCATCAATGGGTCGTTGACCGCATCGTACACGCGAACGGCAAGCGTTATACCGGTCGTCCACCAGAGCGTCTGATCCGGGAGGTTCAAGACCTCGGTCAAATAGACGTTGAGAAACATGGACACCAAGGTGTACTGCATGTCTCTTCCGATCGTTCCGACGCTGTAAAAGAAGCGGTTTCTAGATGTCGCCTTGTCCATGTCGTTGATCTCCTTTTCGCTTGTCCGAGTTTTCGCTTACAGTGCAGTAATTTGATAGAGATTAGAGTCATAATCGCCCATGAGGCGAGTGTTCTCGTTATAATAGGTCCCGATAAACGGCGAGTTAAGCGCGACGCCCTGCATCAGCTCCCGACCGCCGGCGGAATAGCGTTCGACGCAATCCGTGAGCGTGTGGAAACGGTCGATCAGTCGAAACAAGAGGCCGTTCGGATCGATCCGGATCGGGAGGATGTGGTTGATCAGACCGCCGAACTTTC
>CAYPAL010000137.1:0-3221 GCA_964408695.1 uncultured Oscillospiraceae bacterium | reverse complement strand
ACGGATGTCGCATCCGCATTTCCGCTTACGGATGCCACTTCCGCGTTACCGATTACGGAAGTCCCTGTCGTCGACGCGCTCCCGAAAGTGCGCGGAGAGATTCGATTCGAGAACGTCCGGTTCAGTTATAAGGAAGACGTTCCTTTGATCGAAAACATGAATCTGCACGTCCTGCCCGGACAGACGGTCGCCATCGTCGGCCCGACCGGTGCCGGTAAAACCACGCTTGTCAATCTCCTGATGCGTTTCTACGATATTCAGAACGGTAAAATCACGCTCGATGGCACGGATATACGGAAGATCCCGCGCGATGAACTCCGCGGTGATTTCGGAATGGTTTTGCAGGATACCTGGCTCTTTTCGGGCACGATCCGCGAAAACATCGCCTACGGGATCTCGCCGCCCGACGAACCTACGGAAGAGGGAATTCTCGCTGCGTCCCGCGCGGCCTATGTCGATCACTTCGTTCGGACGCTTCCGGACGGATATGACACCGTGCTGACGGATGAGGCGGGAAATCTTTCGCAAGGACAGAAACAACTCCTCACCATCGCGCGCGCCTTCCTGTCCGACCCGAAGATCCTGATCCTCGACGAGGCGACCAGTTCGGTCGATACGCGCACGGAGCTCCTGATCCAAAAAGCAATGAGCCGCCTCATGACCGGTCGTACGAGTTTTGTCATCGCCCACCGCCTGTCGACGATCCGCGATGCCGATGTCATTCTGGTCATGGATCAGGGCGACATCGTCGAGCAGGGCACTCATGAGGCTCTTCTTGAAGCAAAAGGCTTCTACCACGAGCTCTATCACAGCCAATTCCGTTCCGGGATAACCGAGGCGATTTAGACCCGATTCATCTATTGCGCAACACTTTTTGTTGATGTAATGTTGTGGTAAGGACAATTGGTGTTTCATAATCAAGGAGGTTGCTATGACTACGCAAAATTATGCCCCCGTTAAGAACGAGACCGTATCCATCGGTGATTGGATCATCACCTTTATCCTCAGCGGACTTCCGTTGGTCGGATTTATCATGTTGATCGTTTGGGCATTCGGTTCGGACGCTCCGCAGTCCAAGAAGAATTGGGCAAGAGCCACACTGATTATTTGGTTGATCAGTGTAGTCATTATGATCATCCTATGGGTGACCGTTTTTGCCGCATTGATTTCGAGCGGAGCATTCGAGGACATGGCGGACGCTCTCAGATAGACTGCTTCCTGACATCCTTGCCGTAACGCATTAAGGCCGCGCCGCTCAAACGGCGCGGTTTTTAATTGTCGTCTGCGCCCATAAAAGATTTATTCGGCAGTGTCTGCGCCTCTTGCGTTGCGATCGGGTTCGCTTTGATGTAAAGTCAGTTTATGGAGCGCATACAGACGCATTCTGCCGAAAGGCCCGCCGTTACAGGTACAGATCGCGAGGAAAAAGATGCTTCGGACAATTAAAATCATCGGTTATCGAATCTTTCAGTTCTGTTTCTACTACGGGAGCCGGGTCCTTCCCTGGCGTGATCCGAAACTTCTTAAAGGCCCGGGTTCGATCGCCAAGGTGCCGGAAGTTCTCATGGCCGAGGCCGTCTCGCCCGTCCTGGTCGTTTCCGATAAACACCTGATGAAGATCGGGCTCGCGGACCGACTGCTTCGGGCAATGGAAGAGGCCGGGATCGTGTATCACGTTTTTGACGCCGTCGAGGCAAATCCTTCGACGGACACGGTCGAGTCCCTACGCGCTTTCTTTCTCGAAAAGTCCTGCCGCGCCTTCGTCGCGATCGGCGGCGGCTCGGTCATCGACGCGGCCAAGGCCGCCGCGGCACGCATCGCTCGCCCGAAGAAGTCCCTGGCACAGCTCGGCGGTTTTCTCCGAGTCATGCGGAAAACACCGCTGATCATAGCGATCCCGACGACCGCGGGAACCGGCTCCGAAACAACGATCGCCGCCGTAGTCACCGACTCGGCCACCCACCGCAAATATTCTCTTTCCGATCTTCCGCTGATCCCCCGATATGCTGTTTTGGATCCCGAGCTCACCGTCGGCCTGCCGCCGGCGATCACGGCCGCGACGGGAATGGACGCTCTGACGCACGCCGTCGAATCGTACCTGAATCATTTTGTTTCCGCGAAAACCCGACGGAAATGCACGGATGCCATCTCCATTATTTTCAAGGATCTTCCGATCGTATTCACGAACGGCACAGACCTCAAAGCCCGGGAAAACATGCTTCACGCCTCCTATTTAGCCGGAGGAGCCTTCACCCGGGCCGGGCTCAACTATATCCATCCGATCGCGCATACGCTGGGCGGTCTTTATAAAATCCCTCACGGACTCGCAAACGCTGTCGTGTTGCCGCACGCGCTCCTGTACTACGGACCGGTTGTGCATAAGAAGCTCGCCCGGCTCGCTTCCGCCGCCGGCCTTCCGACCGAGGGAAGAAGTGATGAGGAGGCTGCGGCCGACTTCATCAGGGCGATCCAAAAACTCAACCGCTCCCTGGGCATCCCCGATCGAATCGTCGAGATCCGCGATGAGGACATTCCCACAATGATCAACTGGGCATTAAAGGAAGCCAACCCCTTCTACCCTGTCCCGAAAATATACGGTCAGAAAGAACTCCGTGAAATAATCGATCGAATCCGCGCTTAGATTTTTCGCGCTTCCCCATGAAGGAGGATCCGTCCCATGGATTTTAGAAAAATTGTCTCCGCCCAACGCGAATATTTTTATACCGACGCGACCCGCGATGTCGCTTTTCGAAAAGCAGCGCTCCGAAAGCTTTACGACGCGATCGTGCAAAAAGAAGCGTCGATTTTCGAGGCGCTCAAGAAAGATCTTAACAAATGTGACTTTGAGGCGTACATGAGCGAGGTCGGGATCGTACGCGAGGAATGTCGCCACGCGATCCGGCATATCAGCAGTTGGGTCCGCCGGAAGCACGTCTCCTCCCCGATCTCACAGTTTCCGTGCCGGAGCTTCATCCTTAAGGATCCTTACGGAGTCGCGCTGATCATGTCGCCGTGGAATTACCCGTTTCAACTGACCCTCTGCCCGCTCATCGGCGCGATCGCCGCGGGTAACTGCGCCGTCATCAAACCTTCCGCGTATTCACCCGCCACCTCACAGGTCATCGCCGACCTGATCGCCGAGATCTTTCCGCCGGAATACATCACGGTCGTTCAGGGCGGACGCAAGGAAAACGCCGGTCTTCTGGAGCAGACCTTTGACT
>CAYPAL010000136.1:0-3232 GCA_964408695.1 uncultured Oscillospiraceae bacterium | reverse complement strand
TTGTCCGGAAGCGCGTTCGTCATCTGCGTCTCGATAAAACCGGGTGCGACGGCGTTCACCGTGATCCCGCGCCCGCCCATTTCCTTCGCGAGGCTTTTGGTCAATCCGATCAAGCCGGCCTTCGACGCGGAGTAATTCGCTTGTCCGGCGTTTCCGTAAATGCCCGAAACCGAGGACATATTTACGATCCGTCCGCTCCTTTGCTTGACCATCATAGGCAGACACAGCGACGCAAGCATAAACGCGCCGGTCAGATTCGTATCGATAACAGCCGAAAACTGCTCCCGATCCATGCGCATCGCCAGACCGTCCTTCGTCCGTCCCGCGTTATTGACCAGAAGATCAACTCGCCCGAAGGTCTCCTTGGTCGCGTCGACCACATGCTTACAATCCTCCTCGAGCGAGATATTCGCGGCCAAAGCAACGACTTGCGCGCCCGGATCGATTTGTTTACACTCCGCAAGGACATTTTCGATATCCTCCGAAACGATCAAGTCGATCAACACCAAATCATAATTTTTTCGAGCCAGTGTCCGCGCGATCTCCGCGCCGATGCCCCTAGCGGCCCCGGTCACGATCGCAACCTTTCGATCTATTTGATTTTCCATTCCATTGATCCTCCCTGCAAAAATATCCGTTCGTATTCCGCGAACATTTCCTCTATGATTTCCCGAACGGGCTGAATCCGGCTCACGAGTCCGGCGATCTGCCCCGCCATAAAAGAACCGTGCTTCAAATCGCCTTCGACGACAGCCTTGCGGAGCGACCCGATCGTAATGGCTTCGAGCTCCTCGAAAGTGGCACCCTTCTTTTCGAGCGCCGTCATCTCCCGTGTCAACGGGCTTCTGATACAGCGGACCGGGTGTCCGCCGCTTCTTCCGGTCACGCGGGAATCGATATCCCGGCACTTCACGACTAAGGCTTTGTAATTGGGATGTATATTGCATTCCTCGGAAGCGAGAAAACGCGTTCCGACTTGAACGCCGCTCGCGCCGAGCATGCTGACCGCCGCGATACCTCTTCCGTCGGCGATGCCTCCGGCCGCCACGACCGGGATCTTCACCGAATCGGCCACCTGAGGGATCAGGGTCATCGTCGTCAGTTCGCCGATGTGCCCTCCGGCCTCACTGCCTTCCGCGATGACCGCGTCTGCACCGAGTTTTTCCATCCGACGCGCCAACCCGGTAGAGGCGACGACCGGGATCACACGGATACCGTCGTTTTTCCAGGCTTCTATGTACTTGCCCGGGGAACCGCTTCCGGTCGTGACCACCGGGACCTTTTCCTCGATCACAACGGCCGCAAGATCGGGCGTGTGCGGGCTCATCAGCATGATATTGACGCCGAAGGGCTTATCGGTCATCGACCGTGCTTTACGGATTTCCGCGCGCAACCGCTCTTTATTCATGGACCCGGCCGCAATCACTCCTAATCCGCCGGCATTCGACACCGCCGCCGCGAGATCCGCGTCGGCGACCCATGCCATTCCGCCCTGGATCAAGGGATAACGTGTGCCGAGAATGGAGGTGAGGGTCGTTCTCATTTGTTTTGCTCCATTATTCTTCCTAGAAAATGCAGGCGCACGCGCCATAAGTCAATCCTCCGCCGAAGCCGGTAAGGATCAGCGTTTGCCCTCTCTGAATTCGGCCCGAACGAACGTACTGATCCAGGCATATCGGAACGGATGCCGATGAAGTATTACCGGTCTCGGCGATATTGGAGAGCATCTTTTCGGGATCGAGGTTGAGCCGCTTCGCGGCGGCCTGCAAGATCCGGTCGTTCGCCTGATGGGGTACAACATAATCGATGTCTGTAAGAGCAATCTTTGCGCGTTCCAGGACCTTTTCGACGGCTACAGGCATGGCCGTCGTCGCAAACTTATAGACTTCGGGTCCCTTCATGGACAAGTATATGCCCGTTTCATGACCGAACCGATCCTCACGAGCACTCTGATCCGGATCGGAAAACGGATGGACCGCTACTTCAAAAGCCTTGCCGGTCATGTACCCGCCTCCGGTACCGTCCGCACCGAAGAAAGATGAATATACCCTTGCCGGTGCGATATCCGCTCCGTTCGCTTCTCGATTTGATACGACCACCGCTCCTGCTCCGTCCCCGAATAAAACACAAGTTCTTCGATCCGTAAAATCAGCGATCTTGGAGAGGCTCTCCGCGGAAACGATCAAAGCCGTGACCGGCTCCGGCGCGTTCAAATAGTGTATTGCCACATCAAACGCCTGAATAAAGCCCGTACACGCGGCGTTCAAATCAAAGCAAAACGCATTTACGGCCTTGAGATCCGCCTGAACGATGCACGCCGTGTTCGGCGTGGTATAATCCGGCGTGAGGGTCGTCACGATGATGATATCGATACTCTCGGGAAGGATCCCGGCATCCGCGATAGCCTTCGCCCCTGCCTTGACCGCCATTTCCGATGTCGTCTCTCCGTCGCACAAGTGGCGGCGCGAGATACCGGTCCGCGTCGTGATCCACTCATCGCTGGTGTCGATGACCTGAGCATACATTTCATTATCGACAGTAAGCTCCGGAAGATATGAGCCGGTTCCGAGGATCTTGTAAGGGATATTCACAATTCGGTCTCCTTTATCGGACGCGCCCGAGTCGAATGAATATCGCCCAGGCACTTGAATTTCTTTTGAATATCAATTATTTTGATAGTCAAAGGTTCAGGGACATTCTACTCTCTTTGATTCCCTGCGTCAATACGAAGGAGGTCACGGCTAATGAAATCCTATTTGTTCCCCGGTCAGGGCGCACAAACCGTAACGATGGCCTCGGAAATTCTTTCCGGATTCCCGGAAGCCGCTCGGTTCTACGACGAAGCACGTCAAATGACCGGATCGGACCTCGTATCCGTTTTGCCGGAACAGCTGGAGCAAACCCGATTTGCACAACTGGCCATCGTCGTCCATAGCGTCGCCTCTCTCGAAAAGTATCGCGCCGGATCTACCGAGCCCGAGATTGCCGCAATGGCGGGTTTTTCGCTCGGAGAATACACCGCACTCTATGCCGCTGGCGTCATCGGTTTTCCGGATCTGCTTCGGCTCGTGAACGAGCGGGCTCGCCTGATGCAGGACGCCGCACAAACGAGTCCCGGGGCGATGTTTGCGATCATCGGTCTTTCTGATGAAAAGGTGGAAGATATCATTGCTCTCTACGACGAGGTCTACGCGGTCAATTACAACTGCCCCGGCCAACTCGTGATCGCAGG
>CAYPAL010000135.1:0-3308 GCA_964408695.1 uncultured Oscillospiraceae bacterium | reverse complement strand
TTATTTATTGGGCGACGACTACATTTTCAGCAGCATTTTTTATTGGGCAATTCGAACGCTTGATTTATTGTCCGGTCGGACGTACAATTTGCTTAGGGTGTCTGTCACCCCCCCTTTTTTGGGACAGGCATTTGTACGGGGGTACGCATGACGAAGGCGATGTATTTTTCAATAAATACATCGCCTTCGTTTTTAATCGCTTAGTGTCGGTGTCCGGTCGGCAGGAATCAAAGCATGAAATTCAGGAATCCCAAAACCCCGTAGGTGATCGCGGTCACGATCACTCCCGCGATCATGACCCCGAGTGCAATGGCGAGCATCGCGTCCCGGAAACGAATTTCAAAAAGAGCCGCGATGCCGGCACCCGTCCACGCTCCCGTGACCGGAAGCGGAATGGCGACAAAGAGGACCAGGCTCCAGAACGTAACGCCCTTCATTTTCTCGGCTTTTCGGACAAAACGCGCCTCGAAGCGCTCGACGAGCTTTCTAGGCTTTTCGAATTTTCTGAGCCAGTCAAAGACTTTCTTCACGAAAAGAAGAATGATCGGCACCGGTACCATATTGCCGGCGATCGCCAGGAGATAATTCTGCCAGAACGGAAGCCCCAGAGGTGCCCCGACAAAAGGGATCGCGCCTCTGAGCTCGACGATCGGGATCATTGAAACGATAAACACGGCAATCGGGCCGTACGGCTTAAAAAACTCGATGATCGCGTCCTTCATGGATGCCTCCAAGACAAAAACTAGACCTAGGATACCACATTTTCCGATTTTCCGGAAAGAAAAGCGCGCAGGTTCGACACTGCGGTCCGGATCAGTCGCTCACGTGTCTCCTTCGGCGCCCAGGCGATATGGGGAGTGATGATGCAGTTCGGGGCATAAAGGAGCGGATTATCAGGCTTGGCGGGCTCGACGGACAAGACGTCAACGGCGACCCCCGCGAGTTTTCCGGAGCGCAAGGCGTCCGCGACGGCCGCCTCGTCCAGAAGCGGCCCGCGAGCCGCGTTGATCAGATAAGCGCCGTCCTTCATTCGGGAGATGCGATCGGCGTCGATGAGATGCCGCGTAGTCTCCGTGAGCGGGCAGTGCAGGGAGATAAAATCCGACTTCCCGAAAAGCTCATCCCCGGAAACGAGCGCAGGTCCCGCCGGATCTCCTTCGGGAAGAGCAGTTCCTTCGCTTCCGGGTTTTCCGGAGGCGATCACATTCATTCCGAGTTCGCGTGCGATCCGCGCGACGCGCCGGGCGATCCGCCCGTATCCCAGAAGGCCGAGGGTCTTTTCGCTGAGTTCCTGGAGTATACCGTCCCAGAAGCAGAAGTGAGGGGTCTTCATCCAGGCCCCTTCATGGACGAGTCGATCGTGATGGCCGACCCGATTCGTCAGCTCCAATAGCAGTGCGACGGTCGCTTGCGCGGTCGCCATCGTCGCGTACTCGGGAATATTGGTGACGGTGATCCCGAACTCCGCGGCGCTTTTGGCGTCGACCACATTGTAGCCGGTCGCCAGGACACCGATGTACCGGAGACCCGGGAAGGCGGACAAACGCCTGCGGTCAAAGCCCACCTTGCTGGTCAAAACGATGTCCGCGTCGCCGATCCGTTCATCCGCGAGGGCATCGGGTGTCTGCTCAAAGACCGTCAGCTCGCCGAACTCCTCAAAGGCCGACCACGAAAGGTCGCCGGGATTCATCGTATATCCATCGAGGATGACGATCTTATTCATAGGCTTTTAATGTACTCGTCGATCGATTTCGCGGCGGTTTTCCCGGCGCCCATCGCCAGGATGACAGTCGCGGCACCGGTCGCGGCGTCTCCGCCCGCGAAAACTCCGGGACGGGAGGTGGCCGTGCGGTCGTCGGTGACGATCGTGCCGGATTTAGCGGTCTCCAATCCGGTGGTGCTCGCACGAATGAGCGGATTGGGCGAGGTGCCGATGGCAACGATCACCGTGTCGACCGGAAGACGGCTCTCGGAGCCGATTTTCACGATCGGGCGGCGGCGTCCTGAAGCGTCCGGCTCACCGAGTTCCATCTCGACGACCTCCATCTCACAGACCTCTCCTTGTTCGTTGCCGAGAATGCGAGTCGGCGCGCACAAGTTCTTGAAAATGATGCCTTCCTCTTTCGCGTGGTGCGCCTCTTCGGCGCGGGCGGGCATTTCCTTATCGGAGCGCCGGTAAACGATGTAGACCGTCTCGGCACCCAGGCGTCGGGCGGTGCGCGCCGCGTCCATCGCGACGTTGCCGCCGCCGATGACCGCAACGGTCTTGCTCCGTGAGATCGGCGTATCGTAACGGTCGTCATAAGCCTTCATCAGGTTCGCGCGGGTCAGGAACTCGTTGGCGGAATAGACTCCGTTCAGCGACTCGCCCTCGATATTCATAAACGAAGGAAGTCCGGCGCCCGAGCCGATGTAGACGGCCTCGAAGCCTTGCTCGAAAAGCTCGTCGACGGTGAGCGTCTTCCCGATCACCGTATTGCAGAGGACCTTGACCCCTCTGGCCTTAAGGACATCGATCTCCTTTTCGACAATGGCCTTTGGAAGACGGAATTCGGGGATGCCGTACACGAGAACACCGCCGGCTTTGTGAAAGGCCTCGAAAATCGTGACGTCGTAGCCGAGCTGTGCGAGGTCTCCGGCGCACGCGAGTCCCGACGGGCCGGATCCGATGATAGCGACTTTGTGTCCGTTCAGGGGAGCCGGAGTCGGAAGAGCCTTTTGGTTCGCGAAGTGATGATCCGCAACGAAACGTTCCAGACGTCCGATCGCGACCGCTTCGCCTTTATTTCCGCGCACGCAGACCGCCTCACATTGTGTCTCCTGCGGGCAGACTCTGCCGCAGACCGCCGGCAGACAGTTGTTTGTTAAAATGACCTGGTATGCTTCCTCGAACTCTCCGGCGGCGACCTTTTGAATGAACTCGGGGATCGGGACGCGGACCGGACACCCGTCGACACATGGTTTGTGCTTGCAGTTAAGGCATCGCATCGCTTCCTCAACGGCCATCTTGGGTGTGTATCCCAGGGTGACCTCCGAGAAATTCGTGATTCGTTCCTGTGGATCCTGCTCGGGGACGGGCACCTTGGTCGGCGACATATTGCGCTTGGCCGGTGTGTCCAGCCCGATCCGGCAGGTATGATCGCCGTCAGCTTCTTCCTGATTCCGATAGAAAGACTTTCTGCGGATCAATTCGTCGAAATCGACCTGATGACCGTCAAAATCCGGTCCGTCGACGCAGGCGAATTTTACTTCGCCGCCGACGGTCACGCGGCATCCGCCGCACATCCCGGTCCCGTCGATCATGATCG
>CAYPAL010000134.1:0-3321 GCA_964408695.1 uncultured Oscillospiraceae bacterium | reverse complement strand
TCTTTCCGCGGGTCAGTTCGGCGACATCCGGGTTCTTTTTTTGCGGCATGATCGACGAGCCGGTGGAATACGCGTCATCCAGCTCGACGAAGCCGAATTCCTGACTGGCCCACAGGATGATGTCCTCCGAAAACCGTGAGAGATGCATCATCAGTATGGAAAGCGCGCTGACCAGTTCGATCGCGAAATCACGGTCCGCTACCCCATCCATGCTGTTTCGGGTAACTCCATTCAGCCCAAGCTCCATTGCGACGGATTCACGGTCGAGCGGATAAGTCGTTCCGGCCATTGAACCGGAACCTAAAGGAGATACGCAAGCCCTGCGGACCGCATCGTCCATACGGCCGATATCGCGTTCCAGCATGGCGAGGTAAGACGTGAGATGATGCGCGAAGGTGATCGGCTGCGCGCGTTGTAAGTGCGTATAGCCTGGCATATAAGTCTCAAGATTCTCCTTTGCGCGCTCGATCAGTGTTCCGTGCAAATCGAGGATCAGCGACCGAATAACCTTGGCTTGATTGATCGCGTATAAACGTTGATCCAAAGCGACCTGATCATTTCGGCTTCGAGCGGTATGGAGTCGTTTCCCCGCGTCGCCGACGCGCTTCGTGAGTTCCTCTTCAATGTACATGTGAATATCTTCCGCGTCGGAATCAAAGGTCAGGACTTTATTTTCGATGTCGGTAAGAATTCCCTTAAGGCCCTGTTCGATTGCTTGCGCATCTGCATCGGTTAGTAAGCCTTGTTTGTTCAACATATGACAATGCGCGATACTGCCCCGGATATCTTCCGCATACATCCGGGAGTCAAAGGGCAGGGAAGAGTTATAGTCGTTGACCGAAGAGTCCAACGGCTTTTTAAAACGCCCCGACCACATCAATTTGGCCACAATAACACCTCGATTCAGTCCAGTAGATCGTTTTTCTTTTTCATCTGGGCGACCACCTTCATCGGGAGCCCGAAGCAATTGATAAATCCGGTCGCGTCGGCCTGGTCATAAACCTCGTCCGCAGAGAAGGTCGCGATTGCCTCGTCGTAAAGTGAATACGGTGAAACCGTTCCCGCGGGCATACAATTTCCCTTGTAGAGCTTCAGGCGGACATCTCCGGTAACGGTTTTTTGCGTCTGATCGACGAATGACGAAAGCGCTTCGCGCAGAGGATGAAACCATTGTCCGAAATAGACCAACTCGGCAAAGCGCTGAGCCACGAGATCCTTATAGTGCAGGGTGTCGCGATCTAATGTAAGGAGCTCAAGCTCGCGATGAGCGGCGTACAACACGGTGCCGCCAGGGGTCTCGTAAACGCCTCTGGACTTCATTCCGACCAGACGGTTCTCGACCATATCGGCGATGCCGACCCCGTTCTCACCGGCCAGTTTGTTCAGGTATTTCAGAAGGTCGACCGGCGCATATTCCTTGCCGTCGATACGCTTCGGAATGCCTTGTTCAAAGGATACGGTGACGTATGCGGGTTGATCCGGAGCTTCTTCCGGCGATTTCATCAACTTCAGGATCTTCTTGTAATCCGGTTCGTTCTTGGGATCTTCGAGGTCCATTCCTTCGTGTGAAAGATGCCACAGATTCTCGTCCATCGAATAATTGGCTTCTTTCGTAACAGGGACCGGGATGTTGCGTGCCGCCGCATAATCGATCTCTTCGTCACGAGACTTGATATCCCAGATCCTCCACGGAGCGATGATCTTCATATCCGGAGCCAATGCCTTGATCGTGAGCTCAAATCGAACCTGATCGTTGCCCTTACCGGTGCATCCGTGCGCGATGGTCGTGCAACCTTCACGCTTCGCGATCTCAACCATTCGCTTGGCAATGACGGGACGCGCAAAAGAGGTTCCCAAAAGGTATTTGCCCTCGTAAATAGCTCCGGCCTTTAATGTCGGATAAATATAGTCGGTTATGAACTCTTCGCTGATGTCTTCGACGAAGCACGCGGAAGCGCCGCAATCGAGGGCTTTCTTGATCAGAAATTCGCTATCTATCCCGATGCCGACCTCGCCGGCCATCGCGATAACTTCACAATCATAGTGTTCGAGAAGCCATGGAATGATGATCGATGTATCCAGTCCTCCTGAATAAGCAAGAAGAATTTTTTCCTTAGCCATAGTACCCTCCGATGCATAAATATAAATGTAAGCGAATATTTATAAGAATTGTAGCAAATGAATCCGACAGAGTCAACATCAATATTCTATTATTCAAACACGGACAATACAAGCGGGAAGTTCAGTCGTGCATATTTGTGCATTTTCAAGGGGAATAATCGCTTTACGCTTTCGAAATGGTAGGGTAAAATCATTACATGCCGCCGGAAGCACCGTCGGGATTACTCGTTTTATTGCACGAAAAGGAGTCCTATGTCATTTCCCATCATTGAGCATGCAAAGGGTGACTATTGTTATTGTAACGGCGAAAAAATATTACTTTCGTCCGATTTGGGTCGATCGCTTCAAGAGCCCGTGGATCAAACGATATACTACGAGTCGATCCGCTTCAAAAGCGGAATCATGGTCTTTTTCGAGGATCATATGCTGAGGTTGTACCGGTCGGTGCAGGCCAAGGAAGCATTTGATTTCGACTCGGAGATCCTTTATGACCAAGCCATGGATCTAATTCGTGATTCGGGTCTTGAGCCACAAGACGGTAATTTGCGGATCGTACTGACGAAGGACCGGTCGGTCGTTCATCTTTCGGATGCCGTATATCCGGAACCCGGTATGTTTGAGCGCGGGATCGTGACGGCGACGCTCACATGGGAGCGTGTTGAGCCGCAGGTTAAGGTATTTCGAGGAGATTATAAGCAAGCCGTCGCGGAGCGGATGCGGGAAGCGACACGTTTCGGGCTTCCGTACGAGGTCCTTCTTTGCGATTCGGAGAGAAAGATCACCGAGGGCAGTCGCTCCAATTTCTTCGTTCTTCATAAAGACACGGTTTATTCCCCGCCGGAGTCGATGATACTGATCGGAATCACACGTAAATATGTCATGAGAGCATTGAAGCAAGCCGGACTGGAATACCGCGAGCAAACCTTTTCTCTCGATGAAATCGTGACTATGAGAGACAGAGAGTCTGCCGGGTCGGAAGAAGTTGCCGTGTTTGTCACCAGCTCGCCCTTCGATATTCTGCCTATCCGATCGATCGACAAAGAGAAGTTCTTATCTGCGGATAACTCTCGCCTCAAAGAGATGTCGGAAGCGTATTCGCGCATCACCGATCAATATGTTCGATCCCGGATCGTCCCGGAGGAAGAAACAGATCGAACGATCTTATAGATCATTCGATTTTATAGATCATTCGATTTTATA
>CAYPAL010000133.1:0-3329 GCA_964408695.1 uncultured Oscillospiraceae bacterium | reverse complement strand
AAGGAGAGCACTATGATTAATAATCCGGTCGCAACGAATAATAAAGATACCATAGATGGCGCAACAAGTAGCGAAAAAGACCCCAAGGCAATCTCGATGAGCATTCGGAACGTTACCAAGGCTTTTGGTAAGAATGTCGCGGTCAATGATCTGTCCATCGATCTTTATGCCGGCGAGGTCTGTGGCTTTCTCGGTCCGAATGGTGCGGGAAAAACCACTATGATCAAAATGATCATGGGATTTTTAGCGATGGACGCCGGTTCCATTTGGATCAATGGGTATGATCTTGAGAAGGATTACGAGAAAGCGATGGATCATTTGGGCGGCATCGTCGAGAATCCGGAAATGTTTCGCGACTTGAGCGGACGTGAAAATCTGATCATGTATGCCCGCCTGCATGGCGTGGTTTCGCCGGAGCGGATCGAAGAAGTTCTTCAAATGGTCGGAATGCAAGGCCGTGCGAATGAAAAGGTCAGAAAATATTCCCTCGGCATGAAGCAACGGGTCGGGCTGGCTCAGGCTATCGTTCACAGACCGCGGGTCTTATTGTTGGACGAGCCGACAAACGGTTTGGATCCGGTCGGGATCCGCGAACTGCGCGATATCTTAAAAAAACTCGCGCACGAGGAAAATGTCGCCGTGATGGTCTCCAGTCATATCTTAAGCGAAATGCAGATGATGTGCGATCGCGTCGCCATCATAAACAAAGGTAAACTTCTGGACATCAAGTCCGTCGATGATTTTCGAAGGATGTCTTCCGATGTTACCGCTCATCGTATCGTTATTTCCTCCGGCGAGAAAGCCGCAGAGATCCTTTCGGCTCATTTCGGGGACATCATTGTGAATAAGGAGGACGACTTTATCGATATTCATATCGTTAGGGAAAGCATCCCGTCCGTCGTTCGTTTGTTAGTGGAGAACGACCTGGACATTTACTCCGTTACGAGAGCCGAGGGCTCCCTTGAGGAGACTTACATTCAAATCACCGGAGGAGGGATGAACATTGAGTAAGTTATTCACCCTTTACAGAAATGAAATGTCCCGAACATTTCGCAAAGCCAGCACCCTTGTTATTCTTGGCTTGATCATATTGGTCTGTATCGTGATGCCCCTTGGGATGAATGCGGTCATGAGAGCACAGATGTCAGGCTACTACAGTCAAGCATTCACGAGCTTTGAGACGGCAATCGCACAACTCAACAGCCAGATCACCGTGATTGATAAACATATTTCCGGTCTGGATATTTCCGATGAATCCGAATTAACGCGGAATAAATTACTCGAAGAAAAACAGAATTACGAGGATCAGATCGAGACGTATGATTTTTTGATATCTGCAGGTAAAAAAGACGACTCGTCGACCGATCTGATCAACTTTGCGTCGCAGGATCTCCTGTCATACTTAGGAGAGATCCGCAGATCCGAAAGGATTCCGGCGGAAGAAATAACTCTCCTTCAAACCGAGTACATATCTTTTCTAAACAGCGCGATCGAGACCATTAAAAAACTACCTCAAACACTCGACTTCTCTGCCTATATCGATGTTCGCAATAAGGATTTGGAGTATAAGGAACAATTTTACGCGATGCGCCTTAATAACAGCGCAGTGACGAATGAATATGAGCCCGAAAGTCCGAACTATTATGGGCTGGAACCGGAAATGGAGATAGAAAATACCCGACTAATTACTCGAATTTTTGAAGAATTTTTACTCATTGATCCTTCAGGCGGAACCGACGGAACACACGATTTTAATACTACGCAGAGTTTCGCGAACAGGATTCAAGAGTTGAAAGACAGCCTAAGTCAGGGGGGATCCATTGAACCTTGGACCGGTGAACGTCAGCCGCTAACGAACGCCCGCCGCGAATGGGTAGAAGACAGTATACAAATTATTGATTATCAAATTAAGAACAGTACCTATCCCGTCGGTCTTGATTCATGGATCGCATCAATGTCTAAATTTCCTACCGTATTGGTCGCAAAATTCATACTGGCTGTTCTCTTGATCATGATCGCAGGCGCAACAATCTCCCAGGAAATTGCGACCGGCTCGATCAAGTCCCTGATCATCGCACCGGTGCGCCGATGGAAAATTTTTGTCTCGAAATGGTTGGTGATCCTGACTATTTTTTTCCTCGGTCTGGTGATCATTTCCGCCCTCTCCGACCTTCTTGTCATTGCCGTTTGCGGTTCAGGATCGCTATCCGACTATACATATGTTGTAAATGACGGTGTGCGGACGATCCCTTTCTTTATCTACAATCTCCTGTCTCTGCTCGTAGAATGTGCAGACATCCTGTTCGTGATAGTCGTTGCGTTGATGCTTTCTTCCCTTCTCAGGAACACCGCGCTTTCGGTTGCCCTCTCCGTCGGATTGTATGCATCAATCTTAATTTATACCCTGAGCGCCGCAGAGAGAGGGATGCCCCAAGATCTTCCGAAATTTCCGATGGATTTTTTCCCTTTTTCCAATTTTAATTTAGTCAGCGATTTATTTAAATATCGGATTTATACAGTGGATTCTGAATTAGTAGAACAGCTCATGAGTACACAAAGCATGTCGCGTCCCGGTCTTCTCTTTTCATCTGTCTACCTTGTTCTGGTATTGTCTTGCCTCTTTCTGATCGCGATGGATTCGTTTACACGAAGAGACATCAAGTAACGGATCGATCCCCAAATAAATACGGGAGTCGGGCGATCTGCACCCGACTCTTTTATTCTCCGGCCGATATGTCTGTGGAGCACGGCCAGCCGGCCTCGATCTTCGCGAGCATCCCGTCGATCGAAATCAACCCGCTGACCGCATCGTAACCGGAGACACTTAAGGCTCCTGAAGCCAGACCCAATCGGATCGATTCGGTAAACCCGTATCCTCCGACGATTCCGGCAAGAAAGCCCGCAATAGAAGCGTCTCCCGCTCCGTTGGCGGAGATGACCTTTTCGGCCCGAAAAGCAGGAACAAATCCGGAAAGGTCAGCCAGATCCAAGACATCCATACCTATGCGTCCGGCTGTCTCAGAAAGCCTACCGGCTCCGGCAGTCCGGTAGTACATCCCATATTCTCCGCACTTGATCACAATGACACCGGCTCCCATCGATATTAGGAGGTCCGCCAAGGGCGCGATATCGCGGGAAACCGATAAGTCTGTCGGGATACCGCCGTCTCCGGCACTGCGATTTTTCCACGATTCGTACCTTATCGGGTCGATGAAAAAACAGGTCTCCTCCAGACTCGGGAGGAAAAAATCGACGAACGGCAGAAGTCGAGTCAATATACCCGGCCAATCGGCGGACGCAGCCGGAGCATCCCGGGTAACCATGGCCAT
>CAYPAL010000132.1:0-3338 GCA_964408695.1 uncultured Oscillospiraceae bacterium | reverse complement strand
CATCCGAAAGAAGATCAGGGCGAGAGGGAGTTTTTATGAAGATGGCGAAAAATGAGCGTCAGGAAAGTATTTTACGACTGATTCGCGGTGTCGATATCGCTACCCAGGAGGAATTGGTAAGCGAACTCCAATCCAGGGGATTAGCAGTCACGCAGGCGACTGTTTCGCGTGACATTAAGGATCTGGGGATCATTAAGGTTACTCTTCCGTCCGGCGGCTCCAAGTACAGTGTGTTGGACAGGACCGGAGACATCGCGCCCGGTCGTATGTTGTCCGTCTTTTCGCAATCAGTGATCAGCAGTGAACCGGCGATGCATATTGTCGTTATACGGACACTTCCCGGCATGGCCCAAGCTGCGGCCTCCGCCTTGGATTCCATTCATTTGCAGGATGTCGTCGGAACGATAGCCGGCGACGACACTGTTTTTGTTGCCACTCCCAGTCCCGAATGTGCCGTTGCACTCTGTCAGACGATCAAGGACATGAACTTCGGAACGCAACAGGAGTAACGGTAAAATGCTGATCAAACTGAGCATTTCCGGATTCGCCCTGATCGACTCTTTGGACTTCGAGCCGAGAGTCGGTCTCAATGTGATTTCCGGTGAGACCGGTGCCGGAAAATCTCTCCTCATCGATGCCATCGGTGCCCTGATCGGGAATCGAATCGGCAAAGAGAGTGTTCGAACAGGCAGTGAGAAGGCAACCGTTGAGGGGGTATTCGACCATATTACCGACGTGATCAAACCTGCGGAGTTGGAAGAATTCGGGATACTTGCCGACGAAGACGACCTGCTTTTTATTTCCAGAGAGATTCATTTTGCTGGCCGAAATATCGTTCGAATCAACGGCACTCTTGTGCCCCTTTTCGTACTGAAGGCGATCGGTCCCAGGCTTCTGGACATTCACGGTCAACATGAACAGCAAAGCATTTTTCAGGTATCCAAGCACATTGAATTGCTCGATCGATTCGCCGGAGAAAAGATGAGAATCGCATCAGCGGATTACACCATTGTACTTTCCGAATATAAGGACTGTCTGGATGAGGTTTCCCGCCTCGGGACCGATCCTCAGGCGCGGGCGAGAAGGGCGGAACTCCTTCGATATCAGATCGACGAGCTGGAAGACGCCGGATTTCGACCCGGAGAAGAAGAGATGCTTTTCGAGCGGAAGAGAACGATTGCAGGAATCGAAAAAGCCAGCGCTGATATTGCCGAATTGGAGAGGATATTTGCCGCGGATGATGCCATGTCTCCGATAAGCAGGTTACATGAAGCCGAAGAACGGATCCGCCAGCTGTCTTCGATCCGAGATGCATACCGGCCGGTTGAGGAGCGCATGAAGAGTTTGATGATGGAGCTGGATGCCGTTTCGGAAGATATTTCGTCGCTGAACCGGAATATTGAAGAATGTGACTATTCTTTGCGGGATGTTGAAGAGCGACTTGATCTGTTGTTTCGGTTCAAAAGCAAGTACGGGCAAACCGCCGAAGAGATCGACCATTATTTGGTTCGGGCCAAACGGGAGCTTGAGGAACTATCCATGTCCGACGACCGTTTGAAAGAACTTCATGGTATTCGTGTCGCACTCGAGAAGAAGCTTCTTGCCAAGGCAATCATCATCAGAGAGATTCGTAAGGAAGCGGCACAGAATCTCTCTGATGAAATTGTTCGGGAACTTTCGGAGCTTGGCATGCCTGGAGCCGCTTTCGGTGTTTCGATGAGCGAGAGACCCAAGAGTCGATTCTTTTCGAGGAACGGTTGCGATGAGATTGCGTTCATGTTTACGGCGAACCGGGGAGAACCGGAAAAACCACTGGAAAAGATAGCTTCGGGAGGCGAAGCATCACGGATCATGCTGGCGATCAAGACCATTCTCGCCCAAGCCGATGACACTCAGTCGCTGATTTTCGACGAGATCGATTCGGGTGTTTCCGGTAAAACATCGTCGGCGGTCGCAGCAAGGATGAAGAAACTGGCTCGATATAAGCAAGTTTTATGCGTCACGCATCTGGCGCAGATTGCCGCCGCGGCTGACTCCAATTTCTTCATTTCCAAGGAATTCAGGGAAGAACGGACACAGACGGTATTGATTGCCTTGGACTCTGAGGGCAAGCGACGCGAGGTCGCACGATTGCTTTCCGGAGAAGCCGATACGCAGTCCCTGAATCTTTCGGAGCATATGATTTCACGTCAGGAGAACTCTTGACTCCGGATTTGAAAGTCTCGATCGGTGATCAATCGGAGCATGTCCGCAGGAAGCGGACTGTGAAAGGTCATTCGCTCAAGAGAGATCGGGTGTATGAAGGATAGGACGGAGGCGTGAAGAGACTGTCGTCCGATTCGCCCGTCACGATCTCGCATGGTCGGATCCGGATCGGAAAAATCCCTTGACAGAGGTCCGTATAGTCCGTCTCCTACGATCGGATTTCCGAAATGGCATGTATGGACACGAATCTGGTGGCATCGTCCGGTTTCAAGAATAAAACGCACCATTGAAATACCGATCGTGTCGTTTATAAGCAGGGTATTATAACGTGTGACCGACTTTTTCCCGTCTTCGCGGACAATGCGAGTGATGATAGAAGTATCGGAGCGTCCGATCGGCAGATCGATCAGGCCGGAAGGCGGATTCATGAGTCCATGAACGATACCGATATATTCTTTGTGCATTTCTCGGCCGGAGATCTGATTATGCGAATACCCGTTTTTAGCAACGACGATCGCCCCGGTCGTATCCTGATCCAGGCGAATGACCGGATGTAAGCGATCGTCGGAAAGACGCTGAATCAAGGAGTCGTCCATGTGTTGCCAAGACGGGTGTGTCACAAGACCGGCCGGCTTTTCGCAGACAATGATCCATTCATCCTCGTAATAAATATGAATACCGCAATTAAGACGGGAGGAAGGGGATCGTTCTTCACCCAGGATCGCCTCAACGGAATCTCCCTCGAAAACAGGGTCCTTCATCCTTGATGCGACCCCGTTTACGAGCAAGTGTCCGTACAAACGGATTTTCTTTATAATCAAGCCTGACATGTTCATTCTGCGAGATAAAACCTCGTAGGCCGGCCGGCCGTGATCATCGCAGGAAATACTTAATTTGAGTTTCATCGATCGTCGCCTCTCATAAAGTTGCCATTATTCTATCACAAGCTTACTGCGGCCGTATCGGACAGCAAATACGCGATATTTCGTAATTATTTACGTAATACATCGCCGGATTCGTTTGAAACGACGCTAAATATAGTAATTATTCACTTTGAAGACCAAAACAGTTGACATAAGGGAGTGCGAATCATTACAATAAACTAAGTGCAAATCACAAATTCGTACTATATA
>CAYPAL010000131.1:0-3368 GCA_964408695.1 uncultured Oscillospiraceae bacterium | reverse complement strand
ATATTTTCCCTCTCGAAAAAGTACTGAACGAATGCGTATTATACACCATTTGTCGCGATTAATCATTCCTATCGACCGAAAATACGATATAATCAAGAAGGTTAAGAATACTATTGGAGGATATCAGTATGTGGACTTGCTCCGAAATTAGACGGGCGGCCAGAAGCCGGATTAAGTTATCGTTTTGGGCGGTGATCCTTGTTACCTTGGTGTACATCGCGATGTTTTCCGCATTGCCCATGATCAATGCCACGGTCACTGCAATGATTCAATTACCTGTCCTAACGGGTTCAGGCAATATCGAAGAAATGATCCCGCTTATTTCGATCACCTCTATGATCACCCCGTTTATCAACCTTGCACTGATCGTTCTAATGTTTCTCGTATTCAATCCCATGTATGTCGGATACATCCGATACCTTGGGTCGATCGAGAAGGAATCGAATGATATAGGAAACGATGTTAAGAATTTATTCTGGGCTTTTCGTGAGGGAAGGTTTGGCGGAGTGGTTTCCGGAACGGCCTGGAAGCAATTATGGATGATGATTTGGGGATGGGTCACATCGGCGATCATCTTTATTCCGGCCTTCATCATTTTTTTCTTCATGATCATTGATTTCCTCTCCGATTTTATGTCCCGGGGAAATTATCGCGATTATTTTAATATTTTCACTCGAGAATCCGGAAGCCGTCTGCTCGTTTGGATCGTTGTCCTTTTTGGATATATTATCGTTGCGGGTATCGGAGTCGGTATCTTTTTGCTCAATCGATTCTACGCGTATCTTTTCACCGAATTCGTTCTGGCCGAGCGGACCGATATGCCGTATAAGGCCGCATTGGATCTGAGCAAGAAAATGACGCGCGGATTGAAGATGAAGCTGTTTGTACTGGATCTTTCGTTTATCGGGTGGCATATACTGAGTGCGCTGACGCTTTACATCCTCCAGTTATGGCTCTTGCCGTATCGGATCTCCGCGTATCAGGAGGTTTACGACCGCCGGAAAAAGGAACTGGGGGTCATCATGAATCCTCCGTTGCAACAGACGGACCGGATGGAGCAGGCGGCACAGCCTTACGAGAACGGAGTACAGGGATGAGTCAGGTTAGAAATTACGACGTCGCCATTATCGGAGCGGGTATATCCGGGATATTCGCGGCGTATGAGTTGATGATCACCGACCCGAAGTTGAAGGTCGTCCTGATCGAGCAGGGGCAACCGGTTTCCAAGCGTTCCTGTCCGATCATCAAGGGCGCGACGGACAGTTGCATCGGATGCAGTCCGTGCGCGATCATGCGCGGATTCGGCGGAGCCGGAGCCTTTTCGGACGGTAAATTCAATTTCACCACGCAGTTTGGCGGCTGGCTCAATGAGTATATTCCGGATCGTGAACTGATGCGTTTGATCGAATATGTCGACAGCATCAATGTTGAATTCGGAGCGACGACGGACGTTTTTTCGACGGATACGCCCGAGGCGAACGCGATCCGCAGGAAGGCGATCGCCCTGGATCTGCACCTGATGGATGCCAAATGCAAGCATCTGGGAACCGAGCGGAACCGTGATCTTCTCGCGGCGCAGTTTGATTGGCTGGGGAAGCGCCTTGACGTTTGTTGCGACACGAAGGTCGACGACATCTCGGTAAACACCGACGGCAGTTTCATATTGGATACGTCCAAAGATACCATTCACTGCGATTATCTCATCGCCGCGCCCGGTCGGTCCGGGGCGGAGTGGTTTTCGAAACAGTGCCAGAAGTTGAAGCTTGTGATGATCAACAATCAGGTCGACCTGGGATTGCGCGTCGAGCTTCCGGCAATCGTTTTCAAAGAGATCACCGATGCGATGTATGAGGCGAAACTCCTTTATCGCACTGCGCGTTATAAGGATGTCGTTCGCACTTTCTGCATGAATCCCTACGGATACGTCGTCACCGAGAACACCGACGGCATTATTACGGTCAACGGACACAGTTATACGGATCCTTCCATGCGGAGCGAGAACACGAATTTTGCGCTGCTGGTGAGCAACCGTTTCACAACGCCCTTTAATGAGCCGTACCAATACGGGAAAAGGATCGCGTCTCTTTCAAATATGCTCGGCGGAGGGATCATGCTGCAGCGTTTCGGAGACTTGATGGACGGCAGAAGGACCAACGCACACCGGCTTCCTCAGGGCTTTGTCAAGCCTACGCTCAACGCGACTCCCGGCGACCTTTCGCTCGTTCTGCCGAAGCGACACATGGACAATATCATCGAGATGATCCAGGTGCTCGATAAGCTTGCGCCGGGAACGGCCAATCAGGACACGCTCCTGTATGGCGTGGAGGTCAAATTCTACAGCGCGCGAATCAGCCTGACCAACGAACTCGAGACGATGATCCCGAATTTTTTCGCGATCGGAGACGGGGCGGGCATCACCCGCGGATTGTCACAAGCCGGAGCCAGCGGAGTCCAGGCGGCTCGTGCTGTATTGAAACGCAAGGGAGTCGTTCCGAAGCGCGGATGAGGTGTGCTTAAGAGCTGTTCTGAAGCGCGACTGATGTTGACATTTGCGGCGTCCACACATATAATTTCATTCGTGCCTTTAAGCGGCATGATACGGTGGGATTAGTTCAGCTGGTTAGAGCGCTAGTTTGTGGCACTAGAGATCGTGGGTTCGAATCCCATATCCCACCCCAACCATCCCCTTCAAGCGGGGGCCCGGCTCGGTTTTCCTGTTCCCGCATCCGATGGGGTGTAGCCAAGCGGTAAGGCACGGGACTTTGACTCCCGCATGCGTAGGTTCAAATCCTGCCACCCCAGCCATATGGTTCACTAGCTCAGTTGGTAGAGCACCTGACTTTTAATCAGGGGGTCCGGAGTTCGAACCTCCGGTGAGCCACCAGCCCTTCCGGACGATCGTTCGGAGGGGTTTTTTATTGAAAGATAAGGCGACGAGATCATACGGGCGTTTTGTGTTTTTCGAAAAATCGAATATAATACAAGTCCGATGGGTATTAATGCAGAAATACCGCAACTGTGATACTGATTTGTAACAGCATTGTTAGCATTGTCTGATAAAATGATCACAATATGATTGATCGTTCTCCGAGACAAATGGAGGTTTAACCAATAGCCGAACAAAATCGATCCCTTTATTTGAGCCGTTCCGACGGGGCTCTCCACGATATGACACGGCGTTCAAGCCAAGCATTTCGGATGGCTGCGTTTCTGATTGCGCTTTTAATCGTCGTATTGATTCCGATTTCTTTCGCGCGTGCGGAGGTGATAACGAACGGTGTCGTTACGGGGAGCTATGTGAATGTTCGTCAGAGCCCCACATCGGTCAGCGGCACACCGATCGTCACCGTTCTGTATTGCGGTCATCG
>CAYPAL010000130.1:0-3447 GCA_964408695.1 uncultured Oscillospiraceae bacterium | reverse complement strand
ATAAGTATTAACGATTTCCTGAAATCAGGTCGCTCACGCGTCTTCGAATTCCCTTCAAAAGCATCGTCAGCACGAAGGCGACGTTGATCGCGGCCGCGCCCTGGACGAGATTGGGGATCACTTGTCCGGCGGCGCCCGCAAGGCCGTAGAGTGGCCACTCGTAGAGGAAATAGCCTCCGACCATGATGATTTCGGCGGTAAGGAAGGCGATCGCTTTTCGAGGGAGGGACTCGGTATCCCCGCGCATGATGAGTGCCGCGACCAGGCCCAGGAGCCCCTTGATGACAAAGGTTGCCGGAATGTATACGGTGTAACCGAGCGCCAGATCGGTCAGCGCGGACCCGATGGCCGCAGGAAAAACTACGATCGGCCCCAGGAGGTAAGCGCACAGAAGGATCATCCCGTCGCCCATGTTCAGGTAGCCGGTGCCGACCGGGACCGAGATCATCGTCGCGGCGAAGATCAGCGCCGCCGTTACGCCCGAAAGCGCGACTGCCGCGGTGTACCCGTGGCGTTTCTGTTGTTCGGTTTGTCGTCCTGTGTCGCTCATTTTTGATCCCCCCGTGTCCAAATGAAATGTTCTTGTTATTCTAGCGCTACTTTGGTACCATTAAAAGTATCAGATTTGGTTATTTGGTTGGTATCAGATCGCCGATGATCCGCGAGGTGTCCATGTATCTTCCTATCCCGGAGGCTTCCGGAGAGCCCCTCTATATACGTCTTTATCGCGCGATCCGCGAGGATTGCCTGTCCGGCGTTCTCCGGTCCGGCGACCGTCTGCCGTCGCGCAGAAGCCTCGCCCGGGAGCTTCATATCAGCGTGAACACCGTGGACGGGGCTTACCAACAGCTCGTTTCCGAGGGCTATGTCGAGGCAATGCCCCGAAGCGGCTATGTTGTGCGATCACTTTTCGGTAATGGGATCGGAGGCAACGAGATCGAATTCCGGAGACTCGAAAAGACGGCGAAACCGCCATGGGAGTTTGGGTTTCGGGTTCCGGAAAAGCCATGCGACGAGATCGAACTCCGGAGACTCGAAAAGGCGGCGGAGCCGCCATGGGAGATTGGGTCCCGGACTCCCGGGAAGCCGGGAGCCTCTTCCCCGCCCACACCGTCAGGGGATCCCGGGCCGATCGATTTTTCACCCAACGGCGTCGATCTGACGGCGCTTCCCTTAAGCGATTTACGGAAGATAACGCGGGAAATTTTCACGAGGGATCCGGCGGTGGTGTTCGGGCCGTGTGAGCCTGAGGGACATGCTTTACTGAGAAGCGCGCTGTGCCGCTATTTGGCATCGTCGCGCGGGATACTCTGTTCGCCCGATAGAATCGTCGTCGGCGCGGGTACGGACTATATCCTCCAGTATCTTGTGAGATTATTGAGGCTTTCCGGGTGCATTGACGGTATCGCGACCGAGAACCCGGTCTATAACAAGGCGGTGCAGATTTTTTCGAGCATGGGAGAGTCCGTGACGCCCCTGCCGATCGACGGTCAGGGGTTGATGACGGAAGCGCTTCGCGATTGCCGCGCGAATGTCGCCTATGTCACGCCGTCACACCAGTTCCCGCTCGGCATCGTCATGCCGGCCGGGCGTCGCGCCGAACTGCTGGCGTGGGCGGCGGCCGCCCCGGGACGATATGTGATCGAAGACGACTACGACAGCGAGTTCCGGTACGAGGGGCGTCCTGTTCCGCCGCTTTTCGCGATGAGCAAATCCGATAAAGTCATCTATCTCGGAACCTTCTCGAAGTCGATCGCGCCTTCCATGCGAATCAGTTATCTCGTCCTCCCTGAGCGGCTCGCCGGGATTTGCCGGCGCGAGATGGCGTATTTCAACACGACCGTCTCCGTGCCCGACCAGATTATCCTCGCACGGTTCATCGAATCAGGACTTTTCGAGCGGCACATCAACCGGATGCGAACGCTCTACCGAAGAAAAAAGGATTTGCTCTCAAAAGAACTCGCCTTCTTCGGCGACGCCCTTGGGATCTCGGGCACCGATGCCGGTCTGCATTTGATCTGCACGGTTCGGAGCGGTTCGGGCGTGCTTCTTCGGAATCGTCCGAGCGAAAAAGACCTCGTCGCGGCGGCGGCCGCGGTCGGCGTCCGGGTGTACGGGATATCCGGGTATTTTCTGGAGCGGGATATCGGGGAAAGAAGCGAAACCGGCACGGCAGACTCCGATTTTCGCATTCCCGAATCGACCATCCTACTCGGGTATGGAGGGCTGGACACCGATGCGTTGGCGCGGGGATGCGTATTGTTGAAGGATGCCTGGTTTCGATAGTAATGTTTCTTTGAGATAACTTTATTAGCATTGCTCAAAAAATATGACAGGGTTATAATTTACCTTGACTTAAAACGTATGCTTTGAGGTCGTCCGATTCGCGTGGGGGTACTATGAGAAAAAAACTGTTTTCCTTATTCCTTGCCTCGGTATTGATGCTGTCCATGGTGTCGTCGACGATTCTTGCTTCCGGTAACGACAGCGGGTCGGATCTGGATAACGCATATCCGGTCGACACCGCCGGCGAATTGATCGCCGCGCTCAGCGATCCTTTGATCCCGGTCATTGAGATCACCGGTTATATCGAACTCCCATACGGCGAAACCCTGATCGTCGGAGCCGGGAAAACACTGATCGTTCGCTCCGTTACGGATGGGGGCGTCTCTCTTTACGGGGATTACGCGTCCGTCGAGGTTTCGGCAGGCGCTACGCTGATCAACGAGGGCGGTATCATCATCGACCGGCTTCATATGATCCTCGTGGAAGGCACGATGACGAACCGGGGAGATCTTTTTTCGACCGTCGTGTTCGTCCGGGGCGGAAGTTTTACCAATGAGGCTGACGGCACGATTCATGAGCAGAATATCGTGTTCCTGCAGAACGCGACAATGACCAATTCCGGACGGATCTTGTGCAATGTGTACCAAATCTCCGACGGGCCTTCATCCGTGACCGGAGTGCCGGAATCCCAGCTCGGCACATGTGATATGCCCGTCGATCTTGATGGTTTGGATTATCAACCATTGTCACTGCCGCTCAATATAACACAAACCATAAGTATTCCCGGAGACGGATCGACGCTGATCGGACCATCGTTCGATGAGTGCTTTTTCGCACATGGGTATTCCTTTGAATTAAGCGAAAACCAGACCCTTGTCGGGCTCTGGCGGTCGGATTTTTTTCCCGCAGTTATAGTCATGGATTCCTCGTTCAACATACTTGACAGCTCGGAAACCGGCGGAATTTCTTTCACCGCCGAAGACGACGGAACGTACTACCTGCTGGTTCTTTCTGTGTTTCTTCACGATCGCGGAGAGTTTACCTTAACGGTTTTCGAGTCGGATTACGGCACACCGGGCTTGATCGACCTCACCCTGGATCCTCTGGATCCGACCTATGTCGGTTCCGGAACCGGGTGGACATGGGATCCGCAAACCTCAG
>CAYPAL010000129.1:0-3528 GCA_964408695.1 uncultured Oscillospiraceae bacterium | reverse complement strand
GAACTGTCAACACATTTTTTAGTCGTTTTTGCCTATTTTTCGGCGTTTTCGGGCAATCGTTTCATGCACGCTTCACCGTGTCCAAATCGGGCCTCTTTATAATAAATAGGTAAATAGAGAAAGAGAGCCGCGACCCGCAAATTCAACCCACGTCAACATCCGAGAGCGTCGGATCATTTGGCGAGGGTAACTTCCCGGACGCCGTCGCTGATCCGGGCGCGATAAAACTCCGCCTGATACCCGGTTTGCTCAAGGTATATACGGGAGACATTCTCGATAAATGCGTCACAGTCCGTGTCATAAACCAGCGCGATCGCACAGCCTCCGAAGCCGGCACCGGTCATTCGAGCTCCGAGCACACCGGTTTGGGCACGCGCGGCGCTGACCATCGCGTCCAGTTCGGGGCCGGTCACCTCGAAATCATCGCGCAGAGAGTCGTGAGAATCGTTCATCAGAACGCCGAACGAGACGAAATCACCCTTTTCGAGAAACTTGCATGCGCGAATCGTCCGGTCATTCTCGTAAATGACATGCCGCGCTCTTCTTAACACGACAGGGTCGTCGATCAGAGACCGATGGACTTCAAAGGACTCCGGCGTCATTTCGGCGAGGTATGTAATTCCGGCTTCGTCCTTCACCGCCCGGAAAGCCCTGTCGCACTCGGCCCGCCTCGCGTTGTAAGCGCTCTCGATTAGGGACCGGGGCTTCCTGGTATTGCAGATCATAAGAGTCAATCCCTGCGCGCCGAACTCAACCGGTACGTACCGATAATACAAATCATCACATCTTAAAAAAATCGCGTGGTCCTTCTTGCCCATCGCCGACGCGAATTGATCCATGATCCCGCAATTCATGCCCACATAATCGTTCTCTGCCGATTGGGCGATGAGCGCCAATTCCGGAATATCGATCGCTGTTCCCGCACTCTCGGAACTCAATACGGCGATCGCATAAGCCGTCGCCACCTCAATAGCCGCCGATGAAGACAAGCCGCTTCCATGCGGTACGGTCTCGTCGAAAAGCATATCCATCCCCGTGACCCGATATCCCCGTTGTTTCATGATATGGGCGACACCGATCTGATATGCACCCCAAGGGATATGCGCATACCCGGACAAGTCCGAAATATCCGCTTCGACAATACCCGGAAGATCGCTGGCAGCGATACGGAGCAGGTTATCCTCTCTTCTTCGGACCACACAGGCCGATCGCATGTGCAGGGCACACGGAAGGACAAATCCCCCTTGGTGATCCGTGTGCTCTCCGATCAGATTGACCCGCGCCGGAGCGACGAATATTCTCGTAGCCCCGGAACCGAATGTACGGACGAAAAGTTCGTTCAGAGAAGTCAGTTCCATCTTGCACCACCATGCTCTTTTCGACGAATTGCATTTCTTGTCTTGAAAATCGTCCCGATTCAGATCCGCCGAATGCCCTGGAACCCGGACCGGCGCTTCTTGCGACGACTCTTGCGAACGCCCGACGGTATGATGACAAGAAAAACGATCGCCAGAATAAACAGCAGAGCCACTCCGCCGAGTATGGTGATCAGCATATTATTCTTAAAAAATCCGATGATCCCGGAGTCTTCTTCTTCCGTCTCATCCGATCGGGTGGTCTCCGTCGTGGTCTTCGGAGGATCCGTATTCTCCTGAGTCGGACCGGCATCCGAAGGCTCGGTGACCGGAGTTGTCTCTTGCGGCATCTCAGGACCCATTCCGTCCGGCGCGTTATAAGCCCTGTGGTTCATGACATTCCCTTCGACGCGAACGACAGGGTCGGCATTAAAGCAAACGATCGATCCGGCTCTCAGAACGGCCGCGACATAGGTCGTCTGACGATCGCAGATATCGTACGGTATTCCGCAGACCACGGTGATCATCTCATCCCCGTTCTTATTCACGGCCAGTAATGCCATTCCGGTTCCCGCCGGTATCGTCGTTCCGGTCTTGCCGCCGACGATTTGAGCCACATGGCTGTCCGCTCCGACTAACCACGGATCATTCAAAAGGTAATTGGTATTGCGCGCGATGCTCCAGCCGTCGAAAGTATGCATATTGGTTTTCTTGAAAGCGTGAGTCGGCGTATTGATCACGGTCCTGAACTCATCGAACTGAAGAGCATACTCGAAAAGCTCCGCGAGCTCCCGAGCCGTCGTGTAGTGCTCGTCGTGATGAAGGCCGTTGGTGTTCATGAAATGGGTGTTCAGAAGCCCCAGCTCGTTCGTCTTGGCATTCATCAGGTCGACAAAATCACTGATCAGCGATTGTCCCGAATTGGTTTGGTTCTTGTCACGCACGGCTTGAGCAACCGACTCTCCGAGCACATTCGCGGCATCATTTCCCGAGGGAAGCATAGCACCGTAAAGCAGTTCCCGGATCTGGATCGTCTCTCCGACCTTCAATCCCATCATTGTCGACCTCGGAGTCGTCGCGTCCATGGCCGACTGACTGACGGTCACATAATCATCCGGATTCAGGTGTTCCAACACCAGAGCCAACGTCATGATCTTGGTCATGCTGGCCGGATAAATGCGCGTGTTCGGCTCCTTTTCGAGAAGGACCTCTTGCTTGGTGATATCAAACACATAGTAAGAAGCGCAAATCACTTCCTCGACCGGCGGAAGCTCGATCGGTTGCTGTCCGGTATCGGCCGCGACCGATATTGCGCTCGGTATGATCACCATGCAGGCGGCAACAGCGCCGGCCATCCACCGCCTGATCGTTCTGCCGATCCCTCCGCGAGATTCGTGATTGGTGCTTGATTTAAGTTTCATATCTAATCCTCGTCCGGTTGGTCTTTCTCCGTCTCATCTCCAACCGCTTCCTGTTCTGAAATTTTCTCGGGCCTCGAGTCCTCCGGCATGTCAACACCGGCCTCGATCCCTTCCTCCGGGATCACCCCTTCTCCTTGAACGGTGTCATCCCAGTCTTCCTCTTCCTCATGGTCGACAACGGCCACGTCGACGATCTTGCAGTCCCGGGTGCGCATCAGTGTAACGCCCTGCGTAACCCGAGATAAAACGGGGATCTCCGAAACACCGAGCCGGATCACTATGCCGTTATCATTAATTAACAGCAAATCCTTCATATCGTCAACCAGGGACACCCGAACGAGCGGGCCGGTCTTCTCCGCGATACGGTAAGTCATCAGGCCCTTCCCTCCCCGTGTCTGGACCCGGTATTCCGAGAGCTGAGTGCGCTTCCCGAAGCCGCGCTCAGAGACGACCAGCAGGTCCATTCCGTCGACGATCGGAACCATTCCGACCACCCAGTCGCCGATGCCCAGACGAATGCCGCGGACTCCCATCGTATTCCGACCCGTGTTGCGCACGTCGTCTTCGGAAAAGCGGATCGACATGCCCTTGCGGGTCACAAGGATGATCTCCTGCTCTCCGTCGGTCAGCCGGGCGTCGATCAATTCGTCGTTATCACGGATGTTGATCGCGATCAGTCCGCCCTTGTTGATTCTGGAATAATCGGCCAATTCGGTCTTCTTGACGATCCCCTCACGGGTGGCCATCATCAG
>CAYPAL010000128.1:1744-3610 GCA_964408695.1 uncultured Oscillospiraceae bacterium | reverse complement strand
ATCGCAGAGAACGCGGAATAATTCATAACCAATGAGGCGATGATCACGAGAAGAAGTACGCCGAGCGTGAGCTCGAGCACGCTAGCAACCACCGAGTAGGCGACGACCCTCTGAAGGAACCGTTGGCTAAGAAGACCGGCCGGCAGTTTTCGATAGAAGCGCGCCGCGTCGAGGACCGCGCATAAGATCACGAAAAAGAGGAGGAAATAGAAGACAGAGGCGTTGGTCGAGAGCCTTCTAATTGGCCAGTTAATTGGCCAGTCAGTACTTCGAAAATAGAGGGCATATTCGACGATTCCGATCGGGATCAAGGAAAGAATCACATACCAGGAGAATACGGCGGTTAAACCGAGTGACGCACCGAAGAAACCCGGGATCGGAAGTTTCCGCTTCACAAAAACGCGCTTAGAAGAACCGACCTGCGTGTTCGGATGGTAGATCCGTTCCCGGGACGACAGGATCATCGAGCTGATGATATCCAGGCCACAGCACAACTGCATCACCAAATGCAGGGAAAACTCGCCCCCGGAGATCGCATTTTTTTTCTTTAAGGCGGCCAGTCCCGAAATCACATGAAGCGAAGTCGTCAAATTCAGCAAAAGTGCAGTAAACACGGTCGGAACGATCGGCATCATCAGTTCCCCTCCGTGATCAGCGTTGGGGTCTCCGTTGTTAAGGAATTGAAGGAGCAAGAATAAGATCAGGATCGGCCAAACAATGAAAGCCACCCGATACATGCTGCAGCGCGAAAAATATCGCCCGTCCACGTCCTGTTGCCCCGACACCGCTTCCGCGATCGCCAGAACCGAAAAAATCGCAGCCAATACGAAAAGAACGAAAATGGCAACAAACCCCAAAATATACAGAAAAAACGACAGAAACGCACCGGCAATCAAATAAGCAAGTATAAGAAGCGAAAACAGTCTCTTATCCATGCGCCGCCCCCGAATGAGAACACGTTTTACATTGTAATGTTATGCGAGGCCCGCTCGAAAAGCAAGTCCGTGCGAGTCAACGCATTACGAAGAGCTCGGCTGGCACTTCTCCTAACTGTCCCACGAATGTCCCTGTGCGCTGTCGTATACTGTAATCAGGGAAGCCGTCCGGAACATCCGAGACCCGGCACGAGGCTCAGCATGGATTCGAGGATCGATCCGTAAGAAGGCCCCGATACCGCGCTCTGATCATTAGGAATAGGCCCCGATATCGCGCTCCGATCATTAGGAGGGACCCCCCGATGCGGTGCCCGAACTGCGGCAGTGAAAATATATTTGTCCGACACGCCACCCGGCCGGTGATCCGGCGCCGGGGTTGTATCTCGTGGGCGTTCTGGATCCTTCTTGCGATCCTCACATGCGGCCTGATCCTGATCATCCCCGCCCTCAACCGAATCAAAGCGGAAGAATACATCGAGGCGACCTGCCAAGATTGCGGCACTTGGTGGGAGGTCGAGTAGGGTGCGGGCGCGCGGGCTCTGTTAACAATAATATAGTTAGCGGACCCGTTACAGTACCTGCCAACATTTTTATAAGCACAAGAATTAACTTTCGAAAACACTCTCAACCGAGAATATTTCGCATATATCCGTTTCACTTCGGAGAAGATAAATAATAAAATGAAGAGCAGGCGAAGGAATGAGCGTGGGATTTCTTGCGCGAGTCCTTTGCGCCGGGGGAATTCAAATGGTCTAGAAAATTTACTCATGAGGTAAGCAAAACGATTGCCAAATATGAATTCTCGTGTTAGAATAATTACCTAACGGGTAAGAAGGGCGGAAAGGATTGATCATAGAATTTGATGACAAGAAAGTCCGGAGGCTTTTCGAGGACCTGCTTGACGTTTCAAATTCGCGCAATCGGATGTCCC
>CAYPAL010000128.1:0-1644 GCA_964408695.1 uncultured Oscillospiraceae bacterium | reverse complement strand
CGGAGGCTTTTCGAGGACCTGCTTGACGTTTCAAATTCGCGCAATCGGATGTCCCAAGTCGGTCGATCGAAGCGCGGAAGCCCTCAAGTGTTGCGACACCCTGATCATTAAAGGAGTAGTGGATTACCATGGACAAGCAAATACAATCAACTGGCTTATCCCGTGACTTGATCATACATCCCGGTGAGACGCTGGAGGAGGTCCTTTCCGATCGGAATATGTCGCAAAAAGAGCTGGCCGTTCGAACCGGCTTCACCGAAAAGCACGTCAGCACGGTGATCAACCGGATGAAACCGATTTCCGTCGCCTTCGCAATGAAACTGGAGGTCGCGCTGGGGATCGAGGCGTCGTTTTGGATCCGCCTGCAGGCCAACTATGATCAACAGTTGATGGAGTTCGAGGAGATAAACGGTATTACGGACAACGAGATCGACGTGATCGGGCGCCTTTCGGAGATTATCGAAAACGGCTGTTCCGCGGGGTGGCTGACAAAGACCGATGATCCGGTACGGCACGTCCTGGAGCTCCGTCGGAAACTTGGCGTCAGCAATCTTTTGGCGATTCCGAACCTGCCTCGCAGAGGCGCTTTTCGAGGAAAGGCCAAAGACGAAGCGACGGATCCCTATGTCTCTTGCGCGGAACAAGCTCTCTATGAATGGATGCGGCGCAACGGGCAGACGGAACAGGATCCGGACATCGAAAAGCCCGAAGATAAGTTTCCGGCGATCACGGAAGTGATGTTCGCGGAGGATGAGAAGTAAAGTTCACGGATCCTCCTACGCTTTCTCCGCAACAGTCTGCGGGGGTGTCGAACGGACGTCGTAGCCCGTCAGAGAGAGATGAGCAGATCGATCGCACTTCGCCAGACCCATCGACAAATAGGCAAGACACAGCTGATTCAGGCTGGTGTCCTCTTCGTCCGCCTTGAGCGCCAACGCCTTGTGCAGGAACTTCGGGAGGCGGATGTTGAATTTTCCGCTGTAATCGTTCGAAAAAATCTCGCTCGGCTCCGGAACATCGGCCCCCATTTTCTCCGCCGCCTCGATCCATAGTTTCTTATTACTCTCGGCCTCGGCCAGAGCCTCCTCCATGGTGTCGCCGACGCCGACACAACCGGGCAGATCCGGATATTCCGCGATCCACTCAATCACTTCCACGCTCTCGTCCGTATAAATTCGCATCGGATAATTCTTTCCCATATTTATCCCTCCGTCTCGGATCGGCTCTTCATGCCGTCGATGACTCTGATTGCATTCCTGATGTAGCTTCGCTTTATGCATTTCGTCGCGCCGTGCGGCTTGGCGAACGCGATCAAATAAACTCGATTTCCAATGTTGAATCCATAAACATAATGACCGGACCGGGCGGTTTGCTCCGAAAAACCGTTACTCTTGAGAAAAAGCACGAAGTCTTCATAAGAAACATCGCATGGAGTCGGGATCCTTCGTATACTATCTTCAAGCTTCTCTCGAGTACTGATTGTGATCACCTTCTTCCGTGCTCGCTCACGATCACATGGTACCACAAGCGGTACTAGCATGCAACAGGAGCGGCTCTTCACCTATTTCCGTGAAAAGTGAACAGGAAACCGGTCCGTGATCACTCAGTTGCCGTTTTCCTGCGGCCAACCGGGTCACGATCCGG
>CAYPAL010000127.1:0-3682 GCA_964408695.1 uncultured Oscillospiraceae bacterium | reverse complement strand
TTACCTCCATCCATCAATGGATTAAGGTGCCTTCTCGTGGCACACGGTTGAAGCGTTTGTTAGCCGAAAATTATTTTGTGAACTTGCAATACTATTGAAACAGATACTCAAATTTTATGTCGGGAAAGATAGTATGAATTTTCTTCATTATCGATAGGGTAGGGTTTGATTTCTTTTCCAATCTTTGGTAGCTATAGATGTTTTTCATTCCAAGCATTTCGGCAACTTGTTTTTGTGTAAGTTTTTTATCGTCGCGATAATGCCTTAGTAGTACTGCAAGCGCGATTTCTGGATCTACAACGACCTTAAGTAAACTAACATCATCATCCAATGATTCATTAGGCAACGGGAATACCATTTTTGAATCTTTTGGTTCCTCAAGGTAAAGGTTTAATGATTCTGCACATGCCTTCTTGAGTTCATCAAGTGAATCTGCCTGTGAAACACAACCGGGCAGTTCATTGCATTCGGCCCAAAATCCATTTGGTTCCTTATTAACAGAGAAGTGATAGTTCATTTTGGACCTCCTTCCTTGTTGAGTCTCTTTAATAAGGCTTGTTCAAGCCCTTTCTTTAATTCTTTATGCATCGGTATAACTTCTCGTAATGAGTCTTTCCCGACCTTTACGTGAGAGCCTTTCTGAGAAATAACCTTCCATCCGGCTTTCCTATAAAGCCGAAGCACTTCTTCTCCACTTAAAGGCATGGTTAATAATACCAAATGCAATTGGTGTTGTCAAGTTTTTCTATTTTGGTTCTGAAACCTTAATGAAAGGAGACATACTGCCTTTAAGACTATATACAAATAAAGTTCATTATTGTAATGACTTATCTTTGCGCCCGCAGGGTCCGGCTAACATTCCGCTTAACTTGTTCGGCGCCTTTGTTTCCAGGCTAGCGTCCGTAGGACCAAGCTTTAGGGCGCCGAATCAAGTTGAAGCGTTTGTTAGACATCTTCATTTTCCAAAAATGAACTTATCTTCTAGAAGACAAGGGAAACTTCCTTGAAATGGTACAACAGTCTCTTCAAAGACACTGTCTTCATGATCATCAACTTCTGGCCTCAGTATATGTAAGAAGACATTATGTATCCTTTTATTTTCCATATTCAAAGAGTTCAGATCATTTAAAGCTTTCTCAATAATTCTTTTTTCTATTTCTTGTCCTTCATATGATTCATAGCAAATGTGAATATTTGATTTTTGATGATCAGGCAATTGATTGATTGCTTTTTCTAGGTTATTCCGAAGGCTAACGGATTTTTTAGTAAAAGACTCTTCAGAACTTGAATACCAAATGCCTGCGCAAGCAAAGTCTATATTCGGTGAGACCTTATACATTTTCTTGTCATACTCTAATCCAAGAAGTGTTGTTAATCCTCCTTTTTTCATATCATATCGAAACAGGATTTTGTTAAATAGCGGCTTGTCCATTCTTATATTTGTCTCTTGTCGTTCTTTGTTATACTGAACGATATTTACTGGCCGTAGTTTTATATCTATATCTTTACTCTGGTAATTGTTGCATTTATAGACTTCAATCATGTCCTTAATATTTTTTAGCAAGTAATCATTTGAGTAATTTGATAATTCCATCTTGAAATTTACTTCGAACACAAGTGCAAGCTTTTGGGATAGCATAAATTTGCTAACAGGATCATATTGTTTATACCAGTAGTTTCTCTCTTCGAGAGAATAATCACATTCTTTAACCTTTCGTTTACACTCAATAAAAATATCGCCAACTTTTAGGTCAGGAGTTTTTTCATTTTCAATTTCTTTTATAAACTCAATTTCTTTATATCCATTTTTTAGGTATACACAAGCTGTACATATTTCAAATAAGTCATTCTCAATTGTTTTATTATTTTTTCGTAGCATTTTAATATTTTTCTGGGCAAAGTTGACTGTTTGAATCAATTCATCAAGCATTGAGCCAATTATGTTAACCTTAGGATACAATCTTGTAATGAAAGCAGCATCATGTTCAACATAATGACCAATATAAAGTTCGAGTTGAACTAAATAGTACATTGATATATCGTTGGCATAATCAATTGGCATAAACTTACTTTTTGGTTTTGAGTCAAGCAATAGATAACCATCATGTAGCGATCTCTCGATGTGTTTTAAGACAATTGATCTTCTTTGCTGATATTGTTCTTTGTTAATCAAAGAGACGAGATAATGATAGTATTTAATGATATTTTCCATATTCTCTTCCGCCCGAAGGGTCTGTCTAACATTTGCTTGAGCTGCATTGCCGCGCCCGAAGGGCTTGGCGTAAAACTTGTCAGGCGCAGCCTGAAACAAGTTTTATGACAAAGGCAATGTCCGCTCGAAGCAGTTGATACTCATGAAGGTCCTATAATAGTACGATCGCTACATCACTATCAGGGAGGACCATTCATGAGATTCTATAAAGAACGCCACCAATTCTATCTTGGCATCGATCTTCACGCAAGAACGATGTACGTCTGCGTCATGAGCAATGAGGGTTCCATCTTATTGCACAAAAACATGGCTTCAACGCCGGACTGTCTCCAGCAAGTCGTCTCGCCATACGGTTCCGATATCGTCATTGGTGTTGAATGCATTTTCACCTGGTATTGGATCGCCGATTTTTGCCAAGAGCATTCCATCCCCTTCGTGCTCGGTCACGCCCTCTACATGAAAGCCATCCACGGCGGTAAATCCAAGAACGACCGGATCGATTCGGAAAAAATCGCCGCCATGCTCCGCGGCGGTATGTTTCCCGAAGCCTACGTCTACCCGAAGAAAATGCGCGCGACACGCGACCTTCTCCGCCGGCGGGAGTATTTCGTCCGCCATCAAGCCGAGTTGTATACCCATATCGAGAATACCAATTCCCAATACAACTACGATTCCACGCTCGCGACCGGAAGGATGCGAAGCGCAACCTACCGAGCCACGCTTCCCGAACGTTTCCATGATCCCTTAGCCCAGAAGAACATCCAAGCCGATATGTTCCTGGCCGACGCTTTTCATCGGCTTATTCTTGATCTTGAGCAGGAGATTCAACGTCAAGCGAAAACCCATGATCCGTTCGCGCTGGCTCTTCTTCGCACAATCCCCGGCGTCGGCGAAATCCTGTCGCTGGTCATACTCTACGAGATTGAGGACATCCGGCGCTTTCCCGAAGTCGGGAATTTCATCTCCTATTGCCGCCTCGTCAAATGCGCCCATGAATCGGCGGGGAAACGGGTCACGGGCGGCAACAACAAGATCGGCAACACCCATCTCAAGTGGGCCTTTAGCGAGGCGAGCGTTCTATTCCTGCGGAAGAATGAACCAGCGCAGAAAATGCACAACAAGCTGGTCAAAAAATATGGCAAAGCCAAGGCTTTGTCGATCATCGCTCAGAAACTGGCTCGGACATCGTACTACATGCTGAAGCGCCAGGAGCCCTTCGACGAAACCAAGTTTTTTAAGGACGGCGTATCAGAGCATTCCATCTAACTGGAACGATATGCGGTGGACGCTTTTTTACAATGCGGGTACCCAGTGCGGCTTTGACCGCCGTCTCCCGTATTCTGCATCCGTGACCGCGAGTCCCCGCGGTTGATTTCGACTGATACGTCGGTCCTTTTATTTATTGTTTTATCCGGTGATTATCGCGGTCTGTCCCGGCCTGACCTGCTCCCCTAACTGGACCATGCGAGT
>CAYPAL010000126.1:0-3715 GCA_964408695.1 uncultured Oscillospiraceae bacterium | reverse complement strand
AGACCGAAATGCAAGGCAATTGCGACAAGATCCTTCTTCTTTTTCGAGGAAAAATTGTCGTTTGAATTCATGTTGTACCTCTGGTTTTATTTTGGATTGTGATGGATATGCGCCTGAAAAATATCTCTGCCGGAAGGCGAGCATTGGCAATATGCGCTTCAGCGCAAAAAGAAAATAATGAAAACGTCTGATGGAAATGAATTAACTCTGGTTCGATACGCGCTCAAACGGAACCGTCGGCACATATGCTGTATTTATCGTTGCCATTATATAGCGGTAATGCCCGGAAAGTCAATCCGAAATCACATATACGAGGAAACAGGTAGAAAACATGAGGTTTTTCCTACTCGACCGACTTCAGCGATTCCACCATTTTCACCTTTTTCAGGTAAAAATGCATGATCCCGTGGATGAGGATCGAAAAACCACATGTGATCAGAAAGGCCGCCACGAAGCTCTCCGGATGGATCTGCCTCCCGAACATGATCATATCGACTTCCCCGGACAGTGTGACCGACGAATGCATGAGCATACCGAGTAAGAGACCGGGACCCGCGCCCAGAAGGGTCAGGACCGCATTTTCACGGAACACATACGCCGAGACCTCCGGGTCGTAAAAACCGAGGACTTTCAGCGTGGCGATCTCCCGGATCCTCTCTTTGACATTGATATTAGTAAGATTATAAAGGACGATCAGTGCCAGCGCGAACGCCGATCCGATCAAGACATAGATCAGCGCGTCCATATTCTTGAAAATAACGTGCATCTGTTCCTTCACCTTCGAATAACTGATGAGGGTCGAGAACTCATTCTTTTCGAGAATTTCCGATGCCAGACGATCGCGCGCGCCGCCCTCCTCTTCGTCGGTCTTTGCAAGCAGGACGTTATATTCGCGCGGGCCTTCGAATGTCTGATCGGCAAATTCCGGAGACATATAAATATAGTGCTCGACATAGTTTTCGGCGATCGCCGTGATTTTTACCTCGAAAACCGGAAGGCCGTCCAACTCAACGGTTAAAGTGTCGCCTGCTTTTAGATCAAGGAGCCTCGCCGCTTTCTCCGATAGGACGACGCCGTCCGGGGGAAGAACGATCGGACGACCGCTTTTTCGTTCGCGCAGGTTATAGTAGTTTTCAAATCTTGCCGTATCGGAAGGAACCACCAGCGCCACTTCGAGCTCGTCCTCGCCTGTCCCCCGTATGACTGCCGTCTGAGCGAATACGGGGCAGACACCCTCCACGCCTCTTATCCCGGATAACAGGCGGACAGATCCTGCACCGTCGGGATCAAGCACGGGGTTTTTAACGTAGACCCGATACTCGTGCGTCAGGATCTCCGCGAATTGCTTATCAATGATATCGTTCACCGCGTTTCTTAATCCGAAGCCGGTCAGGATCAGCGCGGTGCACCCGGCGATACCTAAGACCGTCATGATGAAACGCTTACCGTACCGAAAAAGATTTCTGACGGTCACCTTATGAAAAAAACTGAGTCGCCGCCACAAAAACCCGACTTTCTCCATCGGCACCGATCTTCCGACCAACGGAGGCTTCGGCCTCATCAACTCTGCTGGCCGACTGCGCAGGATCTTCAAAATGGCGAAAAAAGTCGCCACAACGATTGCGAAGACCGCGATCGTCAAAGCCGGCCACGCATGCTCCAAACGAAAAATCGGCCGGACCGGAGGCAGGCGATACATGATCAGATACGGCTGGTAGATGACCCGCGGAAATATCTGAAAGCCGACGGTCACACCGAACAATCCGCCCAGTATTCCCGCGAGGGTGGCATACGCGATATACTTTACGGATATTGCTCCCGTCGTATATCCAAGCGCTTTCATGACTCCGATCTGGATGCGCTCCTCGTCGACCATTCGTGTCATTGTCGTCAGACAGACCAGCGCGGATACCAGATAAAAGAGAGACGGGAAAATTTTCGCCAAGCCGTCTACGCGCCGGGCATCATTTTCAAAAAGCGAATACCCCTGAACATCGTCACGCGTCAATATGTAAAAAGGATCGGATCCGGATTCAAGAAATTCACGGACCAGATGCTCGGGGATATCCGCAAGCGCACCATCCCGGTCCTTCAGATAAGCGCCGTAGCGGTCATTTGTCCATACCTGCGATTCGAACCGGAGTTTCTTGATCCCTTTTTCGATGATCTGATCGTACTCCGTAGAGTAGCTGAATGCTTCCGTTGTCCCCTCAAAAGTGAAATTAAAAAAATTGTATCTCTCCGGATAAAACGCATCGATGTTTGTGAATATATTATACCTCGGCTCTCTGCTTCCGATGGATATCGCCGACCAGGAAAAAGACAGATACAAAGGGGAGTCGACGGTGCCGACGATCGTGAATTCATCCTCGTTGAGAAGCATCGATTCGTATGTGCCTTCTTCGACCGTCACCCGCACCGTCTCGCCGACAGAATAACTCCCGTCAATAACGGCTCGGTGCTCCACGACGCACTCTTTGGGGGTTTCCGGAAATCTTCCCGAAACGAGACCGGGCATATTGATCGAATCAAAACTCTCCCCGCCGGATATTGACTGCACCCGAACATTGCGTGTCTCGTCCCCGCGCACACTCGGAACAGTTACGGAGCATCCCGGCATAAACCGGTCGACACCCTCGATCGAGGAAAACAGATCCGTATCATTTCCGTAAAAGCCGATCGGTGAAAAGATTTGCGCATCGGCTAACACGGTGGAATGAAAATACTTGTCCACGGTCGCTCTCATCTCGTCGCCGGTCGAACGGACCCCCGCAAAGAGGGCGCACCCGATGGCGACGATAGAGAAAATTGAAAGGAATCGGCCCATACTGCCGGTGATCGCCCGAACGATTCCCTTCCTCATCGTACGCTTCATCGCATCTACTCCATAATTTGATCAACGTCTATGGGAGAAGGGTTGAGCTCGACTCCGATCACCGTTCCGTTCTTCAGGTGGATGACACGGTCGGCGATCGGCGTATAGGCGGAATTGTGAGAGATGATCACCACGGTCATGCCCCGTCGAAGACTCATGTCCCGGAGCAAGCGCAGGATCGACTTGCCGGTTTCATCGTCAAGCGCGCCGGTCGGCTCGTCGCACAAGAGGATCTTCGGATTCCGCGCGACCGCTCTGGCGATCGCGACCCGCTGTTGCTCTCCGCCGGAAAGTTGTGACGGAAAGTTGTTCAGGCGATCCGCGAGGCCGACCTGCTCCATAACGGTCTTGGGATCCATCGGATCCCGACAGATCTCCGCAGCCAGTTCAACATTTTCGAGCGCTGTCAAATTCGGTATCAGATTGTAAAACTGAAAAACAAACCCGACCTCTTCTCTTCGAAATCGTGTCAATTCCTTCGGGGACAGATCACTGATGACCGTTTGATCGAGAACGACATGCCCCTCGTCGCAAGAGTCCATTCCCCCGAGAATATTGAGTACCGTTGTTTTCCCCGCGCCGCTCGGGCCGGAGATGATCGCCGTTTCACCTTTCTCGATCGAAAAGCGCACGTCTACAAGAGCCGGAATGACAAGCTCACCCATCCGGTAATGCTTGCCGACTCCAGAAAATTCAATGAATGCCATAGTTTCTCCGTCGAGATTTATGCGTCTCCGAGCGCCGCGAATTTATCCATCATGTTGAGCGCTTTGCCCGTACCGATAGCCACACAACTGACGGCATCCTCGGCGACAAATACATCGATACCGATCTTGGTGG
>CAYPAL010000125.1:0-3738 GCA_964408695.1 uncultured Oscillospiraceae bacterium | reverse complement strand
GATCGGACATATCGGATATGCGCATCTCCGCGGAGTCGGTCGGTATTTCTCTTGCAGGCGCCATAGAGATCAATGAAATGCTCGATCGCGAAAAGCGCGGCTTTTCGAGCGGTCTTGACAAGATCATCGCAGAACGCGAACAGGCTAAGGCCGAGATCATAAAACTGACGGAGGAAGAGGAAGAGAAGTCGATCGTACGAGATGAACTCCTCGAAAAAGACGACCTGATCGAAAAATCCGTTAAACAATTGATCATCGAAAAGGATGAAATTGAACAGCAGTTATCCGGCTTCATCGACCGTCTTTCCCATTCCGCCTCAAGGTTAGCGCAATACCAGACCGAACAAGCCAAGGCGGAGGCCAAGCGTGAGCGCTATTTGACGGAGATCGACGAATTGAAAAATCGCATGTGGGAGGAGCACGAGATCACCTATGATAACGCGCAATCCTTCCGGTTGGACATTGACAGTGTTCAGGCACTGCAGAAAAGGATCGGAGAGCTGAAGAACGAGATCCGCGAAATCGGCCCGGTCAATGCAAATGCCATTGAAGAATACGCAAAAGTCAGCGAGCGATTCGATTTCATGAGCAAGCAGAAAGACGACATCGAGAGAGCCAGAGCCGACCTTCAGCACATCATCGGCGAGTTGGTCGAAGAAATGCGGCAACAATTTCTCCGACACTTTACGATCATTAACGAGAACTTCAATTCGGTTTTCTCGGATCTGTTTAACGGAGGCACGGCGGAAATCATTCTGGAAGACGCAGAGGATGTCTTGTCCTGTAACATCGATATTCGCGCACAACCCCCCGGTAAGCGCCTGCAGAGCATATCGCTTCTTTCCGGCGGAGAGCGTTGCCTTACCGCGATCGCAATCCTTTTCGCGATCCTTCAGCTCAGGCCGTCGCCGTTTTGTGTGCTGGATGAGGTCGAGGCGGCTTTGGACGATGTCAACATCAGTCGATTCACGGAATTCGTAAGAAGATATACCGCAAAATCTCAGTTTATCCTCGTCACTCATCGAAAAGGAACGATGGAGGCGTGCGATCGAATGTATGGCGTAACGATGCAGGAAAGAGGAATATCGAAGATCCTTTCGATGAGACTGGATAATTCATAATTCCGGACTGACATACGGAGCTCAAAGGACGAGCCGTCCCGTTTCCGTATCGATCAAGTCGAAAAATGGAGGCACGAATGGGCATTTTCGAGATTTTCAAGAACGGACTCAAGAAGACGCGCGGATTTGTAGCGGACGGCTTCACCAAAATATCTGCCGGACTCGGAAGGTATGACGAGGAGATGCTTGATGACCTGGAGGCTTTGCTGGTTCAAGCCGACGTCGGCGTCAACGCCAGCCTTGATATTATAGATTCCGTCCGCGATCATATTCGTCAGACCGGAGACGACAGTGCCGAAGCGGTTATGTTTACCATGAAGAAGGAAATGTTGGATATCCTCGGTGAAAAGCAGCAGCTTCAGATCGAAGGCAACTCACTGAATATCATTCTTCTTGTCGGAGTAAACGGTACCGGCAAAACGACGACGGCCGGAAAACTATGCTTGCGCTATAAATACCAAGGGAAACGGGTAATGCTGGCGGCGGCGGATACTTTTCGGGCGGCCGCGATCGAACAGCTCCAAGTCTGGGGTGAGCGGACAGGAACTCCCGTGATCTCTCAGACAGCAGGATCGGATCCGGCGGCGGTCTGTTATGACGCTATTCACGCGGCGATCGCAAGACGTACGGACGTTCTGATCATCGACACCGCAGGTAGACTGCACAATAAGCAGAACCTGATGGACGAATTAGCCAAGATCTCGAAGGTGATCAATCGGGAAGCCCCGTCGGCTTGTATAAAAGCGCTTTTGGTCATTGATGCGACGACCGGTCAGAACGCCGTGATCCAGGCAGAGGTTTTCTCCGGTGCGATCGATATACACGGCATCGTGATCACGAAATTGGACGGAAGCGCAAAGGGCGGTGTGGCCATAGCGGTTGCTAACAAGGCAAAGGCACCGATCCTTCTGGCCGGACTGGGAGAATCGGTCGAAGATCTGGTAGATTTTGACCCCGAGCTTTTTGTGAATTCTCTTTTGCCGAATCCATGACTTTCGCGTTTGCTCGACGTGACAAGTAAATGTGCTTGACATGTGGTTTCCGTTCGCGTATATTGATTCGCGTAGGCCATAAACGGAGGCGATCATGGATCCGATCGAAGCAGGATTACTACTCGATTTTTACGGAAACCTTCTCACGGACAGGAGTCGACTCCTTTTGGATCTCCATTACTCCGAGGATATGACCTTATCCGAGATCGCCGACAATGAAGGAATATCAAGACAAGCCGTTCATGATTCCATACGCAGAGGTGCATCACAACTTTTGCGCTTCGAGGAAAAACTCGGCTTGGTCGCCCGCTTCAATGAACACAAAAGGGCCATCAGCGACGCAATATCGCTTCTGGAATCCGGTAAGACAATAGAGGCTGAAGCCGTTATTAAGAATTTGTACGAGCGGTTATAGAAAGGTGTAAAAATGTTTGACGGTCTGTCCTCCAAGCTCCAGAACATCATGTCGAAGATGCGAGGCAAAGCCCGCGTCACGGAGCAGGACATCAAGGACATGATGAAAGAAATTCGCATGGCGCTTCTTGAGGCGGATGTGAATTATTCCGTCGTTAAGACCTTCATCGCGGATATGACCGAGAAGTGTAAGGGGCAGGAGATCTTTTCCAGCCTGACACCCGGCCAGCAAATCGTCAAGATCGTTCATGAGTCTCTGGTCGCCCTTCTGGGCTCCGAGCAGAACAAGATCGCGGTATCACCGACCGGATTTACGGTCATCATCCTCTATGGCCTTCAGGGAGCGGGTAAAACCACAACAGCGGCCAAGTTGGCTCGTGTTCTCAAATCCGGCGGGAAGAAACCGATGCTGGCCTCCGTCGATGTTCATCGTCCGGCGGCTGCACTTCAATTAGAAGTATTGGCAAAGCAGGTCGGAGTTCCTTCATTCATCATGCCTGAAGAGAAATCTGCCGTGAAGATCGCAGGCAAGGCAGCCGAACGTGCCAAGTATTTATTGTGTGACACGCTCATAATCGACACCGCCGGCCGAACCACAGTAGACAAAGAGATGATGGACGAACTCAAGTCGATCGAGAAGGCTATTAAGCCAACGGAGAAATTGCTTGTCGTCGATGCGATGATCGGGCAGGAATCGGTATCGGTCGCCCAATCATTTGAGGAGGCCATCGGTCTCGACGGATTTATCATGACCAAGCTCGACGGTGACGCGAGAGGCGGTGCCGCTCTTTCCATTCGACAGATCACCGGAAAACCGATCAAAATGATTTGTGTCGGTGAGAAAATCGAAGATATCGAAGATTACCATCCGGACCGAATGGCCAGCCGTATTCTCGGTATGGGAGACGTGCTTTCTCTTATTGAGAAAGCTCAGACTCAGTTTGACGAGGAACAGGCCAAAAAGACGATGGATCGTCTTCTGAAGAATACGTTCAACCTTGAGGATATGCTTTCTCAATTCGAGCAAATCAAGAAAATGGGCTCGATCAAGGACGTGATCGGTATGATTCCCGGTGCCGCCGGAAAAGTGAAGGACGAAGACGTGAACGACCGAATAATCGACGTAAACATGGCGATCATTCGCTCGATGACCCTTAAGGAAAGAAGATATCCCAATGTCCTGAACGCCATGAGAAGAAGGCGGATCGCCT
>CAYPAL010000124.1:0-3757 GCA_964408695.1 uncultured Oscillospiraceae bacterium | reverse complement strand
CGATCTTTTTATTTTGTTTGAAATGATCCGTACATCGTTTCGGAATAAATTAAACGATTACTTTTTACCGTTATCCGGCGTCTTTTGATTGATCATTCGATTCATAGCACTGACAACGGCGCGAAGCGATGATTTGGTCACCGAACTTGATATTCCGGCGCCGAGATGTTTCGTTCCTTGATCATCAGCGATTTCGACATATGTTATGGCCGCGGAATCCGATCCGCTTTCCATCGCGTGCTCATGATACGACGTGATCGTGAACTTGATTTCCAGAGCTTTTTCGATTCCGTCGCAGAACGCGTCGAGCAATCCGTTACCGGAGCCGCGAATGGCCATGCTTCCATCCGGAGTCTTGATGTTCGCCTCGACGTTAACATGGCTCTCATCGAGTGAGTCCTCCCTGTATCCGGACAGTTCATAAGGATTTTTGACATTTACATAGATATCATCAAACAGCTCGAAAATCTCCTGAGGTTTGAGCTCGCAATGCTTCTTGTCGGACAAATTGGTGCAAACCAAACCGAAGTCCTTCTGGAAGGTTTTCGGGAGTTGAAGTCCGAAATTGCTTTCCAGGACATAAGCGACTCCTCCCTTCCCCGACTGGCTGTTGATCCGAATGATCGGCGCGTAGTCTCTGCCGACATCACTCGGATCGATCGGCAGATAGGGAACTTCCCAATGATCCGGGTGTTGTTTCATTCGCTTCAATCCCTTGTTTATCGCATCTTGGTGAGAACCGGAGAATGCCGTAAATACGAGCTTTCCGGCCCAAGGATGGCGGACGTGGACCTCAAGTCCGGTGCATTCTTCATACATTTCGACCACTCGATTCATGTCCGAGAAATCCAACTCAGGATCAATACCATGCATAAACAAATTCATGGCGATCGTTACGATGTCCGCATTCCCAGTGCGCTCGCCGTTCCCGAAAAGCGTGCCCTCAACACGATCAGCGCCGGCCATCACGCCCAGCTCGGTCGCCGCGACCGCAGTTCCGCGATCATTATGCGGATGAATGGAAACGATCATCTGCTTACGCCAGCGTGTGTTCGTGCAAAAGTACTCAACTTGATCGGCATATACATTCGGAGAAGCCATCTCGACCGTTCCGGGGAGGTTGATGATCGCTTTTTTGTCTTCGGTCGGCTGCCATACGTCGAGGACGCTGTCGCATATCTCGACGGCAAAGTCCGGTTCTGTGCCCGAAAAGCTCTCCGGTGAGTATTCGCAGATCCATTCCGTGCGGCTCGTGTCTTTTCCGATCGCATCCTTGATCATTTGAGCGCCGGAAACCGCCAACTCGATGCATTCCTTCTTGCCGAAGTTAAAGACCACATCGCGCTGGAGGGTCGATGTCGAATTGTAGAGGTGTACGACCGCCTTGGGGGCTCCGCGCAGGGCTTCCATCGTCCGAGTGATAATGTGCTCTCTGGACTGAGTCAGCACCTGGATCGCCACATCATCGGGGATCAAGTCGTTGTCGATCAAATGTCGGGCAAATTCGTATTCGGTCTCCGACGCGGCCGGGAAACCGATCTCGATCGTCTTGAAGCCGATCTCAACCAGAAACTCGAAAAACTTGAGCTTCTGCGAAAGTGTCATCGGAACTTCCAACGCCTGGTTTCCGTCACGCAGATCGACACTGCACCAAATCGGTGCCTTTTCGATGATTCGAGTCGGCCAGGTGCGGCTCTGTATAGGTACTTGCGGGACTCGGCTATATCTTTTGTAGTTCATAATCATTTCCTCCGTTAATAAATTGTAATTAGTACGAATATGAAAGATCTTTCCTGCGATTCTTCGTCATAGGAAAGCAAGGATCGAGCCGATCCGCGAGTTACGAGATCGGCCATCCATTTTCCTCCTTCGTATAATGCAATTGTTTTCGAACATAAAAAACCTCCCGTCTCTATTACAAAAGAGACGAAAGGTATACTTCCGCGGTACCACTCCAATTCGCCCAAAGGGCGCACTCACCGGATACGAGACCCATGTCTGATATCCTGCCGCTGTATCGGTCGGCCTCCGACTCCGTCTAATCACAATATGCTTTCAACGAGTACACTCCAAGGTGAGTTCAAAGACTCTCCGACACCGCTTCACACCAAACAGCGGTTCTCTGGGGTCCGGACGGTTCTTCTACTGGTCCTTATCATCGTGTTGATCATCAGTTTGATTGACAAGGTGCGATCGGAATCCCTTCCGATGGAGTTCAAATTACCATAATCTTCAGAACGAGTCAATAGCAGCAATCCAGTGAATTTCGGTCGTACCGTCGAAAAAGCCTTCGACTTCACACTTACTCCTTAGTCGCCAGTTTATTGACCAGCTCTTTATAAAAGTTTCCCCGCTCTTCAAAATGCCGGAAAAAATCATAGCTCGTTCCGGCCGGGGACAATATTACCACTTCTCCGGGCTTGGCCTGTTCCGTCGCCCAACAAAGAGCCTCTTCATAATCGGCGGCTCTTTTGATCTGATAAGACCCCGGTTCACATTCTGCCTCGATCGTATTTTGAATGAGGTCCGCGTTCTCCCCGCAAAGAACAATGCGATCACATACTTTAAGGATCGCGCGTCCCAATCCGGTGTAATCACATTTTTTATCTTGGCCGCCGGCAATGATCACTCCCCGGTCTCCTCGATCCGCGAGCGCTTCCATGGTGTGGATCGTTCGGTTCGGACTTGAATCGATCGAACTGTTGAAATAGCGAACCCCATTAATAGTGGCGACCAACTCGATCCGGTGCTCAACCCCTGTGAAGGACCGGGCGACGGTCGAAACGTGCTCCGGTCGGATATAAGGGAAAACAGCCATAGCCGCTGTCATGAAGTTTTCGACATTGTGCCGGCCGGGGACAATAATATCTCCGATCGAAACCATACGAGTATCCACACCGCCGGAAGATATCCATATTGCGCCGTCATCCACATACGCGCGATCATGGATCGGATTTTCGCCGGCGCCGGGTAGTATCGTTTGTTTGCTCCACGAAAAATATGCCACCCGTCCGCGCGCTTTGGCATTAAACAAGCGTGTGATGTCATTATCGGCGTTGATAACCAATCTTCCCCAGAACGGCTGGGTTGTGAAAAGCTGCGTTTTCGCGCGGATATACTCTTCATAGTTTTTATGAAAATCCAGATGGTTGGGCGAGATGTTTGTGATGACCGCGTCGTCGATCGGGATCCTCATCGTCATCAATTGAAACGATGACAGTTCCAGAACGACGAAATCAGATTCCTTGATATTATCAATCTGATTCAACAGCGGCGTTCCAATATTGCCGCCGACATAGACTTTGTGTCCGGCAGCCTTTAATAAAAGTGAGATCAGCGTGGTTGTGGTCGTTTTTCCGTCGCTTCCGGTCACCGCGAATGTTCTTGCGGGACAGAGGCTTAAAAACACTTCCATTTCCGAGGTCAGAACCGCGCCTTCTTTTACCGCCTGCATAATTTCGGGAATATCCGGCCTTAGTTTCGGTGTTCGAAAAACGATCTCAAAACCTTGTCCGGGAAGCTTTCTCAAATAATTCTTCCCGCAGGACCAGTCGATATGGATCCCTTCCGACTCGAAATCCGCTATAGTCTTCTTCAGCACCCGGTCTTCCGGGTCCAGCAAGTCGAAAGCGGTGATTTTCGCGCCGAGAGAATAAATGTATCGGATCAGCGGTCGGTTCGAGATCCCGACACCAAGCACCGCGACCTTTTTCCCGGAGATGAATTTTTTAAATTCAGAGAGTTTTCTGTTTTCCAT
>CAYPAL010000123.1:2315-3847 GCA_964408695.1 uncultured Oscillospiraceae bacterium | reverse complement strand
GGTGTTTTTTCACTTGAACCGATGAATTGACGAGTGCTATAATCGTAAAGAGCCATCGAAGGCCGACGGGCGTCTCGTTCATATTATGAGGCGGCCGTTTTTTTATAGAACACGGAGGAATGGGCATAAATGGGTCAAATCGGCTTTGATAACGAGAAATATGTGCGACTTCAGTCGCAGAATATTCGGGACAGGATCAACTGTTTCGGAGGAAAACTGTATCTGGAGTTCGGCGGCAAACTTTTCGACGATTATCATGCCTCCCGCGTGCTTCCGGGTTTCGAGCCGGACAGCAAGGTAAAGATGCTCTTGGAGCTCAAGGACGAGGCCGAGATCGTTCTGGTCATCAGCGCGGACGCGATCGAGAAGAATAAACGCAGAGGAGATCTGGGTATCACTTATGACCAGGACATCCTTCGTTTGATCGACGCGTTTACCGGCATCGGACTCTTTGTCGGCAGTGTGGTCATCACACATTATTCGGCTCAGCCTTCGGCCGAGCAGTTCGAGAAACGCCTGAACCGACTCGGAGTGCAAGTCTATCGCCATTATCCGATTCCGGGATACCCGTCTAATACCGCCGCGATCGTCAGCGAGGACGGCTACGGCAAGAATGAATATATCAAAACGACGCGCTCTCTGGTGATCGTCACAGCGCCGGGACCGGGATCCGGTAAAATGGCCACATGCCTGTCTCAGCTTTATCATGAGCACAAGCGCGGGATCAATGCCGGTTACGCGAAATTTGAGACATTTCCGATCTGGAATCTTCCGCTTCAGCACCCGGTCAACATCGCGTACGAGGCGGCGACCGCGGATCTGAACGATATCAATATGATCGATCCGTACCATCTTGAGGCGTACGGCAAAACAACGGTGAATTACAATCGCGATGTGGAGATATATCCCGTCGTGCACACGATTTTCGAGCGGATCTTCGGGGAGTCGCCATATAAGAGCCCGACGGATATGGGCGTGAATATGGCCGGCATGTGCATTACGGACGAAGCGGTTTGTTGCGCGGCATCGCGCCGTGAGATCATTCGTCGATTCTATCAGGCAAAGTGCGCGGTGCGTCAAGGAATTGCCGACGTCGCGGAGGTCGCAAAGGTCGAACTTCTGATGAACAAGATCGGGGTCGACTTGAACGAGCGCCCGTGTGTTGCTTCCGCGCTTCAGCGCTCGGAGAAAACCGGCGGTCCGGCCGTTGCGATCGAGCTTTCGGACGGTCGTATCATTACCGGCAAGACGACGCCGCTTCTGGGTGCGTCCGCCGCGTTGCTTCTCAACACGCTGAAGGAGCTGGCCGGGATCCGGCATGACATCCCGTTGATCTCGCCGATCATTATTGAGCCGATCCAGGATTTGAAAATCAATCACATGGGCAACCATAATCCCCGTCTTCATACCGACGAGGTGCTGATCGCGCTCGCGATCTGCGCGGCGACTAACCCGATGGCGGCCCGGGCGATGGAACAACTCGAGAAGCTTCGCGGCTGTGACGCCCACTCAACGACGATCCTGTCGCACGT
>CAYPAL010000123.1:0-2215 GCA_964408695.1 uncultured Oscillospiraceae bacterium | reverse complement strand
CCGCAGGGATCATTTCCGCGTCTTGTCCTCAATGTAGGACAAGAGAGGAAACATGTCATTATATTGTTTCTGGATAAAGATCCCGGAACGCTTCTTGTATAATTCTTCGGCCAAGGCATCCGCGATCGGCAGAAGGATTCGCTCGTGGGCGCAGAGGACCGGCGAGGCTTTTCTGAAATCACCGGTCGCCTGCTTGTTCAGGCAGGCGCAGTGATGATTGCATCGCCCTTGAATGGCACAGCCGACACACTCCGGTTTCTCATCCTCGTTGATCCGATAAAGGCTCCATCTTTTCTCCTCGTCGATTCCGCTCCAAACGTCGCCGATCGAAAACTGCGGCTCGCCGACAAATTGAACGCAAGGATAAATTTTTCCGTCCGGACCGACGGAGAGTTGTTTTTTACCGAGCTCGCAACGCTCGGCGCAATAATTTTCACCGAGCAAATGGGAAGAGATTTTCACCTCGAACGGCGAGAGATAAAACTTCTCCTCCCGGAGCGTTTTCTCCTTATAAAACCCGGCCAGCTTCTTGTATTGTTGTTTGAGTTCGGCGAGCGTCTTTTCGTCCCATGCGCCGGCATAGTTCATCGAACAGATCAGATACCGGAAACCGAGCGAAAAAAGATACTCGACACTCTCGGCATAGTACCGGACCGTGTTTGGGGACACTGTCATCAGTACGGGGGCGTAGGGACGGGAGGAGAGAAGATCCTTGGCTTTTTGCTCCGTTTCGTCAAACGTTGACTCGCCGGAGTGTGTCACTCGATTGGCGTCGTGGGCCGCTCGGATCCCGTCGAAGGAAAGAGCGATAAACACTTCGTGCTCGAGAGAATATCGTAGAAACGCATCATCCATTAAGAGCCCGTTGGTCGTGATCTTATAGTGGAATCGGTTTTGCCTTTTCTGATCGAGGGATTCACCGTACGCGACGGCGTCCGTGATCAGATCACGGAACAATAACGGCTCTCCGCCGAAAAAAATGATCCCGCAATTGGATTTGGATCGGGCGGCCAGATCGATCGCCGCGTGTGTGATCTCAGGGGTCATCGTTTGCGGCGACTGCTTCACATAGCAATATCGACACGCCAGATTACACGAGTCCGTCAGGTGCAATGTGTAGTGCATCAGATGATGTCCTCCGCGGCGAGCCAATCCAGAAAATCCCGGACCTGCGCGCGAAGGTCTTCCAACATGCGCTCCTTCTGCTCCGATTCATACTGCTCAAAGTACCTGTCGATCGTTTCGGAGTCGGCTTCCCAGTCAACATTGAGCGCTTCGAAATCCGTACCGGGATCATAGAAAACCGCAGTGTTTTTCACGACTTTGGATAAGCGCTCCGCGGTCCCCTTCATGTCATAATCGCTGACGGAACACCAAATGTCGGTTTCCTTCACCCAATCCATAACATCACTTTCGGAGACATATTCAAACCCGATTTTCAGGTCGGAATCATAACCGTCGAGCTCGAGTGAGCCATTCCATGTTTCGTATTCGTCATCGCCGGGAAAGATATTCGTCGCCGGGAATCTTGTTCCTCTGATCGTCCGGGTATCGTCAAAGACGACGCCCTTGGCCTCGGCTTCCTCCTTGATGATTTGAAGGGCTTCTTCTTCGGAAAGGTACACCGCCGGAGCGACCATAACACAGCCGTAAGAACCCCGGCCTTCGCCGTGTGCGAAAAACGGGACAGAAACCCTGAGATCGTCATCATCATCTTCATCTTCGCGGGTATCTTTCGAGCACCCGAATAAACCGGTCGAAAGCGTCAACGAAACAGCAACGCATAGGGCAGGCATAGCCCTCCATCTCTGCGGCAACGCGTTAAGGATCAGGGGGTTTGCGCGGACGGCCTCTTTCGTTGGATATTTCGGAGTCTTATAAAGAGAAACGGGCTCTACCTTCAGATTGCTTTTCATACCTATCGCCTTTCCACAGTGCGCGGCTTGTCCTTCTTGCAAGCATGTAAACGGAGTCCGCCGTGATCGCATTTTCAGCACCTATCTTAAAGACGATTCAGAAGATAAAAGTGTTTCAATTTGCGGATTCATACTGCTCAAAGTATTTACTCATTCCGATTCGGAAACGCGATTCTCAGGAACTTGTCCGGGTCGATCCCCAGCCAGGTGCAAAGCATCAGGATCGCCCACGCGGTCTCGAAAGGCATGTCGGGGATCGGCGTGATCCCGGCCTCCCGGAGCGCCTGAGACGTCGAATA
>CAYPAL010000122.1:0-3930 GCA_964408695.1 uncultured Oscillospiraceae bacterium | reverse complement strand
TTGACAAGGAACAAAACGGAGCATATAATGACCTCAAAAGGGAATAACAAAGAACTATAAGAAACCAAGAAGAGCATTGAGAGTGAAGAGGAACGATCCATGAGCAAAGAGAACTTTTATACCGTCGAGCAGATATCCGAGATGTTGCAGATGCATCCGAAGACGATCCAGCGATATATCCGGGAAGGCCGGCTTAAGGCACAGAAGGTTGGGAAATCCTGGCGCGTGACCGGGCACGACCTGAGCCTTTTTGTCGAGGGCGGAAAGGATCAGGCCCCCGCCGAACCGTATCCCGGTCTCCAATCGATCGTCGGAGACGCGGAGCGCGAAATCAAGGTCTCGTCGGTCATTGACTTCCCGGTTCATAACAGTGGGGAAGCGGTCCGGATCGTTAACTGGATATCGGCGACGATTAATTCCTGTCCGCCGGAGTATGGTTATAAGTCCATGACTTCTCAATACATCGAGCCGGACAAGATCGTCCGGATCATGCTGTGGGGAAGCCCGGCGTTCACGGCGGTCATCCTCGATGCATTGGGTAACATGGAGATGGAGGCAGAAGAATGAGTGCGAAAGATATACAGATCCCGGAATCGATCTTCAAATCCGAATTCGGCAGAGAGCGAATCATCGAACACTACAACCGGCTTCTGGCGGCGGTGGATTTTGAATACAAGGAGTATTATGTCGAGACCTCCTTCGGGACGACATATATTCTGGAGTCCGGTCCCGATGGCAACCCGCCGCTTGTGCTGTTGCACGGATCGACCAGCAACAGCGCGGCGTGGTTCGCGGACATCCAGGAACTCGGGAAACATTATCGGGTATTTTCGGTCGACTTGATCGGCGACGCCGGTCATAGTGCCGAGACCCGCCCGGACGTTCGGTCGGACGGATACGCGCAATGGCTCGCGGAGGTTTTCGAGCGGCTCGGGATCGGGAAGGCATCGGTCATGGGCAACTCTCTGGGTGCGTGGATCGCGCTCAAATTCGCCTCGACCTTTCCCGGGAAGGTTGAGAAACTGGTGCTTCTCGCCGCTTCGGGACTTGCTTCCATGCGAGCGCGCTGGGTTTTTCGACTGATCCTTTTTTCCCTTCAAGGCGAAAAAGGTGCGGACAAGATCACGCAAATGGTTTACGGACAGGACGAGATCCCGCAGATCGTCAAAGATACGATCGACCTGATCGCAAAGAACTACCGTCCGTATACCGGGGCGATCCCGGTCCTTCCGGACGCGGATCTGCTCCGGCTCACGATGCCGGTCCTCTATATCGCGGGAGAGAACGACCAACTGACGAACGCGCCCAAGTGTGAGATCCGCCTGCGAAAAATTCTTCCGCACGCCGGGATCGTTATTCTTAAGAACCGGGGCCACGTTATATATAATGTACTGGACCGGGTGATTCCGTTCCTTCGCGGGACGGCCGTGAAATAAAGAAAGGGACCTGCCGCGGCGACTACGATCCCGGTTGGAGTTTTGGCTCTTGTCGAGCCTCCCATTCCGTCCGGGACATTCGATACATCAGCCGGTCGAGGAAGATTTCCCGATCGTTCTTGATCACTTTCTTATGGGGTTCCGACAGAACCACTGCCATTCCCAGTTTTTCGAGAAGGCGGACGGACGCGATGTTCTGCGCGGTGCAAGTCGCCCAGACGGCGCTTCGATCAAGGACTTCAAACGCAAAGCGAATCGTCTCCGCGGCTGCTTCGCTCATCAGCCCCTGACGCCGAAACGCCGGGTGAAGCATCCAGCCGAGTTCCGCCTCGTCGCCTTCTCTGATGAGCGAGATCGTTCCGATCATTTCGGCGGTGTCCTTATGAATCACCGAGAATTCGAACCATATCGGAGTCGTAGAACTCATAGAAGCGACACACTCGTCGATATACTCCTTAATTTGCTCCGGCGTCTTCGGCCAATGCAGCATATACCGCCCGGTTTCTTCGTCACTGCCGTACGCGCAGATATCAAGAAAATCGTCTGTTGTTACCGGGCGAAGAACAAGGCGATGAGTAGTAAGAATGGGGATCATATTGATATCTCCCTTACTTCGAAATGCTCCGCGCGCGAAAAGCAGCAGAGTCCTTTATACTTTGCACGAAAGCCGGGAGAACCGCAAGATGCCCGGGAAAGATATAGCCCCGTGAAGTCATTGCGTGATACAATTCACTAAGTGAGTATTGCATTGCCGGGGTCATCGTCGTACAAGGATTCGAAAATGTCTTGCCGACGATCACGATCATTGGCTAAGGAGTCGTTATTTTGAGAACGGACAGCAAAAAAACCAAGAGCATTTTTGTTGATTCACTCAGCAAATTCATTAAAGGCGCGGTAGTGGGGCTGGTCATTATCCTGCCCGGTATGAGCGGCGGAACAATGATCCTTCTGTTGGGTCTCTATGAGGACCTGATGAGGGATATGGCAAAATTGAAGTTGACGCGCTGGGTGACGTTCGCTCTCGGTCTGGCTTTTGGGCTGATCCTCAGCGGCTGGATCTTTGCCTGGGTGTTTACGCAATACGCCTTCGTGATCCTCGGTGTTCTTCTCGGCTGTGTCCTGGCCTCGGTTCGGACGGTGTTGGAGGATAATCGCAAACCATCCGTAGGCCGAGTTGTCGCCCTCGTCATCGGAATCGCGATCGGATTTGTTCTTTCTCTGAAAACCGGATCGGTCGTCGATAGCACGGCCTCGCCCAACATGTTCTATCTTATGATCGGTGCCGCGCTGTCGAGCGCGCTGATGGTTCTCCCCGGAGTTCCCGGCGGGTCGGTCCTCTACATGATGGGCATCTTCGACGATATTATGAACGCGCTCGCCAATCTCGACTGGAAGATCCTGATTTTTTACGGAACCGGTGCCGTACTGGGCATGATCGGACTTTCCAATCTGCTCAATCGAATGTATATGCGCCACAAGCCCACACTCAGCTGGCTTTTTGCGGGATTGATCATCGGTTCGGCGCGAATGCTGATCCCGTCCGAGCCGGGAAGCTGGATCCTCTTTGTCGCCCTCGTCGCTGTCGGCTTCGCGACCACATGGGGATATGAAAGCTACAGCAAAGCCAAACTGAAAAAAGCGGAGATCCCGGAAGCGACAATCTCAAGCCAAGGAGAGCCGAGAGAAAAAGAGGTCGCGGTGGAAATTATCGCGGAAATGGATGCCGAACCGGACGAGACTGTCGAGCCGGATCAATAGGGCAGCGTTATTTGCCGGTTTGCTTCCCGGTCTCGCAACGGTAGTATGACCTGTCTGTTTAATGTCGTTCGCTTCAATATCCCCAGAACGTATCATCGACGATCCGTTTTCCGCGGATCCCGTTTCGTTTTATGTGACGACGGACCGAGCGGATGACGCCCGAGGCCGCGGAGATGAAATAGTAAGCGCGGTTACCGTGCTTTTCGGTCAGTGCGGAGAGTTGATCGCGCGTCGATTCCGGGTCGGTGGTCTTGTATAATGTCATCCGCGGATTTTCCCGGACGATCGCCTCGATCTCTTCACCGAAAAGATACCGGCCTCCGGAGGCATATACGATCTCGATATCCCGGGAGGTGTCTCTCCGGAGACTCATGAGGATCGCGCGGATCGGTGTTATGCCGACGCCGGAGGCGAAGAGGACGATGGGCGAGGTGGCGTCTTTTAGTTTGAACCAACCGAAAGGACCGTTCAACTTGACGGGCGAGCCCTTTTCGAGACGAAGGAGGCGGCGCTTGAACGGGCTCATTTTTGGACCCGTACGTGTTCCGATCAAAATAACGCTCTCCTCGGGGATCGAAGCGACGGAGAACGGGCACCAGTTCCATGCCTTAACATCCCGAAGGGGCAGGCGGAAAATTCCGTGCTCGCCGGGGATCCAGGTAACCCCGGGCGCAGGGCGCAGTCGGACAATGTAATAATCATCAAATGGATTTTCGATGGACTCGACGGTGACGAC
>CAYPAL010000121.1:0-3993 GCA_964408695.1 uncultured Oscillospiraceae bacterium | reverse complement strand
ACGACGAGGTCTACGCGGTCAATTACAACTGCCCCGGCCAACTCGTGATCGCAGGTGCGGTCAAGCAGACGGAAACGGCGGCGGAACGGCTTCTGGCCGCGGGTGCCCGCAGAGCACACCGTCTGACGGTAAACGGAGCCTTTCACACCCCGCTGATGAGTCAGGCCGCCGAGGCGTTGGAGCGCTTTGCCGAAGGTATAGTATTCGGAAGTCCGAAAACCCCTTTATATTCGAACACCACCGCCGCCCGGATCCCCGAAGACGTTGATTTCCCGAAGTATCTGGCGAAGCACATGATCTCGCCGGTCCGCTTTACCGAGGAGATCCGGAGGTTGCGCGAAGACGGATATGAAGAACATATCGAGATGGGTCCGGGACGTGTTTTGACCGGATTAGTGAAGAAAATCTGATTTATGATATGATAGGAACAAGTGTTTCGGAAACCGACTTGATCGCGTCTTCGGGACTTTTCGTTCGTTCGCGCGACACTGCGGCGCGATGGGCTCGGAGCGTTTTATCTGCAAAGGCGGATTCCAAAAATGACCGGGAAGAAGACTCCTGATCCGAAGTTTACCGTATTGTTCATCAGCATTTTTATCGTGACCGTTACGGCGGTTTGTTTTCCTCTGTTTCGGAATAGCGTGCACGACGGCCACGATTTTCTGTTCCATTTCGGACGGTTTGCCGGCTTGGTCGAAGGTCTTGAGAACGGTGTCTTCCCCGTTCGGATGAATTACACTTTCTTTTTCGGCGGCGGCTACGGATCTCCTCTTTTTTACCCGGATTTCTTCATGGTCCCGTTTGCCGCAATGGCCGTCGCCGGACTCGGCGTCGTCCGCGCCTTGAATCTGCTCCTGATCACGAGTACCGCCGCGTCCTTTCTGACCTCGGCATATTCGTTCAACGGAATCACAAAATCCAAGTACGGAGCTCTGGTCGGAGCCGTTCTGTATACTTCCGCCGACTATTTCGCAAGGGTCCTCTACACTCGATCCGCGCTCGGCGAAATGCTGGTCTTCGTTTTCTTGCCGCTTCTTTTGTATGCGCTCTATGATCTGTTTTTCGATAAATTTACCAAACCCGTACTCCTCGTTATCTCGCTGTGCGGGTTGGTCTTGAGTCATCAAATATTCGCGGTTCTGAGTGCCGTGATTTGTCTTTGTGTTGCTGCTATCCGAATTCCTTACTTGATCCGCAACCCCAGAGTTTTCGTCAAGATGCTTATTTGCGTCTCGATTTCACTGGTGCTGACCGCATTTTTCTGGGTTCCTATGTTGGAGCAAGCCCTTACCGACTCTTTTTTGCTTGTGGATGCATACCATGCCGATCCGGCACTGGAAACGGTCCCGTTCGATGAAATGTTTATCCTTCCGAACCTCAGAAACTTCGGATTGAGGATATTGGTCTTTCTTCCGCTTCGTCTGCTCTTCATCCGCAAGAAACCCGACAAGCGCCTACTAATAATCGCGGACACTTCCATGATCCTCGGACTCTTTTTTCTGGTGATGTCCTCCTCTTTATTCCCCTGGCAATTCTTTTCGAAAGCATTGAATTATATCCAGTTTCCTTGGAGGCTCTATCTACCGGCCACTCTGTGTCTTTCTCTTTCCGTATGTATTTTGATCGCGCTTGTCAGTGAGTTGCCTAAGCTCGCTCCACACAAGAATATTCTTCAAATCGGTGTAATCGTGTTTCAAATCATCCCTGCCATTGTACTCGTTCATAGCGTCTTTCTGCCGATGAGTCCGCCCGCGGAATGGTTGGCCGACAAGCGATCTGTATATCCCAACACCGGGTTCGAGTATTTTCGAAGTGACCGTTCGTACACAGATGCCTTATATTTCTCTTATTTTGCCCGCGCTGAAGGTCCGGAAGGCGAGGCCCTGCCATCCGCACGAGACTACAACGTCATCCGCGTCACTCTCGACCGGGCGACCTCCTCCGTGCGAGTCCCTTTCCTCTACTATCTCGGGTATGAGGCGGAATACACCCGGCCGGGAGACTCTCCCGTGAAACTGCCGGTTCACTGCGACGACGCGCTCCAGATCGTCGTGGTCGAAACCGCCGATACAGAGCCCGGCGGCACCCTCTCCGTTCGATACGCCGGGACCGCGGCCGGACGCATCAGCCTCTGGGTCAGCAGTGCGACGGCTCTCTGCCTTTGCTTGTGCGCAATGATCCTTTTCATTCGCAAAAAGCTTGGCACTTCAGTACCTCGCTCACCGTCATAATTGGACAATACTGCCTCATTCTGTTAGTATTCTTATGTTACAGCAAATTGTTACGGCGCAACACCGGCTTCGCCTTCGTATTCGTACAACAGGCAACAGGAGCGTTTCGGATAATTCGGATTATTTCTTTTCCGCGTGTCATAAGCGATCTTACGTGTTTCGATCCCTTTTCGGCCAGTTATTTTTCCGGAGTTGATCATGTGTCACCTTTATGTTGCTCGGGCATTAATTTGTAACGAAACCAACATGCAATACATGACCGCGCTACGAAAGGATTATAACTATGAACACAGGAATATTCGAAACCCGAACCAAACTCGAAAACCGCTGGCTCGACGACCATGCGTACGCAAACTGGGTAGACTGGAAATGGCAGATCGCCCATCGGATCAAGGATATCGCCACCATCGAAAAAATCCTCGACACGCGTTTCTCTTCCGAGGAGAAAAAGCGGATTCAGGAAACGATCGATATTTTCCCGATGTCGATCACTCCGTACTATTTGTCTCTCGTCGACCCCGAGGATTTCAGAAATGACCCTGTTTTCAAACAGGCATTCCCGGATCAAAGGGAATTACACGTCGCGAAATACGATATGGCCGACCCGCTCGCGGAAGATCGGGACAGCCCGGCACCCGGTATAACGCACCGGTATCCGGATCGGGTGCTTTTCTGCGTCAGCAATGTCTGCTCCATGTACTGCAGGCACTGCACGCGCAAGCGTCGCGTCGGAGACATCGATTCCATACCGGACCGCGAACAACTGGAGCAAGGACTGGATTACATCCGCCAAACGCCGGTCGTCCGCGATGTCCTGCTGTCCGGCGGTGACCCGTTCCTGCTCTCCGACGAGAAAATCAAATGGCTTCTCGAGGAGCTCAACAAAATCGATCATGTCGAAGTGATCCGCATCGGCACGCGCACCCCGGTCGTTTTACCGTATCGCATTACCGACGAGCTCGTGGAAGTTCTCAAATCAAGCGAAAAACCGGTCTGGATCAACACACATTTCAACCATCCGCAGGAGATGACCTCATCCGCCAAAAGAGCTTTAAAAATGCTGGCGATGGCCGGGATTCCTCTGGGAAATCAGTCGGTACTGCTCGCCGACGTCAACGACTGCCCCCGGATCATGAAGCGTCTGGTCCAGAAGCTGGTGATGAATCGGGTACGGCCGTATTATCTGTACCAATGCGATCTTTCCGAAGGGCTGGAACATTTTCGAACCTCGGTCGGAAAAGGGATCGAGATCATGGAGAGCCTGCGCGGTCATACCAGCGGCTTCTGTGTACCGACCTACGTAATCGACGCGCCCGGAGGCGGCGGGAAAATTCCGGTCGCGCCCAATTATTTGATTTCATGGTCGACCAACAAAGTCATCCTTCGAAACTATGAGGGCGTGATCACGACCTACCAGGAGCCGGACTGCTATCATCACAGCGCCTGCGATCTGAAGTGTGATACCTGCAATCTGCACCTGAAGCTCGATGAGGCCGAGGAGAAGAGCGTCGTCGGCATTTCAAGGCTTCTCGCCGATTACGACGATACGATCACGTTGACGCCGGCGGAAGACGATATCTTCGAGCCGGAGGACCGGGAAAGCGAGCCTGATCATTCGGACGGAAGTGACGCATGACGGAACAAAGAGATTTTGTTGAGAACCTCGGCGCGTCCACCGTTCACCACGGGAAGCAAAGCGACCGCATTTATCTGATGCGCTTTGATGCCGCGGATATGCCGGATCTTCCGGTTCGGTTGACCG
>CAYPAL010000120.1:0-3994 GCA_964408695.1 uncultured Oscillospiraceae bacterium | reverse complement strand
GCGGAATAAAGCCGATCCGGAAAAGGAATTGATGAATCCGGCAGGTTACGATATGATTTTCAAGTCTGCGAAATGAGTTTCGACTCTTTTTTCGAGCAAAAATACCGAATACGAAGCCCTTCGAGAGGAAGAAACGACGATGACAAAATTCTGCGCAAAATTGACGGTCATTGCTCTTTGTCTGGTTCTGATATTTTCGATGCTCGGCGGATGCCGCGGCCCGGTATCCGATGCGGGAATAATTACGCGCGAGGCCTTCGGAACGACTTTGGCGCCGACACCCGAACCTTCAGCGACACCTGTGCCGACACCCGCGGAGGTGACGGAGACGACGGCCGCCCCGTTCGAATATTCGTGGGATCCGCACGTGTTTTCCCAAATCGACCGGGAGGCGATCGGCGCGGAGGCGGAGCTTTTTTTCTATGATTTGATCGATGCGGCGATGGCCGGGGAAGCGACTGTAGCTTGTGCCGATCAGGATTTTCTGTGGAACCTCGACTTGGCGATGAGTACTTATTTCCCGCCGTTCGATTTTATTGTTTCGGATTCGACGTACTCGGATGGGGAGGTCCGGCTTCAATACCGACTCGATGAGAAGCAAAGGGAGGATCTGCTTCGTGACTTTGCGGAACAGATAGAGACGCTGGTCGGATACGCCGAACTCCTTGAAGAGGACTCGCCGACGGTTCGTGCCGTTAAGCTTTACCGGATGTACTCGGCACTCATCCGCTACGACTATGCCGCGACGGATAACGACGTGTTGACGGATGTCAGTTGTTATCGCGGCCTGATGGAGCTCGAGGGGATCTGTCAGTCATTTGCGCCGGCGTACGCGTATCTGTGCTTACAAGCGGGCGTGGAAGCGTCAACGGTATCGGGGATCAATTCTGAAGTCGCACATGAATGGACAATCCTTACACTCGATAACAAGTACTACTACGCCGACCCGACGTTCGAGTCCGGGGATGGCGGTTATGGGCTTAAATATTTCGGAATGACCGCGCAACAACGCGAGTTTGCCGGCGAGTTTATTGCCGACGAGTACAACATCGGTCACTCGAATGATCTCTGGGGCAGGGAAATCGATGTTACGGACGAGACATTTGCGCCGCTTTGGGAGGCGGTGTATGTCTTTCCGTCCGAAAATGAGAATGGAGAATGGATCCTTATGTGTGAAAAGGCGGATGGGAGCGTTTTCGAGTACGAGATTCGGTAGAAGGATCTCCGGGTGCATCCGTATCGCTAACGTCGCGAGAAGCCTTACACATCCGGTGCACGTATCATTCTCGTCGCGAACAGCCTTAAACGTCCGGGATCAGCATCGTTCGCGTAGCAAGTAAATCGACGCCGGTGCCGGCAATGTTTTCGGCGATGACGTCGCCGACATGGATCGGCCTGCGGACTGTGATTGCGTTGATTTCCCGCATCACATCCATTATTTTCGCCTTTGAAATCGGCGCGCTTGTCTTGACCGGCAGGCGCGCTTCGATTTGCGGAAGATCCGGGCGGAAGTACGAGACCAGCGGCAAGGGCTGGGGGATCGCCGGAGCGACCGGGCTTGCGGCGTTCTTTTGTCGCTCGAAAAGGATCCGGACCGTCGATGTCACCGTCCGCTTCGGATCGAGCGCTTCCTCGCGCCCGTACGCTTCGCCGCGCGCGCAAATATTGCCGGTGACTTTGTAGCCGTTTTGATCGTCGACGCGAAGGCGGCAACCCTTGGGGCAGACGATGCATGTCAGTTCAATCATCGGCGGCCTCCTTTTCGACGACGGAAAGAGTAAGCGTCTGAGGCGGCAGTTCGTCGAGCATGGAGGACGCTACCGTCAATTTCTCCATCTCTCCGGGCGTCATGTAGTCGCGAAGGAGGCGGCGAATGACCTTTCCGGACGCGTCGCTCAGGCGGACCTCGCAGTCGCGCAGGATTTTTCTTACGCGAAAATAGATATCGATCGTCTTGTCCGGCAGAGGCGGTGTGAAAACCTGCGGGACGGTGTAGATGATGTTCCCGTCGGTCTCAAGCGTGAGTCCCGGGGCGGCGCGCCCGGATATTGAATTCCGCAGATAACGCGCGGCGGCGCGTCCGGCTTTTCGAGCCTCGAGAGTGACATTGTCGACCAAGTCGTGAACGTGAAGGACGTTGCCGCAGGCGAATATGCCGGGGACGCTGGTCCGGGTGTCGTCAATGACACGTGGCCCGCCGGTTCGGGGATCCAGCTCGACGCCGGCGCTCTTGGAAAGCTCGTTTTCGGGAATGAGGCCGACAGACAGAAGGAGAGTGTCGCACTCCATCTCCTCTTCGGTGCCCGGGATGGGGCGGAGTTTCTCGTCGACCTTGGAAACGGTGACCGCCTCGAGGCGCTTCCGGCCGCGGATGTCCGTGACGGTATGCGACAGAAGAAGCGGGATGTCATAGTCCTGAAGGCACTGGACGATATTGCGGTTGAGCCCGCTCGAAAAGGGCATCAGCTCGACGCACGCGAGCACTTGAGCGCCCTCGAGCGTCATTCTGCGCGCCATGATGAGGCCGATATCTCCGGAGCCTAAAAGGACGACGCGCCTTCCGACCATACAGCCCTCGATATTGACGTAGCGCTGGGCGGCGCCGGCGGTCAGTATGCCGGACGGTCGGTCGCCGGGGATCGAGATCGCGCCCCGGGTCCGCTCACGGCAGCCCATCGCGAGAATGATTGCGCCGGCTGTGATCTCTAAATAGCCGTCGGTGTGATTGATGGCGGAGATGACTCGCTCCGGTGTGATCGAAAGCACCATGGTGTTCGGTTTGAAGACGACCGGGGTGCCCGTGAGCTCGGCAAAGGCACGGTCCGCGTACTCGGGGCCGGTGAGCTCCTCCTTGTAGATGTGAAGGCCGAAGCCGTTATGGATGCACTGGTTGAGTATGCCGCCCGGCTCGTTTTCGCGCTCCAGGATGAGGATGTCGCGGATGCCCTCGCGGTAAGCCTCGGCGGCGGCTGAAAGGCCGGCCGGCCCGGCTCCGATGATCACCAAGTCAGCGCGCATCATGGGGACTTCCTCGTATGTTTATGCATAGGCGGGGCATCTTTCGTCTGATTGTCGAAAGATGCTGCATCTTTCGTCGGGCCGGTAAAGATATACGAGCCGATGCGATCCTTAAGGATCCCGGTCGGGGGTATGCGCAGTTCTTCGGCCAGCAACGCGGCGATCCGCGGACCGCAGAAACCGCCTTGGCATCGCCCGAGTCCGGCCGCCGTGCGCCGTTTGATTGCGTCGAGCGTATGAGCGGGCAGGGGCGAGTGGATGGCGTCCAGGACCTCGCCCTCGGTGACTGTCTCACAGCGGCAGACGACGCGCCCGTAGCGCGGATCTTTAGAGACCAGTGCCGCCCGCTCCGTGTCGCTCATGCGATTGAAGCGTACGATCCGGCGGGTCAGGACGGACGGGTCGTCGCGAACGATTTGTTTTTCGGTCAAAGAAAGGCCGCCCTTGGAAAGAAGATTGGCCAAAAAAGGCCCGATGGCGGGTGCGGAGGCCAGACCGGGCGACTTGATGCCGGAGGCCTCGAAATAATTCTTTATGCCCGCAACTTGTCGGATGATGAAATCGTCCTTGTCGGGATTGGCACGGAGGCCGGAAAAATTGGCGATGTTTTCGCGAAAATTGACGGACGGAACCATGCCGAGCGCCTTTTCACGAATTTCTTGAAGGCCGGCGGCGGTCGTCGCGGTGTCGTCCTTATCATCGAGCGGCTCTTTGGTCGGTCCGATCAGGAGATTGCCGTGGACGGTCCGCGCGATCAGGACGCCCTTGGTACCCTTTGTGGGGCAGCTGAAAATGACGCTCTTGACCTGACTGCCCTGGCTCTTATCGAGGAGGAAGTACTGGCCGCGTGCAGGAAGGATGGTAAAGTCAGCCGGGGCGGCCTGCGCGTGCACTTCGTCGGAATAAAGTCCGGCGGTGTTCACGACATATCGCGCGGATACGGTGTCGGAAGGCAAAATCAGATTCCACGCTTCAC
>CAYPAL010000119.1:0-4017 GCA_964408695.1 uncultured Oscillospiraceae bacterium | reverse complement strand
AGATCCATCTGCTGATCCATCTACTGCGCGGCACCGAAGTCGACTCGGCACTCGTATTTTCGCGCACGAAGCACGGCGCGGACAAGATCGTTCGCGCCTTGGATCAAGCCGGGCTTTCCGCCCAGGCCATTCACGGGAATAAGTCTCAAAATGCCCGCCAGGAAGCCCTCGGCAATTTTAAAAGCCACAAGACCCGCATTCTGGTCGCGACGGATATCGCCGCCCGCGGCATTGATGTCGAAGAGCTCTCTCACGTTATTCAGTTCGATCTGCCCGAGGTCCCGGAAACCTACATCCACCGGATCGGCCGAACCGGCCGCGCCGGACTCGGCGGCACCGCCTATTCCTTTTGCTGCGGCGAGGAGTATCCGCTCATGCGGGATATCCAGAAACTGATCGGCAAGGAGCTTCCCATCGAAAAGAATCACCCCTACCCGATGACCGAAGCCGACGCACTCTCCGCGCCCCCTGCTCCGCAGTCCTTTCGTTCGGAAGGCCGTTATAATCAAAGAGGCGGAGGCCCGAGGTCAGGCAATCCGGGATCCGGTGCCCCAAGAGCCGACGGTCCGCGAAAAGGACATCCGCGGCGCCAATACGCAAGGCGCGAGGAATATTAACCAATCGGAATTCTCGGCAAGTCAGGTTTTTGAAGGAACCGGAAATCAACTGAACTTATTATTCTCAGTGATATATGTTCGGAGTCGATCCTCAAGAATATCCATGCATTCTTCCTTCGATTTCTGCCCCGAAAAAAACGCTTCAAGCTCTTCAAATACAATTTTTTGGACATCCGGATTCCTTAGCGGAACCGTATGCGCGGACGATATGATGTTACGGAATACCTGTGCTGTTTCTTTTTCCGGGAACGGGAAGGCAGGCGGACGGATTTCCGAACTTCTGTCAAAATCCTTACCGGAGGTCATTGCGTCAACTTTTTCCATAATTCGCTCTGCTTCTAGCTCATACTCTGAATCCGAATATAGGTTATTACGCATGGATGTGCCATTTACATATCTTTCATAACCGGTCTTTATCATCGCATCAAAGGAAGATTGAAGCACCGGCATCAAATCACCGCTGATTTCACCCGTATCGTATCGATCCTGAATATCGGCGGAGAGAAGAAACTTGAGGAACATCCAAGCGGCATCAGGGATTTTTGTCTCTGCCGATATTCCGTAGTATTGGTCGGATTCGACAACAGGCATTCCGTTATTGACTCCGGGAGCACCCATATATCCAACGTCTCCGCCAAAATACTCCGCATAGCACAGAAAGATTTCATAGTTTTTTATGGTTTCACTTAAAAGCAGCGTTTCATTCTTTTGAAACTGCCTTGCGATAGGCGTACTGTCTGTATACGGGTGTGTCCCGCGCTCCTCGCAGAAAGAAAGCAATCGCAAGAATTCATCCCTCTCAAACTGGAATTCGCCGGAATCATACGAAATTAGTTCATTATAAAAAAACGGATACAGCGCAGAAAAGAGATTTTGCATTGTGTCATGTCGAATCAAATGCGTTTCTTCCGGCATACCAATCAAATAAGCACCGAAATCGTCCAAATTAAAGGTGCCGATCTCGGAAATAATCTCTTGCTTACCCATAAACCCATTGACGCGAAAAAAAGGTGCGAGGAAGCGGAAGGATTGATTATTGCCTTCTCCCCCCCAAACATTGGGTAGAAGTAGTCCGGAATCAAACAAAGAATCATCCCGAACTAATTCCTGCAAATCCATTACGACTCCAGCATTCTCATACCGGTAAATATACTCCGGACTCAAACAAATAATGTCCGGACCATTTCCTGAAACAAGATCCGCGTTCAGCCTTGTAGTCGGGTCCGTGCCTTCACTCAAGTTTGAGCGATAATCGATCATGTCGATCTCATACTCGGGATACTCATTTTTGAAAAGAGAGGCATACAACGACATTCTCACCGGATCGTCACAGCACAAACCGACTCGGATCGTTGTCATATTTTCGCTTCTCGTTGCCACGTTAATTGAATAGAACCCGTAATTTTTCATATCTGTGTTAGCGGTGCCGTTCGAAAAGCCCCAAAACCCCATCGCTTCAAAAGTCATAGGTGCCGAGCTCAAAATCGGTAGCTCACTATAAAACCCCTCGGCCAACTTGTCGAAGCACATCTCCAGGCGTTCGCTCTTCGGATAATAAGCGTAAACGCGTTGCTGTGTTTCCAAATAACATCCTACCCCGTCCGTATCCGTCGAGCGAATCAGACGGGCATCATACCAGTCGGACAAGTCAACGCCTACGATCTCTTTTTCTGACAGGACCTTATCCTTTTCAACCGACCGGGTGATTAATGACGGCATGCCCTTCTTGTTCATCGACAAAATCATCACTTGTTCATCTCCGGTAAAGAGTATCGACTGATATGCGCCCGGGAGTGGTGAGGAGTTTTTCAGTAGCAACTCCCCAGCCGTATTAAAAATGATCATTTCGGAGTCCGTCAGAACGCTAAAATACCTCTCTCCGTCAAAATCAATTCCCTGAATTTCCTTTCTATCCAATACACTCATCTCCGTTTGTGTGGAAAGTTCACGACCGTCCGAGTCAAAATGGCGCAAGGCGTATCTCTGACTCCAGAGGCCTTGCTCGGTATTTTTGACCAACAAGAAAATACTACCGTCATTTGCCGGAAAAAAATGCTCCGCCGACCATTCTTCTTCTTCATTAAGCGAGACCACCGAGGTGATCCGATACTCAGCATTCATCGTGATCACACTTGTCTCGGAATTGATCACGGCGAGAAGTTGGATCGCATCCTCATCATTTCTCATCTCAATAAATTGGGTATCGGGTTCTCGAATCGATGACCCGACAGTTGTAGATAATTCCTCCATCCAAGGCACAATTGACTTTTTGATGCAGAAATTTGCTGTAAAATTCTTAGCCGTGTCCAGTGAAATCTTATTATTGTTACTCAGACATCCGTTTGGCAAAAGAAATGCCAGCATAAGGGGGATCGCAATCGCCGCCCTAAACAGGCACTGTTGAGTGTTTTTCGATCGAAAACTCATCCGATTAGCGCTCCGTCCTTCATATTCAATACACGATCCGCCATGCCGGTCACTTCTTTATCGTGGGTAACAATAACGATGGTTTTCCCCATGTTTCTTAACTCTTTAAAGATATCGTAAATCTCAATCTTGGTCGATGAGTCCAGGGCGCCTGTCGGCTCGTCGGCCAGAATCAGCGACGGCTCATTGACCAAGGCACGGGCAATCGCCACGCGCTGCTTCTGACCTCCAGACATTTGATAAACCTTTCTTTTTGACAGTTCCGGAATTCCGAACTGCTCCAGAACGCTTTTTACGCGCCCGGACATTTCCTTTATCTTGCCTTTCGAAAATAAAAAAGGGACCGAGATGTTCTCATATGCCGTTCGATACGGAATTAATCCGAAGTCCTGAAGTACGAAGCCGATTTCCGAATTGCGAATCTGCGCCAGGCGTCGATCCGGACATTTCTTGATGTCCTCGTCTTTAAGAAAGTATTCCCCTTCCGTCGGCCGGTCTAGGCACCCGATGATATGAAGCAGTGTCGACTTGCCGGATCCTGAAACGCCGTAGATCGCGACCATCTCGCCCTCAAAAACCTCCAGGTCCAATCCATTCAGCGCCTGAACCGGCACATCCTTGTGCGGATAATAAGTCTTGGAAACGTTTTGCATACGTACAACTGTATTCATCACTCAATCCTTTCTGGTTTGCTCAATCGGAGAAGAACGTCTGGCAATCACATATAACGGCAGTATAAACAAAAAGGAGACGGCAAGTAAAATCAACAAGATCGACCACGAATCCTTCCCGTCGAACCACCTGCGATTTTCTCGGAATGCCATATAAACCGCAGTACCCGATATGAAACTCAACGCAATGATCGGAATGTATACGATGCTGAAAAGGCCGATGCTCTGCCTCCAGGTAATTCCGCACATGTAATAGACGGTCATCTCGAGTCTTTTCTTCCGTAATTGAAGAAAGACCGAGG
>CAYPAL010000118.1:0-4045 GCA_964408695.1 uncultured Oscillospiraceae bacterium | reverse complement strand
CCGCAGAGACGACCGCAGTAACGACTGCCGCTACGACGACCGTAGCAACAACTGACGCAACGACAACAGCAGAGACGACTGCAGTAACCACTTCTGCGCCAACCACGGCCGCGACCACAGCACGAGCTTCTAAGAGCACGACCGCAGCTACCACACAGGCGACCGAAGAAACGACGATTCCGACTGAAACGATATCTCAAGTAACAGAAGCCGAAACTCAAAAGGCTGTTGAAACAGAAGCCGCCGTTATGGCGATCGAGACGACTCAATCCTCCCGAACAGAAACTTCCGCGCTCCCTCCGGCCGTCTTGGAGACCAATGACCCCGAAAGTTCGAATCAATGGCTCCTTTGGCTTTTGCTCATCTTGCTTCTTCTCTTCCTGATCATTTTCCTTCTTTTTATCTACTACCGAAAAAAGAAACGCAAGGAAGAGGATGAGGAGGAAGTCGAAGCGACCGAAGAAGCATTCGGCGATACCGAGACTTCCGATCAATAATTTATAGCTCCGTGTTCCTTTCCATGGGGCTCCCTGAAAGCCGTGTTGAAAATTGCACTTTTCGACACGGTTCTTTCTAATGATTCATAGTTTTTTCAGTGATTGTTAATCTTATTATCTTGCATTGACAGATGAAGGCTATAAAATGAAGTTAGGCAGTGTTTGCGAACTCCGAACCGCCAAGCGTTTTTATTGATCAATTTGAGCCGCAACTCGCATCCGATTCGGCGGAAGCAATAGACGATCTCGGCTAGGCAGTTACAAATGAACAGACGGATTGCAAAGGAGATCCATATGCTCCGATTAAGCTCGACGTATGTTGTCGTTCGCGACATGGAAAGATCCGTAGAATTCTATTCGTTATTATTCGGCATGGAACCGTCCGCCCGCGTTTTGGACCGCTGGGCCCAATTCGACTTGGACGGAGGATGCTTCGGCGTATTCAATCAAATGTTTGATTATAAGGTCCTGATCGCCGAGAAATCGACCGATGTCATGTTCAACAAGGCATACATTGACAGGCTGGGCCGACACAATACGACATTCGGGAATAATGTCATTCATCATTTTCGGGTCGACGAGTTAAGTGATGAGTACGACCGACTTTTCTCCCTGAAAATCGGGCAATTATCCGACATTCTGTACGTGAACGTTTCATTCCCTTACCATTTCTTCACATTGACCGATCCGGACGGAAATATCATTGAGATCACCGGCAATTATTCCGAAGAAACCACCGGTGATAAAGATTCCGTCAAATCCCAGAGGACCGATAGCGCCGACTCCGGTGCTTCCTCGGAAGAATCCCCGAGAGCAAGCGCCGCGACAGCGACACATGTTGAGAAGTCCGAAGCCGAAGTTTCTGTTGAGCCGGTCAAACTGCATAGAGCCGGAAAGACGACCCTTCTTGAAGAAGAATCTCCTCTGACGGAGTCGATCAATCCGGAAAAAGAACCCCCGTCAGAAGAGTCGATCAAGCCGGAAAAAGAACCTCCGTCAGAAGCGTTGGTCAAGACGGAAAAAGAGTCTCCGTCAACAAAGTCGATCAAGACAGAAAAAGAGCCTCCGTCAGCAGAACCGATCAGGACGGATAAAGAACCTCCGTCAACAGAGTCAAATAATGCAGACGAAGATATTCCCTTCAAGACATTTCTCAAGAAGAAAGAAATGTCGGCGACCACTCCCTCCGCGGAGCCGGAAAACAACTCCGTCGATCTTCTGGATGAGTCCGTCGTCGTTCAGCCGGACAGAGACGTCTCCATCGAAGAAATTCGTTATGCCGTTCAGGAAGAGTTCTCCTCGATGCCCGCGGAGAACTTAATCGATCATTCCATTCTTCGAGCCGCTATCCAAAAGGAGCGGGAGCGACAGATCCGGGAGCAGGCAAACGGCATTCCGATATTTAAACCCATTGAGTCGGAGCCGGAGCCGGAAGAGCCTTCTATCGATCCGCTTGAAAAGGGATCCGATCCGGAAACGTCAGATGATTCGAAGCGCTCCCCTCGCGAGAAAGCAGAGAAAAAGCGGCCGATTTGGGAGGAACCGGCAAAAGATCTTTGGCGCGACGAATAGCTTCAGCCCTCAACAAACCGGTCTTATGACCCGTTATAATGCCGCGCTCGATTCAATAGAACCGGCGCGGTTTTTATTTTGCTCAATTGGTGAAATTGTGCGGCACTTTCCCTAATCGACTTGCCAATCGGCCTTGTTAGTGCTAAAAATGATTTGGACATAAAAAAAATAAGGACATATGAATTGAAAAAGCAGAAGCAAAAAGACCTCTCGTTCGTTACTCCACCCAAGGATCATCCGATTCGGCGTGTTTGGGATGGAGTCGTTTATTGGGGGATCCAGTACAGATTATTTATTTTGGCCGCCGTGCTTTTGATCACGATGGTCAGTATCATCACAATATACGTTCGCGCTTGGACCTCTTCCGATGCCCCGGAGGATAAATCGGAAGCGGTCAACGCAACAACGATCATGATCATTACACCGACTCCGACCGTAACTCCGACCCCCACTCCGACACCCTCTCCGACCCCGTCGCCGACACCGGATCCGACACTCCGGCCCGGAGATGAGAACGAGCGCGTCCGGGATCTGCAAAATCGCTTGATCGAACTCAATTATATGGATCTGGACGAAGCGACTTTGTATTACGGATCGGTAACCACCTACGCGGTGGAACTTTTCCAGCGACAACATGATTTGACCATGGACGGAGTCGCGGGTCCCCAAACCTTAAATTTGCTTTTCTCCTCGGAGGCCAAGAAATATACCCTTCTTGAGGGTACCTCCGGTAATGATGTCGACAGCCTTCAGCGTCAATTGATGGATCTCGGCTACCTGAATGTGGCGACCGGTTTTTACGGCTCGAAAACCGTCGAGGCAGTCAAAGCATTTCAGGAGAGAAACGGACTCGGTGTCGACGGAAAGACCGGCGAGCAGACATTAGCGCTCCTTTACTCACCGAATGCGATCGCCAGCGCCAGTAAAATTCAGGCGGAAATGAGACGAGCAAACATTATCAACTTCGTTGATTACGCCAAAGCACAGCTCGGGGATCCATACATCTTCGGCAACGTCGGTCCGAACTCCTTTGACTGCTCGGGCCTTGTATATTATTGCCTCAAGCAGGCAGGCTCGTCGCGCGGAAGATACAATGCGGCCGGATACGCCGATGTGACGGAGTGGGAAAAAATCACGTCCATGGACAATCTGGAAATCGGAGATTTGTTATTTTTCAGTACGGGCGGCCAAGCTGTCGGACACGTTGGAATCTATGTCGGCGGCGGAGAGATGGTGGACGCGTCTTCTTCAAACGGTAAAGTGGTGCGCCGCTCTTGTAAAACCGATTTCTGGGTCAGAAACTTCGTCTACGCCAGACGGCCTTGGTGATCCATCGTCGATCAAATATAGAACGGCCGCGGCAAGTTTACCTCGTCGCGGCCGTTTTTTCGGATCATCACACTAATCTCTTCGTGATTCCTCTGTCTCCAGAAGAACGCGATACGAACTCATGTTGAAACTTTTCCAGGATGAATCGATGATCACGTTATAAGATGAATATCGATTGCCAAACAGTCCGTCCTCATCGTCCGTTTCCCGGATATAACGGTAAGAAACAAATTCGTCGATTTGATCCAGATCCTTCTCGATCTGATCATCCCCCTCCTCACGCAGTTCGTCTTCGCGCTCCAAAAGAACAAGAAGCGAGTCCGAGGAATTTCTCATCAGATAGTCGGCATCGAGCATATCGAGATCCCCGCTCAAATAGCGGTCGATATTATGGGACGCGATCCAGTAGCCCGGAACACTGAAATTTATGAGCAGAAGCGCCAATACTCCCGCAAACAACGCGCTCTTGAAAAGCGGGAGTTTTTCGAAAAATTCCCGGACAGCGAGCAGTATAAACAGAACCCCCATCAGGATCATAAAGCCTGATACGAGGTAGCGATCTTCCGAAAGTCCGTACGCTTCGATATACAAGGCCATCCGTCGAAAAGCCGAAGCCAGTTGAACGAAACTCAATGCGATGAGGATCA
>CAYPAL010000117.1:0-4078 GCA_964408695.1 uncultured Oscillospiraceae bacterium | reverse complement strand
CGCCCCGACGGAGGAACCCGAAAAGCAAACACTTGTCGTCGGCTATTCGAATTTCTCCTCAAAGTTCAGCCCGTTTTTTGGTTCATCCGCTTATGACATGGACGTTGCCGCTATGACATCGGTCAATCTCTTGGATATGGACCGCGAAGGCAACATCCTTCTGAACGGTATCGAAGGCGAGACTGTAGCATATAACGGTGTTGATCACAACTATAACGGCATTGCCGATTGTATGATCACCGAAAATGCCGACGGTTCCGTTGTATATGATTTTAACTTGCGTGAAGATATCGTATTCTCCGACGGTACGCCCCTGACCGCCGATGACGTTATCTTCAGTATGTATGTTTTGTCCGATCCGGCCTATGACGGGAGCTCGACCTTTTATGCTCTGCCGATTAGAGGTATGGAAGATTATCGTGTCGGCATGACGGCTTTGTGGCAAATTATTTTTAATGACATAGCCGAGGGCAATGACACCTCGGCCAGTGAGTATTATTCCGCGGATGACGCAGCAAACTTCGAAGAGGCTTTCACAACCGCGGGAACGGCCTTTACTCAAGAGATCATTGATTACTGCTCGGCGAATTACGCCGAAGCCTATGGAGAGGCCGCTACGGGCTTTTCAGCCGCCGAAGTTGCAGCTGAACCCGGCTTGCAAGTCGCGCTTGGCGAGTATGCGTGGGGATATGCCGATGGTATCGGAGATGACGGTCTTTTCTATGATGCGACCGGAACGTCTTACGATCTCGCCGCAGGCGAATATCCTACCGTTGAAGAGTATTGGACCATGATCCTTGACACTTACGGTTATGATCTCAGTGATGATGGAATCAACTACGAAAGCGCCGGCACCAGCATTTCTGCTTTTATCGGCGACACGCTTCTCGTGAGTTTTCCCGAACTCGCTAAGTCTGTCCAGACCGGAGATTCGCTCAAGTTTATAAGCGGCATTGAAAAAACCGGTGATTACGCGGTACGAGTGACGATGGACTCCTTGGATGCCACCGCTATCTTACATCTCGCTGTAACCGTCGCTCCTATGCACTATTACGGAGATCCGAGCCAATATAGTTACAACCAAAACATGTTTGGTTTTGCAAAGGGAGACCTTGGCATCATCAAAGCCAAAACATCAAGTCCGCTTGGTGCCGGGGCATACAAATTTGTTTCTTACAATAACGGTGTCGTAACCTTTGAGGCCAATGACCTTTATTTCAAGGGAGCCCCGAAGATCGATTACATTCTCTTTAAAGAAGTCACCGACGCCGACAAATTGACCGGAATCGCGACCGGAACGTTGGATATTTCAGATCCTTCGATCAGCAATGACATCGTCAATGCGATCAAAGAATATAACGACGGCGAGATGACCGGCACCGTGATCACCACAAGCTCCGTCGACAATCTCGGCTACGGCTATATCGGCTTACAAGCCGACGTGATGAGCGTTGGAGGCGATCCCGGTTCCGAGGCGTCAAAAAATTTGCGTAAGGCATTTGCGACCGTATTCTCCGTATACCGTGATTCAGTGATCGGCTCCTACTACGGGGAACGAGCAACAGTGATCCAATACCCCATCTCCAACACATCCTGGGCGGCTCCCAAGCCGGCTGACGACGGATATGCCATCGCATTCTCAACAGATGTCGAAGGCAACTCGATCTATGCCGACAACATGACCGACGATGACAAATTTGCCGCCGCTCTCGACGCGGCCGTCGGTTTCTTGAAGGCAGCCGGATACAAGTGGGACGAATCTTCCCAAAAATTCACTGCCGCTCCTTCCGGTGCCTCACTATCTTATAGTTTTATGATCCCGGCTGACGGTACGGGTGACCACCCGTCCTACGGCATCGTAACCGCCGCCTCTTCCGCCTTAAGTGAAATCGGTATCGATCTTCAGATCGAGGACCTGTCCAACAGCTCTGCGCTTTGGGAAGCACTGGACGCAAAGACTTGTGCGATGTGGGCAGCGGCTTGGGGGGCAACTCCCGACCCGGACATGTACCAGGTTTATTTCTCCGACAATGCGGTCGGCCATGGCGGAACGGATTCCAACTACTACGGGATCAATGACAAAGAGTTGGATGAGTTGATCTTAGCCGCTCGTTCGACCACCGACAAAAGTTTCCGTAAAGCAACTTATAAGCAATGTTTGGATATCGTTATTGATTGGGCAGTCGAAGTACCTACCTATCAGCGTCAGAACGTCATTTTGTTCTCAACGGAGCGCGTCAATATGAACACCGTGACTCCGGATATCACGACGTACTGGACATGGCTGCATGATCTCGAAAGTCTTGAGATGAACTAAGCCCCTTCGAAAAGGGGTACCCGAACGGGTACCCCTTTTCCCTGTTGGGAGCGCGAATGATCTATTCTTACCCCCAAACACAACTGCTTACAGGAATTTGGTGACGGCATATGGTTAAGTTTTTGACCAAACGAATACTGCTGAGCATTATGATTTTATTTTTCGTAATGTTCATCATCTATCTCATCATGTACTCACTCCCTTCCAGTTATATGGAGACCACCGCGCGCGAATTGGCGCAAAAGCCCGGAACTCAGAAAAGTGCTGCCGAGTGGATCGCCGACTTGAACGCTCAATACGGAATGGATCAGGGTGTGTTCGGCGGCTACTTAACATGGCTGAAGAGCGCAGTCCAAGGAGAATTCGGCGACAGTTGGTATTGGACTATCCCATGCACTCAAAAATTCAACGATGTCATCTGGTACAGTTTTTCATTGGCTCTTGTCGCCTTCATCCTTGAGATCATTATTGCCGTTCCTCTCGGCGTTCTGGCCGCGAGAAAGCAATATAGCGGAATTGATTACGCGGTGACGGTCACCGCTTTGATCGGTATGTCTCTACCTACCTTTTTTGTGGCAACTATGCTCAAAATGGTATTTGCCGTAAAACTCGGCTGGCTCGATATCAGCGGTGTTCAAGGCCGCTATTTTCTCCAACTTTCGGATTGGGGAAAGTTTCTGGATATGGCCAAGCACTTCATTATGCCGGCACTAACATTGATCATTATCAGCATCGGCCCGTTGATGCGTTATACCCGAACCAACACTCTTGAGGTCCTGAATGCGGACTACATTCGAACAGCAAGAGCAAAAGGATTACCGGAGAAACGTGTGATCAGCCATCATGCTTTCAGAAATACACTGATCCCCTTAGTCACCATACTCGGCGCTTCGCTTCCGGGTTTGTTTGGCGGAGCACTGATCACCGAGACGCTTTTTGCCATACCGGGGATCGGCTATGCCTCCTTTCACGCCATGATACGAGGCGACATTCCTTTTACTATGTTCTATCTCGCCTTCAGTTCGGTCCTTGTTCTTCTCGGAAACCTATTGGCAGACATATTGTATGCCGTAGTCGACCCGAGAGTACGAGTGAATTAAGAGGAGGCGAAAATGGCAGATAATTTTAATGAAGTTCTGAAGTCCATGGAAGAAAACGAGCGTCACTTGAAGGACGCGGAGACCGGTGACGATTTCATCATGGATCTTTCCGACACACAAAGAATCAAGGTTCTGTCTCCCGGCAGACTTGTGACCAAGCGATTCTTGCGTAATAAACTTGCGATCATCGGTTTGTGCATTCTTGTCGCGATGTTTATCTTTTCCTTTCTGGGTCCGTTGTTCTACCCCTACGGACAAACGGATATTTTCTACAAGTATGATAATTTGCGAGTAAACTATGCTCAAGCTACGGAGCGATCCGATTATTCAAGTTATGTCGTTGATCGTACTATCGATGTTCATTATTCCGTCGAAAATATGATGACCTCATTTATTAATCAGATGGAAGTGGAATCGCTTGCTGAGTTGCCGATCAAAGGTACCGACGGATCCTCTTATTCCATTATCAAACTCGGCGACTATGTCTACGCGCTCAATGCCGTATCCGAGATCGAGGTCGCATCCTTTTCCAATATGGAATCGATCTCGACCTATAACACGAAAATCGGTGTATTTTCTCATTCTTCTTCTGTGAGTCGCGAGTTCGAACCCGCTTTTTCCGAAGCCGTCGAATCGAATGCTCCCGGTTTTATGGTCGATG
>CAYPAL010000116.1:0-4099 GCA_964408695.1 uncultured Oscillospiraceae bacterium | reverse complement strand
AATTTATCATCGCGCTCAAGGACTCCTCCCTGGCGAGCGCGGTCACGGTCCCCGAGCTTCTGCTCCACGCACGCCAGATGGGATCGTCCAATTTTCGCGTGATGGAAATGCTTTTGATCGCCGCCGGTTTCTACCTGTTGATGACGTCGATCCTGACGTTTTTCGCGAATCGACTGGAGAAACGAATGAGCGTCAGTGACCACCGGGCATAAAGGAGAATATGATGGAAGAATACAATATGATCGAGATCCGGGGGCTTTCAAAGTCCTACGGAAAACTGAAGGTCCTGAAGAAAATCGACCTCGATGTCAGGGCGAGCGAGGTGGTCGTCATTATCGGCGCGAGCGGCTCCGGAAAGAGCACCCTGCTCCGTTGCACGAATTTTCTCGAAAAGCCGCAAAAAGGTACGATCAGCATCGACGGCACGGTCGTTTCGCACAAGAGCAAGAATCTGCACCTGATCCGGCGCGAGGTCGGCATGGTGTTCCAGCACTTCAACTTGTTTCCGCACATGACTGTTCTCAACAACGTCATGGAAGGGCTGATTCAGGTTAAGGCGATGAAGCGGGAAGAGGCTCTTGAGATCGCCACCGCCATGCTCGAAAAGGTCGGCATGAGCGATAAGGCCGACGTCTACCCCGCCGTCGTTTCCGGCGGCCAGAAACAACGTGTCGCCATTGCGCGTGCGCTCGCGATGAGCCCGAAGATCATGCTTTTCGACGAGCCGACGAGTGCTTTGGATCCCGAGTTGGTCGGCGAAGTTCTGAAAGTCATGAAGGATCTGGCACATGAGGGAATGACGATGATGGTCGTCACCCACGAGATGGGCTTCGCGCGCGAGGTCGCCGATCGAGTCATCTACATGGATGAAGGCATGATCGTCGAACAGGGGACTCCGGAGCAGGTTTTCGATAACCCTCAAAATGAGCGCACAAAGGCGTTCCTGAGCCACATCCTATAGTTGTCTGACACGGGAGGATGCGCAGGGATCGCGAGCCGCACTTCTCACCGCATTCCTGTAACTCCGCGCGATATGTCCCGCTCTTGTTGCGATGCTCCGGATTCGATATAATTAGACATATTCTTCGAACTTAGATCAGAGCGCGGGGTATCGTTCATGAGATACGATAGATATAGCCCTCAGCTGTCCCCCTATTCCGGGGGCTCCAGACGGAGACGGCGAAGGGTTGCCGGGTGTTTGCGCACCTTTATCATGGTGATGACGGTACTGATCGTCGCGGTTTCGTGCGTTTTGTTCTGGCAGCTTTTTCTGGAGGAACGAATTCAACCCGTCAGCAGTTACTTCACGAAGAAGACCACTGCCGCCACTACGACCGAAACAACGATCTCCACGGTGACAACCGTCCCGACCTCCCTGCCCGAGATTGAAGAACTGCTTCCTTTTTCGGAAACGGTCGAGAATTACTTCGGTCCTTTACCGACCCCGGAATTCCGATCGGAACTGAAGCGCCGGGAAGTCCGCGCACTGTATTCGGGGACCGTCAAACAACTGGACAGCAACATTGCGCTTGCCGAGACCTCCGAGATCAACGCGTTGGTCGTCGACCTTAAGGAAGCATACGGTATCCCGTTCAATTCCCAGAATCCGTTGGCGCTCTCCATCGGCGAAGTCGCTCCCGAGTATAATTTGTCCTCCGTTATCGAGAAATGTCACGAAAAGGATATCTGGGTGATCGGCAGAATCGTGTGCTTCAAGGACCCCGGACTGGCTTCGGCGCATCCGGAATTCAGCATACAGGACGAGGAGGGCAACGCGTTGCGCTTTTCGCTGGAGGGCGATCTGAAGTTCGCCAATCCCTATAACCCCGATGTTTGGGACTATTATATCGATCTGGCGATCGAAGCGGTCGAGATGGGGGTCGATGAGATCCAATTCGATTATGTGCGCTTCCCGACCGGGAGCACTCAATCGGGAAACACTCCGTATTACGGGCCCGAAGAGACCACTCCCAAGAAGTCTGAAGCGATCAACCGGTTTCTCCAAACTGCCCGGATCCGGATTCAGGATACTTACGGAGTCCCGGTTTCCGCTGACGTCTTTGCGATCGTGCTGACGAACGCAATCGACCGTGAAATCATCGGTCAGGACTGGCCGACGATCGGATTGACCGGCATCGACTCCGTCTGCCCCATGATCTATCACGACCTTTATGCCAGAGGCTTCATTCTCAACAACCGGGTTTATGAATCGCCGGATCTTTATCCTTACGACATCATTTATAACGCGCTTCTCGTCGGAAAGCAGAACGCACCGGCGGAGGGATTCAGTGTCATTCGTCCTTATCTGAAGGCCTATACGGCGTCCTGGCTGGGAAACGGCAGATACTTGAATTACGGTCACGAAGAGATCAACGCCCAGATCCGCGCCTTGGAAGACGCAGGTTACAGCGAGTACGTCCTCTGGAATGCCAACAATGATTACCCCGAAGGTACATATCACGGGAATTGATCATATTTTTCCGTTTGTTTTCGAAAAGAAAAAGCATCCCCGTCCGACGACGGGGATGCTTCATTTATGCCCGATAATGGCAAAATCCGATCACGACCGAGGCACGATCCGATCCCGTCCGCCCATCCATTTGCGAAGGACCTCCGGAATGATGACACTCCCGTCTGCCTGCTGATATTGCTCGACGATCGCCGGCAGGATCCGGCTGGTCGCCAAACCGGATGCGTTGAGAGTATGCATGAACTCCGTCGATTTTCCGTCCGCGCGACGGAATTTCATATTGCCTCTTCTCGCCTGAAAGTCGCCGGCGTTTGATGCCGAACTGACTTCCTTATAGTCACTCATTGACGGGATCCAAATCTCGATATCATAGGTCTTCATCATGGAAGCGGAGCAATCCGCGGCCGCCAGTTTGCTGACGCGGTAATGAAGTCCCAGGCCGCCTACGAGTGCCGCCGCCTTCGCGACAAGCTCCTGAAGCGCCTGCTCGGAATCCTCCGGGCGCGTGTACTGAAACATCTCGATCTTGTTGAATTGATGTCCCCGGATCATCCCGCGCTCCTCGGCGCGGTAGGAACCCGCTTCTTTTCGATAACAGGGCGTATACGCAAAAAATTTGCACGGCAGGTCGGCCTCGCTTAAGATCTCATCGCGATGCAAATTGACCAACGCAGTCTCCGCCGTCGGAAGCATGAAATGCGTGAAGCCTTCCGGCGCCTCGCGGTCCAGGATCTGATAAACTTCATCCTTGAACTTCGGGAATTGACCGGCCGTGTATCCGCAAGCGGCACCCAGCATATGCGGCGGCAGGATGAACTCGTAGCCGTCCTTGAGGTGCGTCTCGATAAAGTAGGAAAGCAAAGCCCACTCCATCAAAGCGCCATCTCCGCGATAGATCCAGAATCCGTTACCGGAGAGCTTCGCGCCGCGCGTGTAATCGATCATTCCGAGCGACTCGACCAGATCGACATGGTGTTTGGGGGTAAAGGAAAATTCCGGCTTGTCGCCGACGATGGATATGACCTCATTATTCTCCTTGCCGCCGGCGACGACATCGTCCGCCGGGACGTTCGGAAGACCGGACAAGAAATCATTCTGCCTGCGGTCCATCTCACCGAGCTTCTCGTCCAGGACACGGATCTCTTCGGCCAACTCCTTCATCTCGGTGAAGATCGCCGCAACATCCTGTCCCTCTTTCTTCATTCGGGGGATCTCGGCGCTGACCTTGTTACGCTTGGCCTTCAACAGTTCGACGGAGCCGATGGTCTCCCTGCGCTCCTTATCCGTATTCAGAAAATCGGAAAAATCGACGACGCAACCCTTCTTGGCCAGCTTTGCGGCCATCTCCTCGGGATGATTGCGGATCCGGTTAATATCAAGCATAAAATCGCCTCCATTTCGGTCGATGGGGGTATTATAACGCATTGAGAGCGGATAATGAATAACGCACGCACTGTATGCCGCAAAAACACATCCTCGAAATCGGCCTTCCGTTCTACGATTGCAACAAAAAACAACGAAAAAAGTTCCATTTTCTGTGTTTTTTGCTTATAATGTTTTGGGGCTTGACCCCATTGAGTTATTATAGTTACAAAATACGTATATTTTGGGAGGCGATTTTTTGGCAAA
>CAYPAL010000115.1:0-4177 GCA_964408695.1 uncultured Oscillospiraceae bacterium | reverse complement strand
AAATCGAGGTTGCCCGGAAACCGGCTACCTCGTTCTACGGATATCGGACGACGTATCAGAAGTCATAAATAAGCATTGGATTTGTCCCACAGGATGACCTAGTGCGCTCAAGATTCTTCCTGCAGGTAATCGTAATTCCTGCCGACAAAGTTATTGACGATATAGCGCGACATATTCAGCGGATTGCTCACCGCGTATGCTTCTTCGCCGTTTTGATACTTTTCAGGTACCCGGATCGCGCTCATTGTTCCGTGGCGCATATCATACCAGTCGTTATTTGATAATTCGAAAGATGCGTCCAGCGTATCATCGTAGAGATAATTTATACCGTGGTCAGATTGTAAAACGATCACGGCATCCGGGTCTTTTTTCAAAATCATATCGACAATATTCAGTAAAACCTTTGAGGAATAAACGTGCTGACCATAGTACAATTTCATGTCTTCAGGCGAGTAATTTGTGTTCAATTCTCCGTCTTCGACAAAAGCAAACGGAAAATGAAACATGAGATTCATCAGTATGGTGAAATGCGGACGTTCTTCAGAAGAATCAATGAGTATGTGATCGACTGCATTGACGAAATAGGCATATTGACGGGCTGCCGCTTCGGAACCAAGAAATAATTCCGATAACATCTCATCAGATACCGAAGCCCCCAAGACTTCAGACTCAACCGGGTAATCCATAAAAGGATTGTGTTCGGATGTCGGAGTGAATCCAAATACCTTGGCTCCGGGACGAAAGAAGGATAGCATGAAAGTGCTTGCCTCGGACTTTTTGATGCATTCCATGGCTTCCTCATCCGATAGCTGCTCCATCTTAGCCAACTCGAACGGATGATGGTACAGCATGTTGAGGACCCAATCGCCGAGTTCTTCGGATTCTAAAGGGTAGTAAAAAGTATCAGTCGACGGGAAATAGAAGTGGTTCATCAACGCGACGGTGTTGGTTTTGTAACCAGCAGCGGTAAATGCGGAGATGGTCTCGTTATGAAGTCGCACATCCTTGAGTGTTGCCTGTGTCGACATGGATAACACACGTTTATATGCGCTTTCTCTGTCAGATAAAATGTCGGACAGGTAATTGTCATAGTAATCAGGACACATAAGAGCAGGGATGGCTACAGTCGTATTATAACAAGCAAAAAAAGACGCGTCTTCGTTGACTAAAAATTCTCTCTCGGAAAGTTCATTCATAAAGTCTTCCTGATCATCATTAAAGTATTTTTCACAGGTCTTGAAATTAATCATACCGTCACAATGAATCCAGTAGACATTTGGTTGATTGGAAAGGCTCTCGCTTACATTAAAGGAGGTTTTTACATCTGCTTTTTTGGCAGCGACACCCTGAACATAGTTGTAGAGAGACGTTCCAAAAGACATAGAGAAAAAAATGAAGACAAATGCGCACAAAATAAAGGGAAATGCCCCACGTACGTCGACTTTTCGAAGAACATAAGAAAGGGCGCTCGATAAAGCAACCCAGAAAACGTAAAAAACAACAGTACTCGTGAACATTTTGATGATCGGCAGATGCGCAACAGACTCCAAGAAAATGCCGATCCATAATAGTATTGATAACATAAATGTCGCATAAGGATTTCTAAGCAAACGCTCTGCCAACATAAAAAAAACAGCAGAAACCAGAATGCAGAGACAGGAAATTATAAGCACATAGTGTATCTCAACATAGACGGAATTCTGACCATAATAGAAAAGTAGAACAGAAGGGGAGAAAAGAGACGCAGCAACAAAAAATCGCCAGAAAAGTGGTTCGGAAAATACCGTGTTGAAGAATACAGAAAGTCTCGGAGAGGCAATTTTCATAAGGAACAGAATCCTTTCCCGTCTAGAGGTTATTTCATGCAAAATCCGGATTGGCCCACCGATCGCGAAAAGCAGGCGGGTGGGAGTTCTTTGCCTTGCAGTACAGATATATAGTCCTTTCGGATCCTTGCACCGCTTTTTGGGCTATTAGTTTCCAATAACGGGCAAATGATGCCTCGAATTCCTCCTGTGTATAACGATCGAAAATATCTTCACGTGAGGAGAGCAGTCGTTGCACCTGAATGTCGGATTTCGGGACAAATTCTATAATCAGGTGATCGCTCATTCCGGATAACCATTCGGCCAGCAGTTCGAGAGGCACATTATTGGAAATAGCCATATGATGAATAACGGCCAGCATCATGATGCAATCCGGTCGTTCTCTTTCCGACATGGACATTCGTTCATTTCCGGAAAAACCGATTCCCGCGCTCGGATTGGTCAAGTCCATGAGAAGAGGCAGGATGGGGAGGTCTTTGCCTCGGGTCTGACGATAACACTGCTCAACTGCGACCGGATCCGCATCGAACGCAACCGTACGCGCTCCGGCCCGGACCGCCAACATGGAATAGGTGCCGTCGTTGCTTCCCAAATCCCACAAGGACCCGGGATGTATGAGATTTAAATAATCGGAAACGATGGATCTCTTGGAGTCCGCCCCGTTTTCCGTGTAACTGGTTTGTGCGTTATAATCGCCCCACTCAGTCTTCTGACCGGGGAAAGAAAGCTTCTCGATCCATAAAATCATACTCTCGATCAGAGCCAAATGGCTATTTCGGGATAGGTTGATGGTTTTTTGGGGTTGCGCCTCATCAATACGCTTCGAGGTATCTGAGTATCGGGCGATGGAGGCGGCATGCCAACGAATATGTTGTCTTGCGAAAAAGCCTCCTCGTCCGCGGAGGATCTGATCCGCCAGATCCAGAGGAATTCCGTCAATAAAACAACTCATCATACGGCTCATCCGCACATCTACGTAGAACATCAGCAGAAGGGGTGCCAGAAAGTGACGACAGAATTGACTGTACGCGATCCACGGACTACCTTCCCGGTATAAGTCAAATGAAAGCGTGTCGATAAAGACCGGCTTACCGCGTGAAAACTGAACATTGAACGCGCTTGCGTCTTTAAGGACCATTCCGTGATCCATCGCGAGCCGATGGATCCGCAAGGTGAGCAGCGCCGCGTCTTTGAGCGCGGAAAAAGACCATTCGTAAGGATACGAAATAAAGGGTATCCGCTCGGGTCGAATCACCTGAATGCCGTTTTCAAACGGACAGGCTTCATCCGTTTCTTCATGTGATATCAGCCAACCCTTGTCCAGAAGAGCCCGATACAAACCGGATTGGTTCAAATGATTATATTGCTCCGTGTATGTATTGTTGATTTGGCGGTACAGCGTCCCGTTCCTGGTAAAAACATAACCGGATGGATCGCGAAAAGAGCCGCTGTTCTTACGCTCAGTTTCCTTCATCTTTCTTATCCGTTGACGTGATATTCGCATCACTCTTCGCTTTAAATTTTCTTCTAAACCATGTCGCAATGCGTTTCCTGAACGAAATAAAGAAAATGCCGACGGCAGCAAATCCTGCAACGACCGCTTGAATGATCATACTGCCAAGTGCAGGATCGATATATAAAATGAAGCGCAAATCGAATCAGCTCCCTTCGTAAGTGTCGCGAATATTCTTATACGATGGTTAAGTCTTCCGAAACAGTTTAACATATACGCGCCGCGCTATAAAGAGCCTTGCGGACGGAATTAATCACTCCTGTACGGAGATTGCGGTATAATGATGGTCAAATAAGATCGTCCCGCCGACGAGAGGTACTCATGAACATCAAACATATCGCCATGTATGTTTTCGATCCGGAAGCTTTGAGGGATTTTTATATACGGTATTTTGACGCGACCTCGAACGACGGATACCATAACCCCGTGACCGGGCTCCGCACGTATTTCCTTACCTTTGACGGCGATACACAGCTTGAAATCATGTCCCGCCCCGATATGATCAAGGGCTCTAAGAGAGCGATTCAGACCGGGTATACGCATTTGGCGTTCGGTGTCGGAAGCCGCGAAAAGGTAGATCAATTGACCACGCTCCTTGAAGCGGAAGGTTTTCAGGTCGTGGGGCGTCCGCGGGTGACCGGCGACGGCTATTACGAGAGCGTCGTGCTCGACCCCGAAGGGAACCCGATCGAGATCACCGGGTAGTGACGACGATCATGACAGATTTTCGAAAACCGCGCGATCCGCGCGGTTTTTTGATGCGTCGACAGAGATCCGACATGCCTCTTGACCACCCGGTCAAACCGTCGTATAATGCGATTAGACCGACCGGTCAAGG
>CAYPAL010000114.1:0-4264 GCA_964408695.1 uncultured Oscillospiraceae bacterium | reverse complement strand
ACAGGCCGGTCCACGTCGTTCGGCTTCGACCGGAAGAGCCCAACCCGGTCAACGTTCTACGCGCCCTGTTATGCCGGAGCATTCGGCCATCGCGGATGAGTTTCGGACAAGACTTCACGGCAAGCCGACACGCGCCGGACACAGAAGAACATGGTACGGCGAACTGATCGGGGCGATATTGGGTATTCTGAAAATTGCTCTGGTGCTGATCTTGTGCGCCACCTTTGTCGTCGGCGGGTTCGGTGCCGGAATGCTGGTCGGCTATGTTACGACAACGACACCCGTGGAAATTGCCGATGTCATTCAGTCGGACAGTAAGAAGACCTCTTTTGTTTACGATATTAACGGCACACAGATTGCTCGCCTCACCGGAGTCGAAAATGTTGATCGTGTCGAGGTTTCTTTCAGCGAGATCAAAAACACCTATATCGACGAAGCGATCATCGCGATCGAGGACGAGCGCTTTATGGACCATACGGGCATCGACGTCAAGAGGATCGCCAGCGCCGTTCTGTCGTCGCTTTTCAACGCAGGATCACCCACTCACGGCGGATCTACCATTACTCAACAGACCGTTAAGTTGATCTCCGGTCAGGATGAACGCTCCGCTCAGCGCAAGGTTCAGGAGTGGTATCGGGCAATGTGGCTCGAGGAGTCCTTTACGAAGGAAGAAATCCTCGACCTTTATATCAATTCAGCCCCGATGGGCAACAATTACATCGGGGTGCAAGCGGCCGCCCAGAATTATTTCGGAAAGGATGCAAAGGAACTGACGCTTCCCGAGTGCGCATTCCTGGCCGGCATTCCGAAGAGTCCTTCATATTACAATCCGCTTCGCGAGTCGGGCAAGCGAAACGCGATGCGCAGAATGCGTATCGTTCTCGATAAGATGCACGAGCTTCAGATGATAACGGACGAGCAGTACAACAACGCTCTGAATACCGAGTTGGTTTTCAAGTCCAGACGACAGACGTCTGCAACGACGATCAATTCATACTTCGTCGAGTATGTCATCGCACAGGTGATTTTCGATCTTCAGAAGGAGCGAAACATCAGCGAGGCGATGGCCGAGAAACTGGTCCTGAACCGCGGCTACCAAATTTATACGACCTTGGAACCCGAGGTTCAGGCGGTCATGGACGAAGCGTTCATGAATCAGGAGCTTTTTCAGAAGGATCCGGGAGCCCTTGAAGATCTGCCCGAGAAGCCTCAGGGAGGTATGGTGATCATCAATGTTCAGACCGGAGCGATCGCCGGTATGGCGGGCGGCTACGGTGAAAAGGTGAGCAATCTGACCTTTAACCGGGCGGTGAAGGCACAACGCGATCCGGGTTCCTCCATCAAACCGCTGATCGACTACGCGCCGGCATTTCAGACCAAGCTCATTACGGCTGCCACCATATACGATGACAAAAAGTCATATCTGGATCCTCAAAATCCGAATACTGTCTGGCCTAAAAATGCGGACGGGGCCTATAATGGTCCGATGACGATCCGGAAAGCGATCACCGCGTCCCGAAATACGATCGCCGTCCAAGTATGGACCGACCTTTTCGAGCGGGACGAAGATATCGCGCTGTGGTATTTGAAGCGGGTCGGAATCGACCGAATGACTGAGAATCACCCCGCAACGGCGATCGGGAGTTTTTTGTATGGGGTTTCCCCGCTTGAGATGGCGGCCGCATACGCCACTTTCCCCAATGAAGGAACCTTTCGCGAGCCGTTTGCCTATACCAAAGTTCTCGACTCGGCCGGAAACATCGTTCTCGAAAAGCACCCGAATTCTTGGTCCGTATATTCTCCGGAAACCTCTTTTCTGATTTCGGACATCCTGAAGGGAGTCATTACCGGGGGAACCGCAAGCGGTAATGTTCATACGATTTCGAATTCAACCGGCGAATATATCGCCGTCGCGGGGAAGACCGGAACCACCGAAGTCGATAACAGCGACATTCGCGATAAATGGTTCTGTGGCTTTACTCCTTACTACGCGGCTGCGGTGTGGTACGGTTTTGACAACGGGCTCAGACAAACGGCCGTTCTGAGAGCCGATCGCAACAACGCGATGGAGATTTGGGACTATGTGATGCAACAAATACACATGGAACTTCCGGGGGCAGACTTTATTCGACCCGAAACCGTCGTATATCGCACGGTCTGTACTTCATCGGGGAAGTTGGCCAACCAATATTGTAAGGAAGCGGGAACCGCCGTTACGGAGTATTTCGTTCTGGGCGACACCCTGACTCCGACCGATACATGCACGTTTCATGTAGAGCCGACGCCGACGCCGGAACCTCCGACACCGCCCCCCGAGCCTCCGGGCTGACAGGAGCCGTGAGGCTTCGAATCATTTGTTGTCTGCGGCCGACGGACTCGTGGTGATATCTACCGTACATGAAGGATCGAAAAATGTCCCGATGTCCGCGCCTTCAAGGATATCCTCCAGGATCTGCGATTGTGATCCTTCGGCGATCACCCCGGCTATTCCTTGAGCAACGACAAGCGACATCGCTTTGATCTTGGTATGCATCCCACCCGTCGCGAGCTTGCTTCCGATGCCTCCGGCGTGCTCCAGCATATCTTCGTCGATGTGGCAGACCACCGGGATTCGATGAGCGCCCGCATTTCCCTTGGGGTCACTGTCATAAAGCCCGTCGATATCGGAAAGGACGATCAGAAGATCGGCTTGCATCAGGCAGGCTACGTGAGCCGACAGCGTATCGTTATCGCCGAATGTTCCGTTATAAAGAATCTCGTTCGTGGAAACGGTATCATTCTCATTGACGACGGGCAATATCCCTTTTTCCAGAAGAGCTTCCATTGTGTTTGAGATATTTATCCGGGTGTGGGTCTCCTCCAAGTCGTCCTTGGTAAGAAGGATCTGGCCGACGACATGGCTGTACTCGGCAAAACAGCGGCTGTAAACATTCATCAGCTCGCATTGTCCGACGGCGGCAACGGCTTGCTTATCACGCATTTCCGTCGGCTTCTTATCCAGATCCAAACAGCCGACGCCGACCCCGATCGCGCCGGAGGTCACCAGAATGACCTGCTTGCCGCTGTTCATCAGGTTAGAGATCGCGCGTGCCAACCGATCGATATTCCTAAGATTCATCCGACCGTTGTCAAAGGTGATCGTCGATGTGCCGACCTTGATCACGATCCTTTTCGCGCTCGCCATGACGCTTCTTCTGCCGTTCTGATTTTCTGTCATATCTTAAGATCCCGCCCTCCGATCATTTTCGCAACACTGATTAGAATAATCCCAGTTGCCGAAAAAAGCAACAATTGGATTGGACGCAAATCATGATACTCGACGCTTATCGTTTATCTGAATCCACGATGAACTCATAAGAATGAAATCGAGGAACCGCTCCCCGCTAGAGTGGAGGAGCGGTCCGGCTCGATTTCAACGTGCTCATCACGGATGAGTATTATTAAAGATTTATTTAAGAACGACAAGCGATACGCCGAGTATTCTCAAAACACTCAACATAAGTGCTGTAGCAACTTTAAGATATCCTGTTATAGGTCTCCCCGAGAGAACTTCCGCTCAAGATCAAGTATAGTTGGTCCCCTGAAACGGTAATCTCAAATTCCCATGGATCAGAGATCATCGATCCGACTCCGGTGAAATAATTGTACTCATATTCATATACAGCGTATTCAACACCTTCGTATTCGACATAGCATTTGTCGTCATCACGAAAATCAAGCACCCAATCTCCGGAATCCTCGTCCTCCCATTTTCCCTCGATCGGTGTGCCAACAATGATGTACGTCGGCATAATCGGCATCATCGAATATGTCGGAAGCACAATATCGATAGTCGGAAAGATTATGCCTATTGTGGTTGTAGGCGTCGTTTCAATCACGGGACTCGTTGTAGCGATGGTCTCCAGAATGGTGGTTTCCGCGGTGGTGGTCTCCTGAACGGTTGTAATCGCGGCAGTCTCCGCCACGGTGGTCGCCTCCGCCGGAGTACTCTCGGTGGTTACATCGGCGGGGGTAGTCTCGGGCAGCGTCGTCGTAGCATCGGTTACAAGATGAACCACGCTGATTACTCCCCTTTTCAAGACACTTCCGTTGCCGAGGATCACTTTGTCTTTTTCAAAGGTAAATTCGATGGTTCCTCCCTCCATCGAAATGATACCCTTGCCCGTATCTTTATCATACACATACTTTCCGATGTATTCGCCATAGGGCGTATCGACGATCATTTTATTATCTCCGTAAAAAGTGTACTGAACCACTTCTTCCT
>CAYPAL010000113.1:0-4330 GCA_964408695.1 uncultured Oscillospiraceae bacterium | reverse complement strand
AAAAGTCCCGCGGCTCAAAGGCTTCGGGACTTTTGGTTTTTTCGGTTTTGGGGTCGGAATGCGCAACCTGTCCACAGTTATGGGAATTTTCATTTGTTCAACATCGGTTATGCCTTATCCTTCTTCAATTCAGATTCATATATAGCGCATGGAACTTACTTTGGTGGAATCATCATGTCGGTCTTGCTCGAATTCATGATCATCGTCTCAATCAAGGGGAGCATAATACAACTCTTCAATTTCTTTTCTCATCTAAGTAAATATTTACTCGGTTTACCATTGCCTCTCGTACATCAGATATACTTTTCCCTTCTCTGTAGTATGAATCAAACTCATCTCGAAGAATAATCCAGAGATCAATACTAACATACTGAATGCAATTTAGAGACATAATACACTCACGATATTGATTGGCGGCTTCTTCCGTCATCCGTTTTCCGGTAGCAGAAGTCATATCAGCCGAGCTTTTGTCTTCTCCCGACAACGCAAAGGATATCTGCTTTTCAAACATGTCTACAGATACCGGTATGGTTCCGATATCCATAGCATACTGCTGGACTTCATCGGAGAGAAGAATTCTGATAAAGTCCAAACACGCATCAGGAGCCTCCGTGCCGGATGAAACCGAAATCACTAAACTCGGACTGCAAATCCGTGCGCTATCATAAACCGACGGTAAGCCATAAAAATGTACAGGGGAGGTTCCGCTTTGCTCCAGATTCCCGTAATCGTCTGGCGAACAAATATGTGCGTCTTGGAAAAGAAGTTGTCCCGTTGCGTAAGAATAACTAATGTCTATGCTCTGAACACCCTCACTGTTGGTGGTTCCATATGTATTTCCATATTCGGCAATTTTCAATAAGTCCTTATCCGATATAGCAAAATCCCCGTTCGAAACAAAGTCATCCAATCGGTACAGAATCGAATTAATTGTCAGATTTGTGCGAGACGTAGGAGGAAACATGATTTGACTTGAATCAAGACCCTTTGCGATTTCCGACACGCGATCAAGTGTAAGCCGGTTGTCCGCTCCGATGCTATCTGCATATCCCACATATCCCGTAATAGCGAAAGAGGGAAATATTTTATATATCTTCCCGTTATGCTTGTTAAGGTCCGTTAGACAAGGCAAGTAATCATCGTAAGCGAGCGTCGTTTCCGTCCCAAACAATCCCGACAAGTCCATCACCATTCCACTGTCGCCCCATAAATCATAGTCAAACTCCATCCCGACAAACATATCATCCCCGCAGCCCGAACTCATAGCGGTAATAATTGCAGCGTTTGCTCGGCTTATACCTGCCGCATCCACATATGGATAAATATCAAAATACTCCACTAGTTCGATCCGATAATCATTGTCTCCGGTGTTATACAAATAAATGGCGCGTTCGATCAGATCCGTACGTGAAGCGTATCCGCCGATTGTAAGAACTTTCTTATCGGCATTTGGATTCTGATCACGATGAATCATAATGATCAGTTCATCATTTCCGCGTGAAGACATCGGTATTGTATTTCGAATCATCGTATCATCGTTCAAAACATATAAATAATTCTGGACGCCGACACAGGTACTCGGAGGAATATCAATCTGATTCCAGTCCGCAATTTCGGCAATCACGCCACTCGAAAAATCAAACTTATATACTCCTTGATTATCAGAAGCATATTCCCCTTGAAAATCAAAATACAAGAGATTAATATCGTCCGACCACTTCATATCTGATTGATTTGTTACAACAGCACTCAACGATGTAAGATCAAGTGAAAAAAAAGCTAAGTCTCCGTTGATGTAAACAGTTGTCATAACACGCCCGTTTTCGAAAAATAGCCCACCTTCCATCAAATCACCGACCAATGGCTCTTCATGAGTTACTTTTCCTTGTTTATCCGTCAATGTAATTGTATTGTAGCTAAGGAAAGCCCATCCGGTTTCTGTCGGAATCATATCCGCCAGATAGTAAGAGATCCCCGAGATAAAAATTTCTTCTTCAATCCGGTCCCCGGAAAAAGAAAAAACGATAATTTTATAACCGCCCTCCAAGGTCTTTCCCAAAACGACAAGCCTGCCGGATAGATCATATGTCACGGTTACTACTGAAAAATCCGGAGCAGTTTCTTCCAGTGAGAACCGGCTGGTGACATTTCCTTCCGGATCTAAAAAAACAATTTCGTTTCCTTTATCTTCATATGTTTTTATATCCGAATAGGATAACAATAGCGAAATCTGACCTTCTTTGGAGCAAGCATCCACAAGTGTACATATCGCCGAATCATCCGTCGATGACGCGATATCGAGCATCTTTGTTTCAAAATACGCACAATCCCGCTCAGTAAGCCATTCACGAGCTTCTTTTTCAGAGTGATCAGAACAGGAAGACACCGGGATGAGTGCCAGTGCTAAAACAAGTGCTAGAAATTTTACGCCTTTTCCTTTTTCGTTCATAAGCTCCTTTAATTCAGACTCATTCGATATAGGTCGTTTGAAGGATGTATTCACCAGTTATAGCATTGACCTCACAATACTGTGATTGATACGTTCCGGTTTCCTGCCAAACGACGCGAAAAGTCCAACACGGTGTCATTTGAAATACATACTTTTTTCCACCGCTCTCAGTATCAATCAACCCTTCTGTGAGTTCGGTGACGGGTCTATTTGTCACAGCAGGTTTTTGCATTATCGGTAGATAGCACAGTTCGATCCGATCAATGATCACATCTTGCTTCGGAAGTTTATATAGAACTTCTAGTTCGTATTCCGGATTTTCAATATGTACTTTCAATGCCTGAAGTGCATCCCATAGAGAAACTAGTTCTTCATCTGTTCCTTTTTTGAGCAGCTGATACACATTCTCCATGCGAAAATCCTGTACGCCCACACCTGACAGCAGGAAGGAGATCTTAGTGCAACTTGTTACAAAACATTCATTTCCTGACAGATTAATCCCGTCAAAGATTCTTCCTTGCCAGTTATCACTGATAGGAAGTCCATTCCAATCCTGCGACGTTTCAATCCAATATGCGCCATCCTCATCTCCCCATGTCATTTCCGGCCAACTGTCACTTCCGTCTGCGATCTGTATACGATACATCGTCTCAAATACGTCTGGTGTTACGTATTCAACCCTATAAGCAGATGAAACAGTTACTCCGAGAAGTGCGGCATATTCTTTAAGTTTTTCAAACGCCTCCTCTCCGGAACCAAAATCAAAGTCCTCCGTTCCCCACGCTAACTCGGCCGAAAACCATGGAATCCGATCGTGCATAAGTGAGAGCAGATCCCCTTTCCCATATCGAACGCGATAATCGAAGTTAGCGTAGGCATTTAAAATACGGATCCGATTGTTATTCTCGTCCGTAAATTCTGCGATACGTTGATCAAATGTATCCATTCCTTGGTAATATTCCTTCGATGTCTGATCGGACGTTTTTGCCCAATCCGGAGTAACAAGCAAATCTATATCGGATGGCAAAAAAACTCTGCATACAGCGGTATCCACACTTCTCATACCAGGATTTGTTAAGTCTATGTCAGAATAAACGCGCGCGTTGACAGTTACACCGGAGGTCAGCTCGCCAGAAAGGATCGAGCCGCCTCCGACCGTACTTTTTTCCAAACGAAAATTATCGGCTGAAACCGCATAATCATTCGACTTCGTAACAGCGGAACTTAAAATGGCGTTTTCTGGATCCGTCACAATTGATGGCTTCTGAAGCGGTTGAGAACATGATGTCATCAAAAGAGAGATCGTCACCACTAGGAGAACACTCATTTGAAGTCGTTTCATCACTGGTATGACACCTTCTAAAATTGTTTTATGCAGTAAACTTAACAGTTGAATAACCACTGACACACGGAGACTCGCTTGACATACTTTCGTAAAGCTCCCATGAATACCAAGCTCCGCCGTAGTATTTGTCAATATAATACGCTGCATAAAGATCCTTCTTGTATTTGCTATAAGTAACTGTGATCGCAAACGATGCTGGGTCATCTCCGCCACATGTCCTCATTCGAGTTACTATAACATTACTGCTATAAATGCCCGTCGGCAATCCTTCGAAGTCAACTGATGCTACCATGCAGTGATATACTCCTACTTCGTCTTTGTAATCAACTCCGCACGACTTACTTGCTCCACCTCGATATACATATGCAGTCCCTTGCTGGTCATAAGCCAGAACGCTGAAGTTTGGTATTAGTATACTAATAACAATCACCACACCAATCATAATAATTCTCAATCATATGCTTTTCATAATAATACCTTTCTTAATAAATATTCCCTACAAACTCTCCGGGATTCTTGACTTTCAAGATAATGTT
>CAYPAL010000112.1:0-4379 GCA_964408695.1 uncultured Oscillospiraceae bacterium | reverse complement strand
GTCAGCGCGGCATTGAATATCGGAGCGGCGCTGTCCTTACTTCCCGTCGGCCTTTACTTTTTTCTGTCATCTCCCTATATTGCGTTTACGGTGTATGCGTTGTCTGCCGTCATGTTTTCGATGATCGTGGTCATCATGCCGTTATTGTTTCATGCGTCAGACGGTAAATTTTCGGAAGGGATCGCCATCGCCGGAACATCGCTCTATCTTTCTTTTCCGTTGGCCTGTGCGAATATTTCGGTGCTTTTTCTTCGTAACGGATGGCTGTATTTTGTTTTGGGCCTTTTTGCCCCATGGATTTCCGATGTTTTCGCGTATTTTACCGGAGTATTGATCGGACGGCATAAGATCGTTCCCCACATCAGCCCAAAGAAAACATGGGAGGGATGTATCGGCGGGGCGATCGGTTGCGCGGCGGTGATCGCGACCGTTTTTGCGCTGGTCATTTACCCGAGTATGGGAACCCGTTTATCTTATCCCGTATTTCTTGTCGCGTCCGCAACGGTCGGTATCATCCTGTCGGTCGTTTCACAGTTTGGTGACTGGACAGCCTCGGCGATCAAGCGATGGGCGGGCATAAAGGATTTCGGAACGATTCTTCCGGGACATGGAGGGATTATGGACCGCTTTGACAGCGCTTTTTTCACGCTTCCGGTCGCTCTTGCGTTCGGATTTCTGTTGACATAGACGGAGAGTAACGATGAAGAAGATTTCCGTATTAGGATCGACCGGCTCTATCGGCCGTCAAACACTTGAAGTGATCCGCCGATTCCCGGATCGCTTCTCGGTGGTCGCGCTCGCTTGCCGGACAAACACCGAACTGATGAAAGATCAGATCCTCGAGTTTTCCCCTCAGCTCGTTCGCGTCGATTCCGCCGCCGATGCTGTCGGGATCGAGGAGTTTATCCGCTCCAAAGGCTTGATGACCGATGTCTGTTGGGGGGACGAGGGAAATATTGCATGCGCTACCATTCCGGAGGCCGACACAGTCGTCGCCGCAATGGTCGGCATGTGTGGATTGATGCCTGTTGTTGAGGCGATTCGCGCTGGAAAGGACATCGCGCTGGCCAATAAGGAGACCCTGGTCGCCGGCGGGTCCGTCGTGATGCCTTTGGCCATTGAAAAGGGCGTCGATATCCTTCCGGTGGACAGCGAGCATTCGGCCATCTGGCAGTGTATCCGCGGAGAGGATCCCGATCGGATCGACCGCATCATGCTGACGGCTTCCGGCGGACCTTTTCGGGGATACTCCCAGGAAAGACTTCTGCATGTCACCCAAGAGCAGGTGATGAAGCACCCGACGTGGAACATGGGCGGGAAAATCACCGTAGACTCAGCGACGATGATGAATAAAGGGCTCGAGATCATCGAAGCCTCATGGCTTTTCGGCATACCGACCGACCGGATCGACGTCGTCGTTCATCCGCAGAGCGTGATCCACTCGATGGTGACAATGTCCGATGGGTCCGTGCTCGCTCAGATGGGTCGGCCGGACATGATGCTCCCGATCCAAGTCGCGCTTTTCCATCCCGAAAGAGGTCCGAGGATCTGCCCGAGCTTTGACCCGTTCGCCGATGGGTTGAACAATCTGACTTTCGAACCCTGCGATATGAAAGTTTTTCCGGCACTGGAGCTCGCATACCATGCCGGAGAAATCGGCGGTTCTCTGCCGACGGTCATGAATTCGGCGAACGAGGAAGCCGTATTTGCTTTTTTATCCGGAAAAATCAAATATGCGGACATTGAACCTGCCGTTCGAAAATGTATGGAAATTCATGAGCGGTCGGGTATAATAAAGACTCTGACCCTCACGGACATTTTCGAGACGGATCGATGGGCAAGGGAATTTGTTCGCGGGAGCTTAACGCAAATATAATCATTCGGCAAGGAGAACTTCATGTTGCCTGTCACAATTATTATCACGGTCATCGGAATCGGCATCCTGGCGGCTGCGCATGAGATCGCCCACTATCTGGTGGCAAAGGCTCTGGGCATCAAGGTCTACGAACTGTCGATTTTTGTCGGACCGAAGCTTTTTCACTGGGAACGGAAGGGTATTGAGTATAATATCCGACTGATCCCGTTCGGCGCCTATGTGCGCTTTTCGGACTACGATGAGCAAGAAAACCAAGAAGCGGAAGAGGATCCGAGATCGATCCTGAACCAACCGAGATGGAAGAGACTTCTGGTATCTCTGGCCGGACCCTTTATGAATATCATCCTCGGCGTGGTGATCTTAACGGTTCTTTTCTCGGTTACGGACTTCTACACCACCGTTCAGACTCAAATATACCCCGATACACAGCTCGAAAGAACGGCGGCGCAGGCGGGCGACCGCATCATATCGCTGAACGGCAGGAACGTTTATACCGAGTATGATCTCTATGCGGAAATTACCACGACCCGCCCCGAAGATACACTGAATGTCGGTTTTCGATCCAAGGAAACCGGAAAGAAGTATAGCGTTCTTTTAATTCCCGAAAAGCAAGAGCTGTTTCGAATCGGTATTTCCTACGATCCTACAAAAAGTGAGCCGGCGGGTTGGAACATTGTCGCGGTCGACCCGAGACAGAATGACGGTGCTCCGGTGATTCAAATCGGCGACTCCATTCTTGAAATCAACGGTACATCAGTGACTGATCCGGCGATCCAGGGGGTCATCAATGACTCCGATGGCGCGATTCTGTCTATACGGCTCAATCGGAACGGAGCCGAGATGGTCGTGGACGTGAAGCCTTTCACGGAAGAAATTTACTCGCCGCGCGGCTTCGACTTGAAGCCCGGGGAAGGATTCTTTGAGGCGGCGCGCGAGGCGGTCGTTTTTCCTGTTGCGATGTTCCGGTTGACGGTGTTCAGCATCCGAAGCGCAATTTCAGGCGACATCGAGCCGTATAATGTCGTATCCGGCCCGGTCGGCATGGTGACCATTGTTTCCGATGTCGTCAATGAACCGGATGTTGAAACCTCGGTCAAGACCGAGTCGTTGGTCATGATCGCCGCCGTGATTTCCATCGGTCTCGCCTTCACGAATCTTCTGCCGCTTCCCGGTTTGGACGGGAGTGACATGATCATGCTGATCATCGAGACCATCAGAGGCAAAAAAGTGTCGAAGAAGACTGAGAGGGTCATCAACATCGTTGGTTTTGTGATCATTATTCTCTTGGTATCCTTCGCGTTGACCTCGGATATTATCCGGCTCGTGGTTTGAGGTGAGGAATGGATAGAATCGCAACAAAAGCGATCCGGATCGGAAACATCACCATTGGCGACAATCATCCGATTGCCGTCCAGTCGATGAATAACACCGATACTAGGGATGTGGCTTCTACGATTCGACAAATTCATCGGTTACATGAGGCCGGATGTGAGATCACGAGGGTTTCCGTTTCCGATACCGAGGCGGCGGACGCGCTTTCCCGAATCGTAAAAGAATCACCGATCCCGGTCGTTGCGGACATCCATTATGACCCGCGTTTGGCGCTTGCGTCGATCACAGGCGGAGCGGCGAAAATTCGTATCAACCCGGGAAATATCAAGGATAAGGATGCGCTTAAAAAGATCGCCTCCGCGGCTAAGGCAGCGGGGATCCCGATTCGGGTCGGCGTAAACTCCGGGTCTTTGAGCAGGGAGGTCACGGACCGATTTGGCGGCGTTAACAGGGAATCGATGGTCGACAGTGCATTGAAGGCCGTAGCGCTCATGGAATCATCGGACTTTTATGACCTTGTCGTCAGTATCAAATCCTCTGATCCGCTCCTTACCATTGAAAGCTATCGTCAACTCTCCCGGGAGATTTCTTACCCGCTTCATGTCGGACTCACCGAGGCCGGGACGATCCGTGAGGGGTCGATTCGGTCGGCTGTTGCGATCGGCGCGCTTCTTTCCGAGGGGATCGGCGATACGATCCGCGTTTCCCTGACCGGCGATCCGGTCAAAGAGGTGGAAGCGGCGTATTCGATGCTGAAAGCTCTTTCATTGAGACAACACGGGATGACGCTCGTATCATGTCCGACCTGCGGGCGGACCGCAGTTCCGTTGATCGAGGTTGCGGAGCGCATTGAGGAAATGATTCGGGATTTACCGTATCACCTGAAAGTAGCCGTGATGGGTTGTGCGGTGAACGGACCGGGAGAGGCTCGCGAGGCCGACATCGGAATCGCGGGCGGGAACGGCGAATTCCTGTTGTTCAAAAAGGGAGTCATCATCGGAAAGGTTTCTCCGGCAGAGGTCTACGATGTCCTCCTGAATGCTATTCACGAGCTCGGCCGGGAAGCACCGGACAACAAATAATCAAGGAGCAGGACAGATATCCATGAGTGATCTACTTCAATTCGTCCGGTCGTTTTCGGACAATGACCGTTTGATTTTTGCGGCCACGC
>CAYPAL010000111.1:0-4420 GCA_964408695.1 uncultured Oscillospiraceae bacterium | reverse complement strand
TCATATCCGGCCGCTCATCCTCCGGAATGTCGAGCGCCTGTACGCCGATCATCAGAAGCTTGCTCTGATCGTTCCAGGGGCAGTCGATCAGTTCCTGACTAACGGAGAATACTTCTCCATCCTCCGGCTCCGGATAATCGTAACTGAAGTAATTGAGCATTTCCTCCAGGCGAACCGCATCCGCGTTCACTGTTCTTCCTTCGTTGATCATTCGTCGAACTATCGAATAGGACGCCGTATCCACATCTGAAGAAAAAGTGGAAAGCGGTTGATCCCAAACGCTCAGGAACTGGTTTTCGACGATCGTGTTATACTCCTCGGTATTGAATTCCTGCTCCGGCGCGTCCATTTCATATGCCATGTCACCGATCTCGGTACAGGGCGCTTGAGTGAGTCCGGGGTGGTAAGTAGTATAGATTTTTTCGGATGACTGCCTGGCGGAACACGAAGAGAGTCCGACAGCGGTCATGATCAGGGTAGCGATGACAGGGAATGCGATCCATTTCGTTATTCGATTAATCTTTTGCATGATAATCTCCTTTCGACACGAGTCCTTAGGTACCCGTACACATATAAGACGATAGGACTCGGTATTTCATTTCGCCCGCCCATCGTTCTACGATGCGTAGTGATTACGTGATTTATTATACTTCGTAGTGTAGGAAATTGCAACATGCTCCGTTTTCCGCACAACGACCGGAATAAAACCGGTCGGAACGTTCCCGTAAACGGATCTTTTTCTATACCTCAATAAACGGCCGGGTTGTCTCCTTTAAAAAAGACCGTCGCGCATTTGCGCGACGGTTCTCCGAAAAAACAACGGGTGGCTAAGAGCATGCTGTACCGGGTTTCCGGTATCCTCTATTCGATGTCGATCAACTGTCCGGAGTCCTCCGGTTCCTTTTTGGGGATCGTAACGGACAAGACTCCGTCATGCAGTGTCGCCTTGATTCCCTCCGACTTCGCGTCGGCAAGGAAAATACTTCTGGACATCGAACAGTAGCGACGTTCCTTGTGGATGTAATTCTTTTTCTTCTCTTCGACTTCGTCTGATTTCTTAACGGAAACGGTAAGTCTCCTATCCTCCATTCGAAGGGAAACGTCCTGCTTGTCGACTCCCGGAAGCTCCGCTTCGACTAAGTATTCCTTTTCGCGATCCTCCACATCGACCTTGAAGGTGTCTGCGGCAAGACTCCTGCGAATCGGCAAGCCATCCGTGAAGAAATCTTCCAGCATGTTTTGAAAATCATCAAAACCCGTACTCAGTGCACCTGAATTCTTTCGGTTAAAAGGTACCAATCCTGCCATCTCAAACAACTCCTTTCCGGCAACTTGTTAGCACTCATGTCACTCGACTGCTAATCCACTTATATTATTGACATTTTGCATCTCCTCTTCATTGTTTTTATGTTGCGAATTTGAAAAAAAAATGTTAATGCTCCCGGGTCGTTTCGGCGAAACACGTACCGATTTCAGGCACTAACTGCCCGAAACCATTGATGATTCAGCGATATATCGGACTTCTGGTAAGGCGGATCAAAAAACCGGAAGATATAAAATTAATTGTATTATTGTATGCCCGCTGATAAAATGAATTAAGCGGTTGGCATACTTGCGAGCCGGGAAAGGGACATGAATGAATTTGACCTCGTCTCTTGTCGATGAGATCATCGGCACCACGGGACTTAGAAATATTGAGTCATCACACTTCGCCGGGAGACATAACGATTATTTCGTTTATGTGGAAGTTCAGACTCATCTTTCGCGTGCCATGATGCGTCTTCGAGTTACCGGATTGGACGTCGATACCCGCGCCGCGATGGAGCAGAAGCTTGCTTCCGGCTTTTCGCGGAAAAATTACAGCATCCTTTATGAGGGAAATGAGATACTGGTGATCATTCCGGCCAACACGGATTGGGTCAAGCGTATCCGCGAACTGATGGACATAATTACCGCCTTTCTTTCGGAAAGTGGGATCCATGCCGATTCGCAAGCCGAGAATATCACGATCGAGCAGATTCCGGAATCGATCCCTCACATTGAAATAGATACTACTAACCCAAGCATCGGGTTGGGCGTGCTGGGCTCCTTTCTCGGCTCTGTTCCCGGAGTGATCGGGTGGTTCATTACATCGATCGCCAGCCTGGACGGATTCATGGTGCAAACACCGGAGGTTCACAGCTACCTTTCCGCCCGGTTTCTTCTTGCCATCATCATAACTTGCGGTTCTTATTGGGGTTTCTTGCTGCTATCCGGATCTTCGCGAAAGATATCCGCATTGATCTCCGCGCCGATCACTATACTCATGATATATTTCGTGAACCGTTTTTCGTATGCCTTCCTCTTTTTCACGGCGGTTTCGAACCTTTCGGTCGAGAGGGCTTTTCTGCGAACATATGAATATTTAAACTCGTACGACTTGACGAAGTATTATTTGGGCACACTTCTTCTCGGTTACCTGCTGTCCGCTCTGACTTATCTCTTCCTCTATAAATCACAGGAAAAATTCTGGAAAAGGAAATCATGATCTCACTTGTGCCTCTTATAAATGAAAAGGCTGTTGCCATCGGCAACAGCCCTATTTATTGGTATCCTTTGTCCTTTATTCTTTGATCCTCAGAGCGTCGATAGCTTCGTGTACGAACCCTTCAAATGCGGATACAGTTCGCGATACAAGTCATAATATTTGGCGTACTCCTCGCTCGCTCTTTTTCCGGGAGCATTGGTGCTCCGGGTATGGATCGCTACGTTGCATGCCTCGCGAACATCCGAATACACTCCGGTTCCGGCGCCGGCCAATAGCGCGACACCCAGAGCGGGTCCCTGTGCCGAATCCGTCGTCTCCACGTCGCAACCGTACACATCGGCGAGCATCTGACGCCAGAAAGGTCCGGAGCCACCTCCGCACGCGCGCATGATATTGACCGAAATGTCCATGCCGTTGATCACTTCCAGGCAATCCTTGAGTGAAAACGACACGCCCTCCATGATCGCGCGGATCATATCCTTCTTCCCGTGCACGCCGGAAAGCCCGAAAAACACTCCGCGCGCAAACGGATCCAGATGAGGTGTCCGCTCGCCCATCAGATAAGGTAAGAAAAGGAGTCGGTTCGATCCGATCGGAACCTTCTCGGCCATCTGATCCATCAGGTAATACGGGCTGACGCCCATGAGTTCCGCCGTAGAGATCACTTCTTGGAGGAATCCGTCACGAAACCACTTGAGCGATAAGCCGGCGCCTTGCGTCACACCCATCACATGCCACTGTCCGGGGACCGCACAACAGAAGGTGTGGACTCTGCCCTTCGGATCGATGTGCATCTGCGAGGTATGCGCGTACACAACGCCCGAACTGCCGATGGTCGTGAAGGATTGTCCGTCCGACACGACTCCGGTGCCGACGGCTGCCGCCGCGTTGTCACCGGCTCCGCCAACCACGGGCGTTCCTGCGCGAAGTCCCGTCAAGCGTGCCGCGGACTCCGATACACCTCCGGTGATCTCCGGTGATTCATACACGGTAGCCAGTAAGGAACGGTCGATGGATAGTTTCTCCAAGACCTCTGCGGACCATGCGCGTTTGCCGATATCGAGCAACTGCATACCCGAAGCGTCTGAAACCTCTGTAGCGCGCTCTCCCGTCAAGCGAAAACGAATATAGTCCTTCGGCAGGAGAATGCTCCGGCATCTCTCGTAATTCTCCGGTTCGTGCTTTCGCACCCAGAGGATCTTCGAAGCCGTGAAGCCGGTAAGCGCCGGATTGGCCGTAATCTCGATCAGTCGCTCCGCACCCACCAGTCGGGTGATCGTCTCGCACTCCTCGGCGGTCCGTTGATCACACCATATAATGGACGGACGGATGACCTGATCGGCATCGTCCAACATGACCAACCCGTGCATCTGTCCGGAAAGCCCGATCCCTCGAATATCTCCCGGATTCACGCCGGATTCTGCCAAGACTTTCTGAACCGTCCCGACCACTGCGTTCCACCAGTCCTCGGGTTCCTGTTCGGCCCAGCCGTTGTTCGGCTGGGCCATCGGATATTCAATCGTCGCCTGGGCTATGGTTTTACCGGATTCATCGAAAATAACCGTCTTGGTACCCGATGTGCCGATATCGATTCCAATCAAGAAAGCCATGTTGTTTCCCTCCCTAGTGCGCTCGATCAGCCTCCGAACAGGATGTCGTTGATAATGCTCTCCAGGTACTCCTGTCGGCCGCTCTTCGCCTTCACGTCACCCTTCGTCAATGCGTACTCCTCCAGTTGAGCAAGACTTGCCTTGCCGGATACAATCATCGCACCGATACCGGACTGATAACTCGAATAACGATCCTTCACGAACTGATCGATCCTGCCGTCCTCGATGAGCTTATAGGCCATCTTGAGTCCGAGCGCAAAGCAATCCATACCGGAAATGTAGC
>CAYPAL010000110.1:0-4420 GCA_964408695.1 uncultured Oscillospiraceae bacterium | reverse complement strand
TCATCGGATCTGCCGTCGCCGCCGGGGTAATGTTGGCGCTGTTTGGCTGAGTATTCTGTTCAGAATTGATCATCATTCGCATCTATCGAAACGAAAAGCGCGGTTCCCCTTGTGAGAGGAACCGCGCTTTTTGGCGGAGGGCGTGGGATTCGAACCCACGTGACGTTTAACCGTCAACTCGATTTCGAGTCGAGCTCGTTATGACCTCTTCGATAGCCCTCCGAGTCCATCTGTGAAGCGCTTTAGACCCGTAGTTATGATCACAAATCGAATGCGCTACTCGATTATAGGGTGAAGGAGCGCCTGCGTCAAGAACGGAGGGCATAAAGGAGCCCGGAACCGCGTGAATTTTTTCGAGTGATCAAGACACTTCATGATCGATCGTATCCGGTGTGTCAAGATATTGACGTAGTTTTGGTGCGGCGCGGCTTTTGCGTTTCGGCGGTGGGGGTAGATTTATATTGCTCAATTATTCGAAAAGCGATAAGATTAAATGGTATCAGGCCGGTTATGTTTTGCGGGGGGAGAATGAACGACGAGCTAAAGGATATCATCTACAGTGACCTCTATCGTTATACCGGAAACAAGAGGAGACTCTCAAGGGTATATTTGACGTACCTTCAAGAGTGCATGTCCAGTCCGGAATTTCGTTTTTTGAGCACTCTTCGCAGAACTCAGTATTATTTCTACCAAATCAAGTCCGAGGAGAATCGATTCAAGCGGCTTTGGAACAATTTTCTTTTTATTTGGTATAACGCCAAATTGGACAGCAAATCGCGCAAGTACCATTTTCAGATTCCATATGATACCAAGATCGGAAAGGGCTTATATATTGCCCACTACGGCAGACTGATCATTCACCCTCAGTCGATCATCGGACATAATGTCAACATTTCGACCGGTGTTGTGATCGGGACGCAATTCCGCGGACCCAGAAAGGGTGCTCCGACGATCGGAAATTATGTTTGGATCGGCGCGAACGCTTTGATCATCGGAAATATCCGGATCGGAAACAATGTGCTGATCGCGCCGGGCGCATACGTCAATTTCGACGTGCCGGACAACTCGATCGTGATCGGTAATCCCGGTTTGATCCGTCGATCTCCCGGGGCGACACTCGGATACATCAACAATACGATCCTTTTCGACGAATATAACGTCCGGTCAGGAGAACCGACGAGATGATTTCGGACATCCGCGAATATCGGCTCCCCGCTTCTTTTTTTTCGGGCAATCGGAAACGTCTGCTCGAAAAACTTCCCGAGCACTGTTGCGTCGTCCTTTTTGCGGGTGAAACCGTTTATATGTCGGAAGGGGCCGAGTACCGCTTTCGCCCGGACCGTAATTTTTATTATCTGACGGGGGTGGAGCAGGAAGATTCGGTATTGATGATCCGAGCGGACGGCTCGAGTATGCAAACCACCTTGTTCATACATTCCAACGATCCGCTTAAGGAGCGTTGGGCAGGCAAACGAATGACAGCGGCGGAGGCTCTCGAGCGATCCGGCGTCGACGAAGTCTGTTTTCTGGAAACGATCGAGGATGCCTTGTCCGGGATCATTGCCGATCAGTCGATCACGATCGCTTCGGATAAGGGCTTTCGACCGGGTCCCGCGAGTCGGTTTATCGATCGCGTCGAACGAACTCGCGGCGAGGATTCGGTCCGCTTGGTCGCTCGTATCCTGGCGCGTTTCCGGATGGTTAAGCAATCCTGCGAGATCGAGATGATCCGCAGAGCGATCGAACTGACGGACGTTTCCATCCGCGAGGCGTTGGTTCTTTTACGTTCCGGAACCTGCGAGCTCGGACTGTTCTCCGCGATGAATTCCGCGATGAGTCGTTTCGGCTGTTTGGAGCCTGCGTTCCCGACGATCGTCGCGGCCGGCGAGAATGCTTTTTTTCTGCATCATTCGGAGCCGTGCGGCAAACCGATCACCAAGGGTGCCATGATCCAAATCGATGTCGGAGCGACGGTCGGGGGGCTGTGCGCGGATATTTCACGCGCGTATCCTGCAACAGGTGTCTTTTCCGCACGACAAAGCGCGTTATACGACGCTGTGCTTCGTTGTTTGGATCGGACGGTTCACATGATCCGGCCGGGAGTATTGCTTTCCGATATCAATAAAGCTTTTCGAGAGGCAGCATCCGAAGAACTCGTTCATCTCGGACTGTTGGACGCAAAAGACAGCGCCGAAGTCGGGGGATATCTCTGGCACAGCGCGACGCATCATCTCGGAATGGATGTTCACGACGCATGCGTCCGCGAACTTCCGGTCGAGGCCGGGGCGGTATTGGCCGTTGAACCCGGGATATATATTCGCGAGTGGGAAATGGGATTTCGGATCGAAGACGACGTATGGGTCACCGACGGGGGTTGCGAAATCCTGTCTTCTTTCATTCCCCGTGACCGGTTCGAGGTCGAGGCACTACTCGGAATGTCGGGGGGGATGTAACCTTGCCGTCCGGAAACGATCTGGTTGTGATGGTTGTTGTGATCGTGGCGGGAGCCCTGCTCCTGGTTGCCGGGACGGCGCTTGCGCTGTATGTTCTTGCCTTGAGAGCCTACCACCGGATCTTCGATCGGCCATCTCCCCGCCCGCCCTACGATAAATCTCCCTTGAAAATCGATCAAACGACGATTTTCGGCAAAGGCAAGAATTGGTTCTACACCAATCGTTTGGATTTTGCCGATCTCCAGATCACCTCATTCGACCGGATCAAACTTACAGGCTACTATCGGCCCGCCGACAACAAGAAAAGTCGGACGATGGTCATTTTGATCCATGGTTGGCGCGACCATCCTTCGGATATGGGTGCTTACGCACAAATGATCTTACAGCAGACCGACTGTCACATTCTGATCCCGCATCTTCGCGCGCATGGCATGAGCCAGGGGCGTTTTATCGGATACGGTCTTTATGACAGTCAAGATATCGTATCTTGGGTCCGGTTTATGGAGCGACAGCTCGGAACCCCTCTGAAGATCGTCCTTTACGGGCGATCGATGGGAGCGACGACCGCGCTTCTGGCGGCGGCGAGCCGCAAGTTGTCTCTGTCGGTCAGTGGGATCATCGCGGACAGCCCCTTCAGCAGTCTCGAAAAACAACTGATGAACACATTCCGGTACAAGTACCACATACGCGGACGGTTGTTCGTAAAACTGATCGGGAGGATCGCCCAATCCCGAATCGGTTTCCCGATCAAGCGCGCCTCGGTTTTACCCGTCGCAAGCAGGATCAAACTCCCCGTTCTGATGTTCCATAGTGCGGAGGATACGTTTGTCTTACCCGGGATGAGCGAGGACATCTATGACCGGCTGGCTTGTCCGAAACGTCTGGTGATTGTTGACAAAGCCAAACATGTCATGGGCTTCGATGCCTCTCCCGTCAAATACGCCGACGAGGTCCGCAAGTTTCTGAAAGTGAGCAAGTTCATCTGAGTTTCGTCGGCCGGAGTGTTGCTTTTTTTCATTCATCGTTATAGAATCAGGATGCAAACGGGGAGCTGGCCCGACAAAGCCGGCTGAGAGGACGTTTATAGGGACGTCGACCCAGATAACCTGAACCGGATAATGCCGGCGGAGGGACCATAGCGGAAGCGTTTTCAGGCTTCTCCTCGTTCATCTGTCGGACATAAAGGAGGAGTTTTTTATGTCTGAGCAATCTATTTCCATCAACACTCGCCGCGAAAACACTCTGGCGGTCGCAACCGGCGGCATATGCGTGGCTGTTGCGTTCGTCCTTTCCCTGATCACCGTCTACAAGATGCCGCAAGGCGGCTCGGTGACGCCGGCGTCGATGCTTCCGATCTTTTTCTTTGCGCTGTGCTTCGGGCCGGCATGGGGACTCGGCGCCGCATTCATTTTTAGTTTGCTTCAATTGATCGGGGGATTTTTCGTGATGCCCGTTCAGGTCCTCCTCGATTACACTGTCGCGTTTACCGTTCTGGGCGTCGCCGGTTTCTTTGCCGCACCGAAAGAAATGAGACTGCAGAAAAGAAGTATCATCGGTAAATTATCCCTGGTGTCTCCCGTTATGATGCTGATCGGTGTTGTTTTAGGCATTGCTCTTCGCATGCTTTGTCACGTCCTTTCCGGGGTCATATTCTTCGCGGAGTTCGCGGGGGAGCAAAATCCCTGGATCTATTCGATCATCTATAACGGTTCGTACCTTTTTCCCGAGTTGATCATCACCGTGTTGTTCCTTTTATCCCTCATAGTTTCGTTTCGTATCGGAGTGCGAAAAAAATAGAGGAGGGATCCGGATTTTCGTGCAAACCCGGGAGAAATTGTTTTGTATCTCTTCATCGATTTGTGCTATCATACTAGGAAACTGTTGAAGCATTCGGATTGTGGAGGTTTAGTGTATGGCCAAGATTTTCGAAGAAGAGTCGCGGACGTTCAGTGAGTATTTATTGATTC
>CAYPAL010000109.1:0-4437 GCA_964408695.1 uncultured Oscillospiraceae bacterium | reverse complement strand
CAGCATTGAGAAGCGCAGAAAAATCACTTTCCGCGCAGGAACCCCTGTCGGATGTCGCTGTCGATCTTTGTTATCGGCTTGACTATATCGAACTTCTTCCGGTCATGCACGCCTTGTCCATTACCCGCGTCGTCGGCACGGGAGTGATCTCGATCCTAAAGAACAGTTGTCAAATGATGTCTGAGCTGATCGCAGTAAAGAGTGAGGTGGAGGCCAATAATGCGGGTAAGAATGCAGAGGCTTTTCTTCTCTGCCTGATGCCGTTCGGTATCACCTACGCACTGTCCTCTTTTACAGGGGATTACCTGGCCATGGCGCGAACAGACCCGATGGGGATCGCATTGATGCTCCTAGCTTTCTGCATCGCGATTATTTCCTGCGGATTTCTTTTTTCCATGATCAGTGAAAAGAGTAGAAACGACGCTTCCGCGGACGCGACGGAAGGATCTGTTCTCCCTTTATTCCTGTCGAGGTTCTCCGGGTCTTTTCGCGAACGTGTATCGCTTCTGTTGCCGCAAGGCTATATTACAGGCGTCTACGGACTCTTGAGCGAGCTTTCATGCAGACCGGATGTTCTCTTTGAATCCTTGCTATTGAAGACCTTGGGCGTGACTTTGTTTATGCTCCCTCTGTTCATAACGATCCTTCGTTTGCTGAGTTACCCCGTTACTCTGGCACTTCCGCTGGTCGTTATCTCGATCGTTCTGATTCATCACGATCTTCGGTCGCGCGTTCTTCGAAGGAGAGAAGGGATCATGGAAGAAATTCCGTTGTTTCTTTCGATGTTGGTCACGCTTTTGCAATCCGGCGTCCTTCTTCCGAAGGCGATCGAAACTTGCTCGTCGGCATTTCCCGAATCGGGCGTTATGGGATCGGAACTTCGGTTCATGAATGCTCAAATGTTAGCCGGAACATCAGCGGGACGGGCTGTCGAAATGTTTTCCGAGCGGACTCCGGTCCCCGAGGCACAATCCGCTCTTCTCCTTGCTTCAAGATTCGAAGTGACGGGTGGCTCGGAAGTGCTCGGTCTACTCTCTTTACAAGCGACGGCTTGCTGGTCGCTTTGCAGAAATGCCTCGAGAAAAAAGCGCGAACGAGAAGCGCTTGCGATGATTTTGCCGATGATGCTTGATTTCATTTCCGTCCTGTTAGTTGCGACGACCCCCGCTCTGATATCGCTCCAATTGTCATAACCTACCACAAGGAGGAAAGCCATGAAAGAAAAAAGAAACAAATCGACTCATCTGCGAACAGAAAACAAGAAAGGTATGGGAACAGTGGAAATTGTAATTATTATTGCCATTTTGGTTGCGTTGGCGCTCGTTTTCCGCGGAGCGCTGACCCACTATGCGGACAATATCATGGATTACGTATTTGACGACGGCAACGTGATCGGAGCTTTAGGCGGATAACAGGAACGGGGGGCATATGATAACAGAGCGAGGACCGCATGGAACGGTTGCGGTTGTGACAATTGAATCGGATAAGGAGGTGGTTCCGCATGCGCTTTCTGCCTTGCGGAACCGCGCCTGTCGGAAGTTTCTTCCGGTCTATGTCCGGGAGCTTTTCGGACAGAAGCAATTATGTGTGGACTGCACGGGGCTGATCCGCGTGATCGATCCGGCCGTTTCCCGCGTATACGTGACGATCGAAGATCGTCGCAAGGCGATTGCGGATCTTCTTTGCGGGGTGAGTGAGATGTTGGATCTGCTCCTGGATCCGTCCGGACTCTTTCTCCGACCGGAGGATGTTTGGTTACATCCCGAGAGCGGAGAACTGTACTTTGTCTATTTGCCCTGGCGGTCCTTGGGGGAGGAATCGGGATGTGTCTTATCCGATTTGGATGCGGTTGCGCTTGAGAGCCTGTTGATGCATGATTTTTTCTCTGATGCCGTATCCGAAACTTTGCGTCATCGCCTAATAGATTGTGTTCTCAAGGGTGATGAGGCCGGTTTCGGAAGAGCCCTGGACGGGATGAACCATCCGGATAGTATCGTCAAAGAAAGGACAAAGCGGTTTTCCGGATTGAGCCTGTCCTTGAGCGCGATCCTAATGTTGATGATCATCGCCCTATTGATCATATATCAATTATCCGGGAGACCGACGGGGTTTCTTCGTATGTGGGAATGGGCTCCGTTTTATTCGATCACTTTTTCGTTTCTGACGATCGGTGTATGCAAGAGACCCGGATCAATAAATAATTCGGCTCCCGCCGCGGAGATGACCGGGAAGCCGTCCTCCTCGAATAAGGACCTTTTCTTTCCGGATTCGAAAGATTGCTTGACCGTAGCCGGAGGAACCGGAGAATCGGCCTTTGTGCCGGGATTTTTAGTTGAACAAAGCGATTACGGACACAAGCTTCCGAAGAAAAGGCGATGCGTGATTTGGACCGATGACTTTCTGATCGGGTCCGACCATCTGCTGTGTGATTTTTCCATCGACCATCCATCGGTTTCAGCAAGACATGCCCGAATTGTGAGACGGCAGAGTATGTTTTTTCTGGTAGATCTGGGGTCTCGGGACGGAAGCTACATCGGTCATCGCAAAATATTTACACACGAGGAAAATCCTCTATTGGACGGAGATACGATTCGCATCGGGGAAGTTCGCTTCTTGTTTTCTCACGACGATCACACCGTTTGCGGTCGCTCCGAAAGATGCTATTCAGAGACGGTTTCGCCGTAGATCCTCATAAGAAGGGTTTTCTGGCGCTCTGTGCCGTATTTCTTTACTGCGTTTATTCTTTCGATCGCCCGCTTCATGGAGTTTTCGGAATATTGCTTCTCTTCGGAATCGCGCGGAGACCGATTGACCCTTTCCTTCGCCCGATTGTAAGCGTTTACCGCTCGTTGAATGTCGATTTCCTCCGGCCAAGCTGCCGAATCACAGAGGATCAAAAGGAGATGCTGACCGATTTCCGCGAACCCGTCCGTCAGTATGGCGTATCGGGATTCGCCCCCTACGGTGATTTTAATGATTCCGGGGGTCAATGCGATCACCATCGGCGCGTGCCCGGGAAGGATGCCGACACGCCCGTTCAATGAAGAAAGAGAAACGGACTCCACCGGCCCTTCGTAGAAGTGACGGTAAGGGGTCACGATTTCCAGCATCATGGTTTTTGCTTTTTTTTCTTCGCTCATCGTCTCTGTCCATTGGAGTGAAATGCTATTTTCTCAATATTTTTGCGCTATCGCGATTCTTTACTGTAAGAATCCATGACATCGTCGATATCACCCTTCATGAAGAAGTGATGCTCGGGGATATGGTCCACGGCTCCGGAAATGATCTCACCGAAGGAATGAACGGTTTTTTCGATCGGGACATACCTCGGTGTATAACCGGTCGAATCCGCAGTCACATAGAAGGGTTGCGAGAGGAATTTCTGGATCTTTCTGGCGCGGCCGACGGTCCTTCTGTCAGATTCGCTCAGCTCCTCCATTCCGAGGATCGCGATAATATCCTGAAGCTCTCTATATCGTTGTAATGTTTCCTGAACAACACGTGCAGTCTGATAGTGCTCCTTGCCGACAACGGATTCGCTTAAGATCCTTGACGAGGACTCGAGCGGATCGACTGCCGGATATATGCCGAGTTCAACGACCGATCGCGACAGGACGATATTCGCGTCCAAATGAGCAAAGGTAATAGCCGGGGCCGGATCGGTCAGATCGTCCGCGGGAACATACACCGCTTGGATCGAGGTGATGGATCCGTTCTTGGTCGACGTGATTCGCTCCTGAAGCTGTCCGACCTCATTTGCCAAGGTGGGTTGATAGCCGACAGCCGAAGGTATTCGGCCCAAAAGCGCCGAGACCTCGGCTCCGGCCTGAACAAAACGATAAATATTATCGATAAACAATAGGACATCCTTATTTTTTGTATCCCGAAAATACTCGGCCATTGTTAAGCCTGCCAAAGGCGCGCGCATGCGCGCGCCGGATGTCTCGTTCATCTGTCCGAAAACCATCACGGTCTTATCCGCGACACCGGAGGACTTCATCTCACGCCACAGGTCGTTTCCTTCACGGGAGCGCTCTCCGACTCCGGTAAACACGGACATACCGCCATGCTCGGAAGCGATGTTCCGAATCAGTTCAAGAATTAGGACTGTTTTCCCGACTCCTGCGCCTCCGAACAATCCGACTTTGCCTCCGCGGCAAAAGGGCACTAGAAGATCAATGACCTTGATCCCCGTTTCCAGAACGGATTCCGACGTGTGTTGCTCGGTATAAGAGGGCGCACAGCGATGGATCGGCCAATAATCCTCGGCAGACACGGGGCCCAAGCCGTCTATCGTCTGTCCGAGGGTGTTAAACATGCGTCCCGCATTACATTCTCCGACGGGAACCATGACCGGGGTGCCGAGTGACTCGGCCTTGGAGCCGCGCGCCAAGCCTTCCGTCGCATCAAACGAGACGCAGCGAACCACCCCGTCGC
>CAYPAL010000108.1:0-4519 GCA_964408695.1 uncultured Oscillospiraceae bacterium | reverse complement strand
ATGCTTCCCATTTCTCTTCAAACGGCAATTCCACGTAACCGAGGATGAAAATGAATGACTTCTCCTCGCCGGGGTTCAGTGTGACGTTGATTTGATGGCTCGCGCAAGGCTGCCAACCGTCCGCGATCGAATTTGTTGTCTTTCCTTCGATCACAGCCTTCGGTGTGTCGAACCCGTTATACATGCCCAGGAAGTTTTCAAGTTGAGTATCAAACCCGTCGATCGGCGAGTTGACGGAAAAGAATGCATAGTGGTTTCTTCGCTCCCGGTACTCGGTCTTGTGGTAGATCACGCTATCCTTGACCTCGACCTCACCGATGTTGAAATTGCGTTGGAAGTTGAGCATATCGTCCGACGCGTCCCAGAGGCACCATTCGCGAAACGAGAACAGGCTGAGGTTCTTGGGCGAAGAAGAATTGTTCTTGAGGGTCAGGCGGTTTATTTCGCCGTTATAGTCGAGCGGAACGAAGGCCAGAAGGGACGCGGAGACGTCATTCTTGGACGATGTGATGCGGGTATACCCAAGACCGTGGCGGCACTCGTAACTGTCAAGCTCGGTCTTGGTCGGCTTGAAGCCCGGATTCCAGACGGTGTCACCGTCCTTTATGTAGTAGTACCGTCCCCCGTCGTCCACCGGGACGTTGTTGTAACGGAATCGTGTCAATCTGCGAAGACGGGCATCCTTATAGAAATTGTATCCGCCCGCCGTATTCGAAATCAGACCGAAAAAGTCCTTGTTCCCTAAATAATTGATCCAAGGGAACGGGGTCCGGGGAGTTTGAATCACATACTCGCGATTCTGGTCATCAAAATAGCCGAATTTCATAATTAATCCTCCGCCTAGTCGAGATTTATACATATGATACTACAAGAATTCGAAAAAATGAAACGTTTCGTTGAATGGCACGTAATTTTTTTCGCAAGAATCTGTGAACCGACTTTCGACCAATACAAACCGGAGCAAAACTGTTCATTGAGACTCTGACTTAACATTCTTTGCGTAAACACTATAAACATCTCCGGGGTACTCCGAACAGGGAAAGCTGTATACGAGGTGAAACGAGGGGTTCTTTTCTTCGATAAACGCAGATAAATCATGACTTCCATAGATATACACGACGTCGACCACGCCTTCCTCAATATATCGGACCTGTTCTTTGAGAATACGACTCGCGTTTTCTCCTTCAACATTAGGCAGGTAAAAGTATCGAACCTGCGGGTAGGTTTGACAAAGCTCAATTATGCCGGTATCCATGGTTGTGAAGCATAATATATTGGTCGGGCTGTCGTCGCCGTACCGAGCCCAATATTCATTAACCGCATCGGCACAATACTCAACATCTGTTTTCGGTGATACAACGGCGCCTTTCTTCCATGTGGGTATTGAGAAACAGACGGTCAGAAAGACGATCAATACGGGCACAAAGGCACTTAAGATGATTTTGATTCCCTTTGAAAAAGTCGCATATTTTCGGCTTATTCGATGCGTGACAACGTAATGAAGCATTGCAACCGTAGCGCAAATCGTAAAAGGAGCAAAGGTCAAAAAATAGTAGTTGTAATATCTTCCGAAGGCGACCACGAAAAGAAAAGAAACAGTCATATAAATTAATAAACACACGATTCCGATTTCTCGCACGATGAGCGTTCGCTTGCGAAGATAAATCAGCCCGATTATGGAAGCGATGAAGAGCGGAATCCCGTAGTAAAGATATTTTGCGTTGAGTGCCGCGTGAGATGCCGCAACGCTCCCTCCGGTATATGCGTAATTGAAAAGGATATAGGCCGACCACATTTCACCAAACAAGTCGTTCTTCCATAAAAAGAGCAAGCATGGCAGAGAAACCAGAAGCACCCCTGAAAAAACACCGAACACAGATCGAAGAGCATCCTTTCCCCTTCTTTTTGCGAAAAGAACGATATATACGATCAGGAACGAAGCGACGATTGCGGGAAGTGTGGTGTACTTGATCCAAAGCATCAGACCGCAAAAAATACCCACGCCGAAAGATTCGATAAAGAATCTGCTTTTTTTCATAAATTCTCTCTGCTCCGTGTAAAGACAAAACCGGATCAAATAATAGAGACAGGCCATCAAACCGGGCATCAAATATTCCTCGGTCGAGCCGCCCCCATGATAAAACATGTTGTTTCCCACCGAAAAGAGAAGTATCGGGAAAGTTGCGATCAGCGACGGCACTGTCGGGAGGAGCATGCGTGCGATGCGGTAGCCATATGTAAGGAATACCGCCAGAGAGACGCATGATATCAAGTAAATACCTGTCGTGCTTTTGGGAAACAGAACAGCCGCCAGATAATTGATCAGGTATAAAAGCAAGCCCTTATGATCAAATACGTCTCGGTACGGCATCAAACCGTGTTGAATGGCTCGAGCAACGCCCATATAGGTGTTCGCATCCGGGTAAGCTGCGAAGCGATAGAAAGGCGAATGAACATTGCAGAAGAAAAGAGAAAACAACGCAACCGTCATAAACAGCATAAAAACAAGAGCCATCTCCCTTTTACCCGGTATCTCTGTCCGTTTTCTTTGCTCTGCGGTCTTCACTTGATCATGCAGTCTATCCATGGAGGCCCCTCTTCCGATTCTCGATCAACACGGAATGAATCCGACGGACCAAGCTTGGCAAGAGACGTGCAATCAAGAATCGTCTCTGCTTCCAACCTTGGCATATATGTTGCAGTATGCGTTTCCTTCCTTCGAATAATCACCGGGAATAAATATCGGCTGATATAATGGATTCGCCTTTTTGAAAAGTTCCGTGAACGTATCCCCCACATCAACATAGATGAAATCGACGGTCCCTTCCTCGATATACTTGAGTTGCTCTTTGGCTACGGCGATCCCGTTTTCTTCCCCGGCATTGGGCGCATAGTAATATCGATTCTGAGGATATGTATCACATAACTGTAACAAGCCTCCGTCCATGCTCAGAAAAAAGACGATTTTCGGCGCGCTTCCGTCACCGTTTAAGGCCCAATAATCATTTACGGCATCGGCATAATTCTCCATATCTGTTTTGGGAGCGCGGGAAGACCATTGATCCCAATGTGGAACTGCGGGAAAGACGGTCAAACACAGGAAAAATAAAATCAATGATACGCTGATGATGCTTGGGAGTGCTTTGGATATTCCGAGAAATTTCTTTGTTATTTGTCGCGATAGAACAAAGTGGATCCCGGCTATCGTGGTGAAAATCAAAGGGGGTATGATCGCGAGAAAGTAGTATGGATAGTATCTTCCGAAGGCGACAACAAGAAAGACAGACAGGACCGTATAGATCAAAACGGCCAAAAAACCAACCTTTGAGAACAACTTTGATTTCTGCTGGACATAAAGACAAGGAAGGCCCAATAACGAGATGATAATGATCGGGATCGCGGAATTCAAATTGGACAGATTCGCCACTGTGTGACGAGCCGCAATATCACCACCGATATATGCGGAATTAAAGGTGATATATGCCGACCACATCTCCTCAAACAAGTCATTTTTCCAAAGGAAAAAAAGACATGGTAAGGAAATCAATAGAGCGCCCAAAAACACTCCAAGCAAGGATCGGAGTGCGGCCGATCCCATTTTTCTTATGAACAAATGGATATAAAGAAACAAAAACGCCGTGCCGACGGCGGGAATCGTCGTGTATTTGATCCAGAGCATCGCGCCGCAAAAGAAGCCGGTAGCAACAGAATCGAAGAAAAATCGCCGCGACGTTATGTTGTTGTTTTTTTCTATAAACTGAAAAGATCGAATTAAATAAAAAAGGCAAGCCATCAAGCATGGCATAAGGTACTCTTCGGTCGAACCGCCGTCATGATAGAATACTCGATTGCCGACTGAAAAGAAAAGCAACGGAAACGTCGCCACCAATGCCGGCAATGTCGCAAGCAACATCCGCGCGATTCGGTAACCATACCAGAGAAAAACGGCAAGTGAGAAACTTAAGATCAAATAAAGGCCCGTCATACTTTTCGGGGACAGAAGCATTGCCGTGTAATTGATCAAATATAAAAGGAGCCCCTTGTGATCAAACACGTCGCGATAAGGCATCAAACCATGTCTTAGAGCGCGCGCCACCCCCATATAGGCGTTTGCGTCCGGGTTGACAGAATAACGATAAAACGGAGAGTGAACACTGCAGAAAAAAAGCGCTATGAGAGCGACCGCTAAAAAAAGAAGGTAGACCAGCACCAGTTCCCTTGTATCCGGACGATTTGCTTGCATCTTTTTCTCGGCTGTCAATTTGCCCGGTACAATGTTCATGGAACTCCCCCCGGTCCCGGATGAGCTACCGACAGCTTTCCGAGCCACAAACAAATTTTTACTTGATTAATGATTCTCTACCAGATATAACACAAATCGATTCTTGCGTCCATGCTCGTCGACGGTGACAGAAATCAAGGTTCCTCCCGTCTGCCCACTCCGCGATAAGCTATAAATACCAGCACTCGACCTTCATGATTACCGCACAGAACCGCATCCGCGTTAAGTTCGCTAGCA